>JAEWNN010000038.1 GCA_023457035.1 Verrucomicrobiota bacterium
CAGTCGGGGCCATGGGGAGTTCCGCTGCAGGAACCTCAAGCTCGTGTCTACGAAGGGAGAAGAGCTGCGTGAAGGAGTCCCATGCATGGCGCGAGTGACGAGTGTCGATCTTGAGCATCGGATCGTCGTCCTCG
The DNA here is from genome assembly GCA_023457035.1 of Verrucomicrobiota bacterium. Lineage (GTDB taxonomy): Bacteria > Verrucomicrobiota > Verrucomicrobiia > Opitutales > Opitutaceae > CAJCBL01. Next base: position 135 of record JAEWNN010000038.1, read on the forward strand.
ATATCGAGGAGACGATCAAGGTCATCAGGCGCGCACTTGAGGCGTTGGAAAAGGAATCGCCTAATCGGGTAGCCGGAGGCAACTAGCATCCGGCCCTACACCACCCGGCGTACGGGTCCGTACCGGGTGAGCCTAGAAACGGCTGTTCGGACAGGGCACAGAGACAGAAAAGAGACGGTAGGAAACCCCAGAAGGAGTTGGGGAAGCGAAATCTGGTCCGGCCTACGCACCCAGATAGGGAGTACCTTTGGCATCCAGTCTTTCTCCGCTCTCTCTGTGTACTCTTGCCTTATCTCCGTGCCCTCTGTGTCCAGCTGCTTCGTTGAGAGTGAGCGCGGGGCGCGAGGTGCACGGGCGCCGGCACTTCGCCACCACCGGTGCTGCGCGCGCCGCCCCCACGCGCCGCTCTGAAGTTTTCCGAATCCCGCAACACCGGCCGTGGCTCCGGACTTCTACCACGCCGGGCCGAGCGGAAACAACGTGCCCTCCGACGGATTGTCGCATTCGATTCCCTCACACCAAAATCCGGGTTCCGACCATTCTTCCCGCAGCGCCCGCCGCCTTTCTCTCACCGATTAGCACGCACCGTCATCCCGCCACCGGCAACCGCTGACCGGACACCGCACGCCGTTCACTGTCCACCGCGTCCGCCAGCAGTTCCCATCAGTGTGGATTAGCGGTTCCTTCCTCCCTCTGCTCACCGTCCACCGTCCACCGTCCACTGGAAACCGGTAACCGGAAACCGTCCTCCGCTCACCGCTCACCGCTCACCGGTAACCGGTAACCGCCCACCGTCCAACGTGCTCCTTCTCTCCCATCCCACGGGCAACGCCAACGTCCGCCATGCCGCCCTCGGCCTGGCGCGCGCCGGCCTGCTCACGGAGTTCCGGACCTGCCTCGCGGTCGACCCGGGCGCGGCGTGGTTGAGCCTCCTGCCCGGCGGCCTCGCCGGCCAACTACGCCGGCGGGCCGTGCCCGATGAACTGTTGCCGTTCGCCCGCTCGCGTCCACTGCGCGAGCTCGTGCGCCTCGCCGCGGGCCGCGGTGGGTTCGGCGGCCGCCTCACCCGCCACGAGACCGGCGCATGCTGCGTCGATGCGGTGTATCGCGACCTCGACCGCGCCTGCGCGCGCCGGCTCGCCCGTGGCGGGCTCTCCGGCGTCTACGCCTACGAGGACGGAGCGTTCGAATCGTTTCGCGCGGCCCGCTCGCGCGGCCTCGCCACCTTCTACGACCAGCCCATCGGCTACTGGCGCGCCGCCCGCCGTATCCTGACGGAGGAGGCGGAGCGCGAACCCGAGTGGGCCGGCACGATCGTGGGCAACCGCGACAGCGCGGCGAAGACGGAGCGCAAGGACGAGGAGCTCCGGCTGGCCGACGTCGTCTTCGCCGCCACCTCGTTCACCAAGGCCACCCTCGCCGAGCATCCCGGCTTCACCGCGCCCGTCCACGTGCTCCCCTACGGCGCCCCGGCCGGCGATCCCGCCGCGCCGCGTTCGCCGTACGCCGCCCCGGACCAGCCGTTGCGTGTGCTCTACGTGGGTTCGCTCGGCCAACGCAAGGGCCTCTCCTATCTCTTCGCCGCCGCCGGCCTCGCCAGCCGCTCGATCGAGCTTACGCTGGTCGGCACGAAACCCGCCGAGCCCTGCGCCGCCCTCGAGCGCGCGCTCGGCCGCCACCACTGGATCGCCTCGCTGCCGCACGCCGGCATCCTCGACCTCATGCGCCGCAGCGATGTATTGGTCTTCCCCTCGCTCTTCGAGGGCTTCGGCCTGGTGATCCTCGAGGCCATGGCACAGGGCGTGCCGGTCATCACCACCCCGCACACGGCCGGGCCGGACCTCATCACCGACGGCACCGACGGCTTCCTCGTGCCGATCCGCGACGCCGCCGCAATCGCCGGCCGGCTCGATGCACTGCACCGCGACCGGGCGCGCCTCGCCGCGATGGGCGCCGCCGCCCGTGCCCGCGCCGCGCGATTCACCTGGGCCGCCTACGAGACCGGGCTGGCCCGGTTCGTGCGGGAACACCTCGCCGCCGCCTCCCTCGCCGGTGGCGCCACCTCCGCTCCGCCCCGTCCCGATGGCGCCTAACGTATCCTGTTTTCTCAACCTGCTGCGGTTCATCTCCGCGTTGGTGGTCGTCGTCGCCCACTTCGGCACCACCGGCTACTCGGACTGGTTCCTGCTCTCGCACCGGGTCGGGCATTTCAGCGTGATCGTGTTCTTCGTGCTCTCGGGCTACGTGATCTCCTACACCACCGTGGCGCGGCGGCGGTCCGGGCGGGACTACGTCATCGCCCGGCTGTCGCGGATCTACTCGGTGCTGGTGCCGGCCCTGCTGCTCACGGCAGTGCTCCTGCTCGTCGGCCGCTCGCTGGATCCCGGCTACTACCACCGGTTCGATCGCGGGCACGAAGCCGTGCGGTTCGGCCTGAGCCTGCTGAACCTGCAGGAGAGCTGGTGGCTGAGCGCGGCGCCGCCCACCAACCAGCCGCTCTGGTCGCTCGCCTACGAGTTCTGGTTCTACACCGCCTTCGGTGTGTTCCTGTTCGTGCGGCCGCGTTTCTGGCGCTGGGCGCTGCTCGTCGCCTGCGGGGTGGTCGTCGGGCCGAAGATCTTCCTGCTGCTGCCGGTGTGGCTGGTCGGCGTCGCGTGCCACCGCGTTGGCGACCGGTACCGGTGCTCACCGGCCATGGCGCGCGCGGGACTGGCGGTGGTCGTCACCATCCTCATCCTGCACCTGTGGCGCGGCATCGACGTGCCCCTCCTCGTGGGCACCCCCCCGTTCTTCTTCTCCAACGGGTTCGTGACCGACCTCGTCGCCGGTGCCCTCGTGGCCCTCGTGATCCTCCTGGTGCGCGACGCCATGCCGCCGGTGTCGCCCCAGGGCGCGCTCTCGCGCTTCGCGCGCGCGGGGGCCGACGCCTCGTTCTCGCTCTACGTTCTCCATCACCCGCTGCTCGTGTTCCTGGCCGCGACCGTCGACTACGACCATCACGGCTGGCTTCCGGCGGTGGCCGGCCTCGGCGCCTCGCTGGCGCTGGCCTTCGCCTTCAGCGCCGCCACAGAGAAGCGGCGCCACCTGCTCACGGAGCAACTCGAGCGTCTCTTCGCGACCCTCCGCCCCGCCCGCTGACCCGCCAACTTCCGGCTCCCGCCGGCCGGCCGATTCCGCCAACCTCCTCCCGTGTATCGCTCCATCAAAACCCTGATCTGGATCTACGCGCTACTGCTGATCTTCGAGGGGGCGCTGCGCAAGTGGGTGCTGCCCGGATACTCGGACGCGCTGCTGGTCGTGCGCGACCCGGTCGCGATCCTGATCTACCTGCTCGCGCTCGGCCGCGGGGCCCTGCCGCTCAACGGCTGGGTGCTCGCCACCGGCTTCATGGCCGTGGCCGCGGTGCTCGGCTCGTTCCTCGCCGGCCAGGACAACCTCCTCGTCACCGCCTACGGCCTGCGCACCAACTTCCTGCACCTGCCGCTGGTCTGGGTCATGGCGACCGTGCTCACCCGCCGCGATGTCGAGCGCCTCGGCCAGGCGCTCCTGCTGCTCGCCGTCCCGATGACCGTGCTGATGGTCGTCCAGTTCGAGTCGCCACCGGACAGCTACATCAACCGCGGCGTCGGCATGGAGGAGGGCGTCGGCCAGATCTACGGCGCGCTCGGCCATATCCGCCCGCCGGGCTTCTTCTCCTTCATCACCGGTCCCAACCTCTACTATCCGTTCGCGGCGGCCCTGCTCTTCCATCAGTTCAAGGCGCGCCATCGCCTCTGGTGGCCGCTGCTCGTGCTGTGCGGACTGGCGGTTGTTTTCGCCGTCCCGGTCTCGATCAGCCGCACGCTGGCGGTCGCCGTCGTCGCCGTGGGCCTGGCCTATGGGTTCAGCCTGCTTTTCACCGGGTTGATCAATGCCTCGGTGCTGCGCCTCGCCTTCGTCGGGGCGGTCGTGTTCACGATCCTCGGTTTCCTGCCGATCTTCGACGAGGCCCGCGAGGCCTTCTTCTCGCGCTGGGAGACGGCCGCGAGCGGGGGCGACACCAGCGGCGTGGGCGTGGTCACCGATCGGGTGTTTAGCGGCGGCGCGTACCTCCAGGACACCATCGGCCGGACCAACCTATTCGGCGAGGGCGTCGGCATGGGGTCCAACGTCGCCGCCCGCCTCACCACCGGGCGGATGGGCTTCCTGCTCGCCGAGAACGAATGGGCGAAATGCCTGCTCGAGCTCGGGCTGCCACTCGGCGTGGCCTTCCTCGGCCTACGGTTCCTCCTCGCCTTCTCGCTGCTGCGCCGGGCGCTGCACCGGCTGGTCCGCCTGCGCGACCCGCTGCCCTGGCTGCTTCTCAGCGCCACGGTCGTCCCCCTTGTGTCCGGCCAATGGGCACAACCCACCGGCCTCGGTTTCGCCATCCTCGGCTCCGGCCTCTGCCTGGCCTCCTGCCAGGACGAGCCGGAGGAGGTCGACGACGAACTGCCCGGGGACGAGGAGGTGGACGAGCCGGAGGAGCCAGCCGAGCCGATCGATGGCGAGGAGGCACCCGCCCGATGAGCCCGCCGCCGGTCATCCTCGTCGCCAACTTCGCGCCGGATGCGCAGCAGAGCATGCTCCGGCTCGCGGAGTTGTTCCGCCGCGAGCTCGCCGCGGCGGGGGTCGCCGTGGAGCTGGTTGCACCGCAGCCTCGGCTCACGCGCCTCTGCCGCCCCTACCGCTACAGCGGCTGGCCCAAGCTCCTCGGCTATGCCGACAAGTTCCTGTTCTTTCCCCGCGTGCTCCGGCGCCTCGTGCGCGCCCGTCCCGACGCCGTCTTCCACATCGTCGACCACGCCAACGCCGTCTACCTGCCCCATCTGCCCCGGCGCACCGTCGTCACCTGCAACGACCTCCTGCAGATCCGCTCCGCCCTCGGCGAGATTCCGGAGAACCCCGTCGGCTGGAGCGGACGCCGCTACCAGCACTGGATCCGGCGCCACCTCGCCCGCGCCCCGTGGGCCGCCTCGATCTCCGGCAAGACCTGCGCGGACCTCCGCCGCCTGACCGGCCTGCCGCCGGAGCGCACGCCCGTGATCCCGCTGCCGTTGAATTTTGACTACCACCGGCTGGACACCGACCGGGCCCGGGCGCTGGTCGGCGAGGTGTCGGCGCACCTGCCGCGCACCGCCTTCCTGCTCAACGTCGGCGGCGGCCAGTGGTACAAGAACCGCCCCGGCCTCCTGCGCATCTTCCACGCGCTCAGGACCGTGCACGGCTACGCCGGCCGGCTGGTCATGGTCGGCAAGCCCCTCGCAGGCGCCGACGCCGCCCTCGCCGCGCAACTCGGCCTGGCCGACGCGATCGAGGCCCCGCGCCACGTCTCCAACGAGCAGCTCGCCGCCCTCTACTCCGCGGCCGACGGACTCGTCTTCCCCTCGCTCGAGGAGGGCTTCGGCTGGCCCAGCCTCGAGGCGCAGGCCTGCGGCTGCCGTGTATTCACATCCAACCGGCCGCCGATGACCGAGGTCGGCGGCGACGGCGCCGTCTACTTCGATCCCGCCGATCCCGCCGGCGCCGCCGCCACGATCGCCCGGGCGCTGCGCGGGACGCCGGTCCTCAACGAGCGCGGCCTCGCCAACGCCCGACGTTTCACCACCGCCGCCATGGTCGCCGCCTACCTCGAGCTCTACCGCCGGGCCGCCCAGGAATGACCGCCACTCCCATCCGCCTGCTCCGCGCCCTGCACTCGCTCACCCCCGCCGGCGGCGGCCCCACCGCCGGCGTGCGCTCGATCACGCCCGTGCTCGCCGCCCGCGGCGTGGCCACCGAGATCGTCACAGTCGACGACCCGGCCTCCGCCCACCGCTGCCCGGAGGCCACGGCGATCCACGCGCTCGGCCCCAGCCGCCGCGCCAACGGCTACTGCGCGGCCCTGCGTCCCTGGCTGCGCCGCGAACTCCCGCGGTTCGACGCCGCCGTGGTCCACGGCCTGTGGCAGTTCCATGGTTACGCCGTCTGGCGCGAGGCGCGGCGCCGGGGCACGCCCTACTTCGTCTACCCCCACGGCATGCTCGATCCGTGGTTCAACCGCACCTATCCGCTCAAGCACTTCAAGAAGCGGCTGTACTGGTGGCTCGCGGAGTACCACGTGCTCCGCCACGCCGCGGGCGTGCTCTTCACCTGCGAGGAGGAGCGGCGGCTCGCCCGCACCGCCTTCCGCCCGTGGCGCTGCCGCGAGGTCGTCGTCAACTACGGGTGCGCCGCACCGCCCCCGCCGGAGGAGGCGCAACTCGCCGCCTTCCGCGCCCGTTGCCCGCAGCTGGGCGATCGTCCGTTCCTGCTCTTCCTCGGCCGGATCCACGAGAAGAAGGGCGTCGATCTGCTGCTGCAGGCGCACGCGGAGCTGGCGGCCGCGGTGCCCGCGACCACCACTCCGCCCGCGCTCGTCGTCGGCGGGCCCTGCGCCGACCCCGCCTACCTCGCCCAACTCCGCGCGCGGGCCGGTAGCAACGTGCTCTGGCCAGGCATGCTGGAGGGCGATGCCAAATGGGGCGCCTTCCGCGCCGCGGAGGCGTTCATCCTGCCCTCGCACCAGGAGAACTTCGGCATCGCCGTGGCCGAAGCGCTCGCCTGCGGCACGCCCGCGCTCCTCTCCGACCAGGTAAACATCTGGCGCGAGGTCGCCGCCGCCGGCGCCGCCCTCGTCGAGCCCGACACGGCCGAGGGCACACGCCGCCTGCTCGCGCGCTGGCTCGTGCTCCCGGCCGCGGAGCGGGCGCGGATGCGCGCCGCCGCCCCCGCCTGTTTCGCCAACCGGTTCGAGATCTCCCGCGCGGCCGACTCGCTGCTGGACGAAGTCCACCGCGTACTGGCTGTACGACCACCCGTTGTTTCGTCCTAGTGTCCCGAATGCGCATCACGATCGTCCAAGGAGCGTTTCTGCCGGTGCCGCCGATCATGGGCGGCGCGGTCGAGAAGGTCTGGCACGGGCTCGGGCAGGAGTTCGCGCGCCGCGGGCACGAGGTGCTGCACGTCTCCCGTCGCCATCCTCATCTTCCAAACACGGAGACGGCCGGCGGCGTCCGTCATCTGCGCGTCTCGGGCTTCGCCCAACCGCGCTCGCTCGCGTTGCTGAAGCTCAAGGATCTGCTCTTCACGCTGGCCGTGCGCCGCCGCCTGCCCCCGGCCGACATCGTCGTGGGCAACACCTTCTGGCTGCCGTTGCTCGTGCGCGCGCCGCGCTACGGCCGGATGGTCGTGCATGTGGCCCGGTTTCCCCGCGGGCAGATGCGCCATTACCGCCATGTCGCCTGCCTGCAGACCGTCTCCAGCACTGTGGCACGGGCGATCGCCGAGGAACTCGGCGGGGGCCGAGCCCCCCGGCTCTGCGTCATCCCCTACCCGGTCGCCCACCGTGCCACGAGCCTGCCCGCCCCGACCGAGCGTACGCCGACCGTGCTCTACACCGGACGCGTGCATCCCGAGAAGGGCCTCGACCTGCTGCTCTCGGCCTGGCGCCGCGCGACCCCGCACCTGCCCGGCTGGAAGTTGCGCATCGTCGGCCCGTGGCGCGCCGAGGAGGGCGGCGCCGGAGCGGCCTATCTTGAGCTCCTGAAACACGAGGCGCGCGGCCTGCCGGTGGACTTCGTCGGCCCGCTCTTCGGCGCCGAGTCGCTCAACCACGAATACCGCTCGGCCTCGATCTTCGTCTATCCTTCGCTCGCCGCCCGGGGCGAGACCTTCGGGCTCGCGCCGCTCGAGGCGATGGCCTTCGGCCTCCCGCCGATCGTCTCGGGGCTCGGGTGCTTCCGCGACTTCGTGCACCCCGAGCAGAACGGCCTCGTCTTCGACCACGACGACGGCAACGCCGGCGGCGAGCTCGCCGAACGCATCGTGCGCCTCGCCGACGACCACGAACTGCGCGCCACCCTGGGCGCCGCGGCCTGGGCCGACTCGGCGAGCTACACCGAGGCGGCCGTGGCGGAAGCCTACCTCGCCGAGTTTGCCGCGCTCCTGCGCGATCCCGCCCCCTCCCGCCGATGAAGACCCACGCCCAGCGTTCGCCCTACGATTCTCCCTGGTCTCTCCGCGACCGCCTCCGCGCCCTGCTCTGGGAACTCTGCTGGCCGCTGGCCTGCGGCTGGACGCCGAAACCGCTCAACGGCTGGCGGCTGCTCTGGCTGCGCGTCTTCGGGGCCAGGATCCACGGCCGACCGTTCGTGCACCAGCGCGCGCGTATCCAGCATCCATGGAAACTCACACTCCACGACCGGGCCTGCCTGGGCGACCGCGCCAACGCCTACACCCTCGGGGAGATCGTCATCCATGAGCGGGCCACCATCGCCCAGGAGGCGTACCTGTGCACCGGCACGCACAAGTTCTGCGACCCCGCGCTGCCGCTGCAGACCGCGCCGATCGTCGTCGGCGCCGGGGCCTTCGTCGGCGCCCGCGCCTTCATCCTCCCGGGCGTGTCCATCGGGGAACGCGCCGTCGTCGGCGCCTGCGCCGTGGTGCGCCACGATGTCGAACCCGGGGCCACCGTCGCCGGCAACCCCGCCCGCCCCGTGGGCCGGAAGAACTGACCTGCACTCGGCGCTGCGAACGCCCCGACTCGCCCGATCGAACAAAATGATCCAGAGACCACGGAACCCACCAATGAACACCGATCGTCTCCGGAGCATCCGTATGGCGATCTCTCGAAACCCTCCCGTTCGTGCATGGTCCTCCACGGTCCTTCTCTTTGCTGATTTCCTGAGTTCCGGATTCTCCGCTTCCGTCCCCTCGGTAGCGGCAGCGCCGCGCTGGGCTCATCCGTGTGACCCGCGGCCCATCAGCGGATGGGTGGCGTCATCATGCGGCTTTCCCGTGAAGCCGCGTCCCGGCGCGCGTCCATGCCGGGCTCCCTCGTTCGATCCATGAATCCCCCTGCCACGCGCGCGCTCTACATCAGCGGCACCGCCCTGATCCACCGCTCGGAGGGGGTGGGCGTGTACACCCGGCGCCTGTTGGAGGGGTTGTTCCGATACGCACCGGAACTTCCGTGGAAGCTGGTGGTGCCGGAGGACCTGCAGGAGGCCGCCCGGTCGATCGCGCCGGACCGGATCGAGGTGGCTCCGGTGTGGCCGCGTTTCCGGCGCAGCCTGCTGCGAGAGATCGCCGGCGCCCGCGCGGTGGCCGCGCATGTGCGCCGCATCGCGCCCGAAGCGCTGCTGCTGTGCACCTACGATTTCCATTCGCACGCTCGCCCGCGGTGCGTGTTGCAGGTGCTCCACGACTGCCTGCCCGAACGTTTCCCGCAGGACAACGGCGGCGGCCTTCTCCGGCGCTGGCACCGCCGGCGCTGCCTCGCGTGGGCCCGCCGGGCCGACCGGGTGGTGACCGTCTCCCGCTGGTCCGCGCGTGACCTCACGCAGATCGGGAGGATCGCCCCGGAGCGGATCGCCGTCGTCCCGGCATGGCTCGACCGGCGGTTCGAACAGCGTCCCGACGACGCCGCGATCGCAGCGATACGCGCGCGGCTCGGACTGCCCGCCCGCTACCTGCTCTACGTGGGCGGGTTCCGTCGCTACAAGGCCGTCGACAGGTTGCTCCGAGCCTATGCACTCGCCCGCACCCGCGGCGACCTGCCGCCGCTGGTGCTCGCCGGCCGCATCCCCGGTGCGCCGAAGCTCACGCGCAGCCTCGACGTCCCCGCCACGCTCTCCACCCTCAGTCTCGATCGCGACGCCGTGCTCTGCCCCGGGTTCATCCCCGACGACGACCTGCCTGCGCTCTATGCCGGTGCGGCGCTCTTCGTGTTCCCGTCCCTGCACGAGGGTTTTGGTTACGCCCCGGCGGAGGCGATCGCCATGGGCGCGCCGGTGCTGGTCTCCAACCGCGCGTCCCTCCCCGAGGTGGCCCCAGCGGCGCACTGCCAGTTCGACCCCGAGAACACCGAGGCACTGGCGGAGATGATCCGCGCGGCAGTCGCCGCACCGGAGCGTTTCCGCCAACCGGCAAACCCGGACTTCGCCGGTGCCGCCGGCATCGCCCGTTTCCTCGCGACGCTTTCTCCCCTGCTCGCGGCGAACCACGAACCGAAACCATGATCTCGCTACGCACACTCTGGCAGCGCGAGAAGCACCGCCTGCGGCCGTTGCTTCGCGTCAGCCACGCGTGGCGACGGGCGCGCATCCTCCTGCCGTTCCATCGGCTCCCGTTCAGCTCGAAGCATTTCGGCCGTCCCAAGGGCGGCTACGCCGACGGCGCCGCCTACGCATTGTCCCGGGCCGGGGCGGAGAGCGGCGCCCGGTACGTGCCCCTCTATCCGGCCGAGCGGCAGCACCGGCGTCCGCCCGTGGTATTCGGAGGGCGGATTCCGGCGAAATTCTCCGCGCACCTGGAAGCGGCACTCCCCGCCGCGGGGGTCACGGTCCTGCCGCGTGGGCGGCACTGGGGTTTCTACGGCGGCACCATCATCACGGCCGACGACCGCGTGCTCATCGACGTGTCGCGCGATGTGTGGCAATGGCCCGGACACACCGTGCGCACCCGGTTCAAGCTGCCCCGTTGCCGCCCGCTGCCGGGGGTGACGGCGTCCCTCACCACCCCCGAGGCCGACACCAACTACTGGCACTGGACCACCGAGCTGTTGCCGCGGCTGCATTTGCTGGAGCGGGCCGGGTTCCCCCCGGAACGGGTCGCCCGCTATCTCGTCAACACCACCGGTGCCCGTTACCAGCGGGAGACGCTCGCCACGCTCGGGATCCCGCCGGAGAAGATCGTCGTGCCCTCGGCGACGACCCACTTCGAGTGCGAGACGCTCGTCGTGCCCACAGTCAACCAGTGCCATCACGACGTGGCCTCGTGGACGGTCGCCTGGCTGCGGACGCTCGCGCCCGCCACGGAGCCGGCGACCGGCGGACGGCGGCTGTTTCTCTCCCGCGCCGATGCCGGTTTCCGCCGTTTACTCAACGAGGAGGAGCTCATCGCCACGCTCGCGCCGCTCGGCTTCGAGGTCGTCCGGGCCAGCGCGCTCGCTGTCGCCGCCCAACGGCGGCTCTTCCGCGAAGCCGCGCTGGTGGTCGGCCCGCACGGGTCCGCCTTCACCAACACGGTGTGGTGCCGCCCGGGCACGCCCTGCGTGGAGTTCATGGCCCCGGGCTACTGCGACCTCGCGTTCTGGGGCATGGACGAGGCCGCCGGGCTGCCCCACACGGTGATCGTCGGCGAAGCCGCCCACGGCGAGGCTCGCCGCCGCTTCGAGGATTTCACCGTCGCGCCCGACACGGTCCGCTCTGTGATTGCCGGTTTGTTGGATACAGCGAGTGCGCGATCAACCTAGATTCCGCAGTTCGGCTAAACCGCAAAAATCCCAGAGCGGCTCCGCCGCAACCAAGGGGCAGGTTGAACCACTGATGGACTCTGATCCGGTAGATGCCGGAGACGCGGCAAGCCGACACGGAGACAGAATTGGCTCACGCGGAGGCGCGGAGACCGCGGAGGGGGCGGGCAGGCGGAAGGGGTCGTTTTCTCCGCGTCCTCCGCGGCT
>JAEWNN010000039.1 GCA_023457035.1 Verrucomicrobiota bacterium
TGCTTGTCGTTGATGGTGACGCCCTGGAGACGGTACACCTCCTGCACCTGGTTGATGAGGAAGTTGTAGAGCTCGGCCGGCCCGAGGATCTCGAGGATCTCGTGCGGGTCGGGCGCGCCTTCGGTGATGAGCTGGCCCTTGTGGACGACGTCGCCCGGCTGGACGATGATCTGCTTGCCGTGCGGGATGAGGTGCTCCTCCTCCTGCTGGCTCTCCTCGTTGGTGACGACGAGGCGCTTCTTGCCGCGGATCGAGCCGGCCATCGAAACGATGCCGTCGATACGCGCCATCTCGGCGGCCTCCTTCGGGCGGCGGGCCTCGAAGAGTTCGGCGACGCGGGGGAGACCGCCGGTGATGTCCTTGGTCTTGGACATCTGGCGGGGAGTCTTGGCGAGCAGGGCGCCGGCGGTGATGGTGTCGTCCTCGTTGACGACGACCTGGGCGCCGGTCGGGATCGCGTAGGTGGCGACGACCTTGCCGGACTCGTCCTTGACCTCGACCTGCGGGTTGAGGTCCTCCTTGTGCTCGATGACGACGGTGGCGATGCGGCCGGTGGACTCGTCGAGCTCGCGCTTGACGGTGACGCCGGGGATCATGTCGCGGAAACCGATACGGCCCTTCTTCTCGGAGAGAACGGGGATGTTGTACGGGTCCCAGCGGGCGATGACGTCGCCCTTCTTGATCTTCGCGCCCTCGGGGATGGTGAGGACGGAGCCGATGATGACGTTGAAGGTCTCGATCTCGCGATCCTCCTCGTCGTAGATGGAGGCGGTGCCGGTCTTGTTGAGGACGATGCGGGCGCCCTCGGAGGCCTCGACCTCGCGCAGGCCCTTGTAACGGATGACGCCGTCGTAGCGGGAGCGGAGTTCGGGGTTCTTGAAGACCTGGCTGGCGATGCCACCGATGTGGAAGGTACGCATCGTGAGCTGCGTGCCCGGCTCGCCGATCGACTGGGCGGCGATGATGCCGACGGAGTCGCCGACCTTGGCGATCTTGTTGGTCGCCGGATTGATGCCGTAGGACTTGGCGTCGATGCCGTACTCGCTGTTGCAGGTGAGCGGCGACATGACCTTCACGCGCTCGATGCCGGCGTCCTCGATGCGACGCGCGGTCTCCTCGGAGATGAGCTCGCCGGAGGCGACCAGCAACTCGGAGGGATTGAGCGGGTTGGCGATATCGTCGGAGGAACAGCGGCCGACAAGGCGCTCGCGCAGGGAGACGATCTCGTCGTCGCCTTCGTAGATGGCCTTCTTCCAGATGCCGTCGCGGGCGCCGCAGTCCTCCTCGGAGATGGTGCAGTCCATGGCGACGTCGCACAGCTTACGGGTGAGGTAGCCGGCGTCGGCGGTCTTGAGCGCGGTATCGGCGAGGCCCTTGCGGGCGCCGTGGGTGGAGATGAAGTACTCGAGCACCGAGAGGCCCTCGCGGAAGGAGGACAGAATCGGGCGTTCGATGATCTCACCGGAGGGCTTGGCCATGAGGCCGCGGGTGCCGCAGAGCTGGCGGACCTGCTGCTTGTTACCACGGGCGCCGGAATCCATCATGAGGTAGACCGGATTGACGTCGGCCTTGCCCTCGTTGGTCTCCAGCTTGGCGAACACGGCCTTCGCGATCTGGTCGGTGGCGCCGGTCCAGATGTCGATGATCTTGTTGTAGCGCTCGCCGGTGGTGATGATGCCGCGCTTGTACTGGTTCTCGACCTCGTCGATCTTCTTCCGGGCGGCGCCCACGATGTCCTTCTTGGACTCGGGGATGATCATGTCGTCGATACCGATCGAGATGCCGGCCTTCGCGGCGGTCTGGAAGCCGAGCTCCTTGAGCCGGTCGAGGGTCTCGACGGTGGTCTGCGGACCGGCGACCTTGTAGGTATTGAGGATCAGGTCACCGAGTTTGCCCTTCGGCACGGCGAAGTTCACGAAGCCCAGGCCGGTGGGCCAGATCTGGCTGAAGACGACGCGGCCGGCGGTCGTGCGCAGGAGCTTGCGCTCCTTGTTGCCGTAGACGGTGTCGCGGCCGAGGTCGGGGTTGAGGTAGTCGATGACCGAGTGGGTCTTGATGGCCCCGTCGGCCAGGGCGTACTGGACCTCCTGCACGGTCGAGAAGAGCTGCACGTGGTCGCCCTTCTCGGGCTTCTTGCGCGGCTCGAGGGTGAGGTAGTACGCGCCGAGGACGATGTCCTGCGACGGGGTGAGGATCGGCTTGCCGGACGAGGGCGAGAAGATGTTGTGCGTGGACATCATCAGCGTCTTCGCCTCGAGGACGGCCTCGAGGGAGAGCGGCACGTGCACGGCCATCTGGTCGCCGTCGAAGTCGGCGTTGTAGGCGGTGCAGACGAGCGGGTGGACGCGGATGGCCTCGCCCTCGATGAGGACGGGCTCGAAAGCCTGGATGGAGAGGCGGTGGAGGGTCGGCGCGCGGTTGAGCAGCACCGGGTGGCCCTTCGTCACCTCCTCGAGGATGTCCCAGACTTCCGGAGACTGCTTCTCGATCATCTTGCGCGCACCGCGGACGGTGTGCACGAAGCCGAGCTCCTTGAGGCGGCGGATGATGAACGGCTCGAAGAGCACGAGCG
>JAEWNN010000040.1 GCA_023457035.1 Verrucomicrobiota bacterium
GACCTCCTGCTCGGCGCGACGCCGCCCGTCGCGCTCCGCCAGCCGATGTACATCGGCATCTGTATCCTCGGCGCCGTGCTCACCATCGTCGCCAAGCGCAAGATCGCGCCGCATTGGGACTGGGTGATGATGGCCGACGCGCTCGGCCTCGGCTTCTTCGCCGCCATCGGCGCCGCCCACGCCCACCAGGCCGGCGCGAACCCGATGACCATCGTCCTCCTCGCCGGACTCACCGCCGTGGGCGGCGGCATGATCCGCGATGTGCTCGTCTCCGAGATCCCGCAGGTCCTCAAGAGCGACTTCTACGCGACCGCCGCGCTCATCGGCGGTGCCGCCTTCTGGCTGCTCACCTTCACCGACCTGCCGCAAACCCCGCGGCTGCTGCTCACCACCGGGCTGACCTTCGGCCTGCGCCTCTTTGCCATGCGCCGCGGTCTCCAGCTCCCCAAGATGCGCCCGCTCCCCGCCTCGCCCTCCACGATCGCCAAGCAGCGCGAGCGGAGCGAGTGAGTACGCCACCGCGGTCGCACTGCCGCAGCTGCGCGTACTCATCCAAACGAGGAAACCACGGATATCACGGATCGGCACGGATGATCGGTCCATCCGGGTTGATCCGCGTTATCCGTGGTCGTCCTTCCGCCCCTCGTCAGGTTCTGTCGTCCGCTGGACTCCCTCCGCCTACTCGATGCCGCGCTCGAAGCGCTCACGCGCCTTCACGCCGTTCAGCAGCTTCTTCCAGCGGTCGCGCTCCTGGCGCGCGAGTCGCGGATCGACGCGCCGCGCGGCATAGGCCTGCTCGCGTTGCAGCTTCACGTAGCTCTGCCAGCGCGCCTCGTCGAGCGTGCCGTCCTCCAGCGCGGCCTGGACCGCACAGCCGGGTTCCTCGCCGTGCGTGCAGTCGTGGAAGCGGCAAGAGGCGGCCAGGGCGGCGATATCGCCGAACGTCCCGTCGACCGCCGCTTCGTCCACGTCCCAGAACTGCAGCTCGCGCATTCCGGGCGTGTCGATCACCAGCGCCCCGGCACCCAACGGGATGAGCTCGCGGCGCGTCGTCGTGTGCCGGCCCTTGTTGACCGCCACGCTGAGCGCCCCGGTGTCCAACCGATCTTTACCGAGCAGCCGGTTGATCAACGTCGATTTGCCGACTCCGGAGGAACCGAGCAACGCGACCGTGCGACCGGGCGTCAGCCAGCCGGCCAACGCTTCGAGCCCGTCGCCCTGCGCCGCGCTGAGGGCGACCACCGGAGTGCCGCGCGTCAGTGTCGAGAGCTCGGCGACAGCGCCCGCAGGATCGGCATGCAGATCGGACTTGTTGAGCAGCACCACCGGTTCGGCGCCGCTCGCGCGGGCGACGGCGAGGTAGCGCTCGATCCGCCGCGGGCTGTAGTTTTGGTCGAGACCGGTGACGAGGAACACCGTGTCCACATTTGCAGCGAGGATCTGCTCATCGTCGCGGTCGCCCGCGGCGCGTCGCGAGAAACAGGTTTGCCGCGGCAGCACCGCATGGATGTCGGCTCCGTCGGCCGGATCGGGCGCGGCGCCGAGCACCGGCGTGCGCAGGCGGATCGCGACCCAATCGCCCACCGCGGGCAGGTCGCCGCGGGAGCGCGCATTGTGCAGGAGCCGGCCGGTGCATTCGGCGGCGATCACGCCCATCGGCGAGAGCAGTTCGTAGGCGTGCTTGTGTTCGAGCGCCACGCGTGCGGGCAGGAAGCCGTCGTTGGAGAAGGGTTGGAAGGCGGCGGCAAAGCCGTCGTTCCAGCCGAGAGAAGCGAGAGTCATGTTCGGAATACCGAGAGGTTGCGGGAGCGAGCCGGATCCGGGAGCGCCGTACACAAAAGGCAACGAGGGGAACAACGGGAGAGAGTCTTTCGCTGATCCGCGGCAATGATGTCGCTGGCGGCGACCCCTCCGTCCTTCGTGGACTTCGCTATCTTCTGTCGGCTCGACTGGTCCGTATGGCTGAACGGGACAAACGCGCCGAACGAGGCCGGAGCCTCCGTCGCGCGGGCACAAAAAAGCCGCCCCGCGGGCGGCCGTGACGTTCAAGAACGCGCGTGTGTCACGCAGACACCCGCAGGCCAACCAGCGAGAGCAAAGATGATGGAACAATCTCCTGCATAAATGGGGTCGTGGTTGGCGGTGAAGTAAACCCCTCGCGGGGCGGATGCCTGCGAGTAAGCGAGAAACACCCGGTTGAGTCAACCCGACGCTCGCTCCGCTACACGGACCGGTGCATCCCCGTCGATCGCGACGTCCCCGCCCAGGGCGAAGCCCGGGCCCGTGGCGAGCAGTGCCAGCGCTGCTCCGAACCACCCGGCCGCCTCCGCCCGCCGGCGCGCACAGTTGTCTTCGCATCCGGTCTCGCTTCCCTCCGGGCATGAGCATCGTCGCCTTCTTCGACACCAAATCCTACGACCGGGAACACTTCGCGCGGCAGGAGGGCGTCGACTGGCGCTTCCACGAGTTTCGCCTCGGCACCGAGACCGCCACGGTGGCGCGCGGCGCCACCGCCGTGTGCGTGTTCGTCAACGACCGACTCGACCGCCCCTGTCTTGCGACCCTTGCCGAGACGGGGGTGAAGCATGTCGCGTTGCGCTGCGCGGGCTTCAACAACGTCGATCTCGCCGCGGCGCGCGAACTCGGGCTCGCCGTGACGCGCGTGCCGGCCTACTCGCCGCACGCCGTCGCCGAGCACACGATCGCCCTGCTGCTCACTCTCAACCGCCGCATTCACCGCGCCTACAACCGCGTGCGCGAGCACAACTTCTCGCTCGGCGGACTCGTGGGCTTCGACCTGCACGCCCGCACGGTGGGCGTCGTCGGCACGGGCAAGATCGGGCGGCTCGTGGCGCAGATTCTCCGCGGCTTCGGCGCCCGGGTGGTGGCGCACGACCCGTTCCCGGACGCGGACTGGGCGCGGGCCAACGGCATCGAGTATCGCATGCTTGGCGACCTCCTTGCCGGGAGCGACATCGTCACCCTGCATCTGCCGCTCACGCCCGGGTCGCATCATCTGCTCGACGAGCACACGATCGCCCGGCTGAAGCCCGGCGCGTACATCGTCAACACCAGCCGCGGCGGCCTCATCGACACCACGGCGCTCATTGCCGGCCTGAAATCCGGCCGCCTCGGCGGCGTCGCGCTCGACGTCTACGAGGAGGAGGAGGGCATCT
>JAEWNN010000041.1 GCA_023457035.1 Verrucomicrobiota bacterium
CAGACGTTCTCGCAACGTCCGCTGCCCGCCGGGGTCGAGCCGGCCACCCAGCCCCTCGAGTACTTCGTCAACTTCCGCCTGCCGTACGTGCCCGGCGATCCGGCGATGCGCTGAGCCCCGCCGGTTCATGAGCCGCGATGCTCACGTCCCTCTCCCAGTCTATAGGTGCAGTGCCGCCGCACTCGCGTGCCGCGGCCGATCTCTGAGAAACTCCCGTCCATCATGCTTCGTGTCCTGATTACCCCCGTCCTTGTCCTCCTCTTCTGTGCCCGCCTCACCGCGGCCGACGTTGCGGCGTTGCCATTCGTCAGCCCCGTCTTTGGCGAACACATGGTGCTCCAGCGCGGCAAACCGAACCGCATCTGGGGCTGGACCGCGCCCGGGGCCGAGGTCCGCATCGAGATCGCCGGACAGAGCGCGAAAGCGACTGCCGCGGCCGATGGCCGTTGGCAGGCCGAGTTCACGCCGCCACCCGCGGGCGGCCCGTACACGCTGAAGATCGATGGCCCGCAGCACGCCGAGTTTGGCGACATCCTCGTCGGCGACGTCTGGCTTTGCAGCGGCCAGTCGAACATGGAGTTCGGTCTGCGCAGCGCGCGTGACGGCGAGGCCGAGGTCGCGGCGGCGAACCACCCCGGCATCCGTTTCTTCCGCGTGCCCACGAAATCCGCCTACGGCCCTGTCGCCGTGCCGGCGGGCGAGTGGAAGGTGTGCGCGCCTGAGATTTTCCCGCAGTGGGGCGGCGGCTCTGCGGTGGCCTACTATTTTGCCCGCAAGGTGAATGCCGAGACCGGCGTCCCCATCGGGCTGATCCAGAGCGCCGTCGGCGGCACCCCGGCCGAGTGCTGGATGGAGCCCGCAACGCTCAAATGCATGCCGGACTTCAGTCCGGCGCTGGCCGAGATCGAGCGCTTCCAGGCCCGCGGCGAGCCCGAGTACGGCAACTTCGTCAGCCACTGGTACGACGAGTTCGATCGCGGCCAGAAGGAGGAGTGGGGCAAGGAGACGCTCGACGAAACCGGCTGGAAGCCGACGACGCTCAAGTCCGCCTTTGCCGATCTCGGCGTGCCGGAGACTCCCGCCGTCGTCTGGCTGCGGCGCGAGATCGAGCTGCCGGATCCGCTGCCGACGGGCGTGGCGAAGGTCCTCCTCGGCGTGGTCGAGAAGATGGACACCGTCCACATCAACGGCCGCTGGATCGGCGCCAGTTCCTGGGTCGAGAATCCGCGCGCCTACTTCATCGGCCCAGACGTGCTGCGGCCGGGCAAGAACCGGATCGCCATCCGCGTGTTCAAAACGAAGCCCGACGGCGGCTTCGCCAACCCCGCCGACGATCTGAAGATCGTCCTGGGCGACGGTTCGGCGGTCGCGCTCGAAGGCGCCTGGAAGGGCATCGTCAGCGTCGACGCCCGCGCGCCGCATCCGATGCCGCTCGCCTACGAGAACTATCCGACCATGCCCGCGGTGCTGTTCAACGGCATGATCCGCCCGCTCGCGCCGCTCGCGCTCACCGGTGCGCTCTGGTACCAGGGCGAGGCCAACCAGTTCAAGGCGCAGCAGTACCGCACGCTCCTGCCGGCGATGATCGCCGACTGGCGCGCCGCCTTCGGCCAGGGCGACTTCCCGTTCTACATCGTCAGCCTCCCGGCGTTCACGAAGCGCCTGGCGGAGCCGCCGGCTTCCGCCGATGGCTGGACCCAGATCCGTGAGATCCAGCTGGAGCTCGGCCGTAGCATCCCCGGCGCCGCGGCGATCGTCACCGTCGACACCGGCGACGCCGACGACATCCACCCGACCGAGAAGGTCCCCGTGGGCGAGCGCCTCGCGCTCCTGGCCCTGAAGGGCGTCCACGGGCGCGCGGTCGTCACCGCCGGTCCGACCTTCGCGAAACTGGAGACCCTCCCGGGTGCGCTGCGCATCCACTACACGGGCACCGAGGGCGGGCTCGTGGCGCGGGGCGACAAGCTCGGGGAGTTCGCCGTGGCCGGCGCGGACAAGGTCTGGCACTGGGCCGAGGCGCGCATCGAGGGCGACACGGTCGTCGTCGCCTCCGCGCAGGTGCCGCAGCCGGTCGCCGTGCGCTATGCCTGGCAGGCCAACCCGCTCGCCACGCTCTTCAACGGCGCCGGGCTCCCGGCCTCGCCCTTCCGCTCCGACGATTGGTGAGTGCACCGCCGGCGGCCGCAACGGCGCCGATGGCTCCGTGCAGTACGGCGCCGCCACCGATTACCGCGTCGCCTACGGTTACGATGGGCTCCTGCGCCTCAACAGCGTGACCGGTTCCACCGCGCCCGCCTTCACGTACACCTATGCGGCCAACGCCAATCTCGTCGCCCGCGTCGCCCAGCTCTCGGGTTATTGCCGCGACACCACCTACGAGCTCGCCAGCAACCGGGTCTCCGACCTCAACCACACCTGGGGCCCGGCGGCCGATCTCCTGGTGGCCGCGAGTTACCAGTACAACAACGCGGGCTTGCGCTCGGTCGAGAAGACCGACGGCATCAACCTCATGGCGCTCCTCCAGCGCAGTTCCGGCCTCTACAGCGACTTCACCTACACGGATCGCCGCGAGGTCGACACGGCCGGCCAGTACGACCTCACCGCCACCTGGGCCA
>JAEWNN010000042.1 GCA_023457035.1 Verrucomicrobiota bacterium
TCCGCCTCACGGTCGTTGAGAGCGCGGCGCGCGCGACAGTGCTCGCGGAACCACTTGCTTCTGCGTGGATTGGCGAGTGATGGGCGAGCATGGTCTGTGTTTGGTCGGCCAAGCGAGTCCGGTAGGGCGACTTCCCATTCCGTTTACCTCTCAAACTCTGGTTCGCGAGCGCTCCCGGCGGAGCACTCTGGCGCTTGCGCGCTCGCGGCTTGTCGTGCGCATCGCGATCTCAATGAACGTGTCACTCCAATGGCGGAAGAGTGATGTTCGGTGGCCGTAGCCGGTGGCGAGCTTCGCGATACGGAGAGCGGCGTCAATCTGGCTTTCGGATCTCGCCGCGAATTCGGCGGATCGGCCTTTGTCGGCGGTGATCTCGGGCGGGTGCGGCCTGGGGCCGGTGGTCACGGCGGCAGTTCGGAGCCCTGGACTCGGCTACACGATGGTCACGCGCGAGCGCACGGCGTAGGGCAGGCCCATCGCGTCGATGATGAGGGTGGCGTCGGCGGCTTCGGGGCCGAGGGCGACGAACAAGACTTGGTCTTCCTCCGCATTGATCTCCTTGGCGAGGGCGGCCTTGGCCTGTTGGAGGCGGAGATCGTCGAGCGGACATTCGAAGACGGAGAACTGGAGCCGGGTGCCGTAGCTTTCCAGCGTCTTGGCGACGCGGCGCAGCCGCTTGGGGTGCGAGATGTCGTAGCTGACGAGGTAGCGGCGGCGCGTGGAGGCCATGTTCAGCGGGTGGTGAAGCCGTGATAGGTGGCGGCGTCGCCGCGGACGAAGCGCCAGAGCTGGCGGGCCTGCACCTCGAACATGCGGCGGTAGCTCATCTTGTAGCCGAACTCCGGATGGCTGACTTCGGTGTCGAGGCGGCGGAACCAAGCTTCCCAGAAACGGCGGCGGCCGCGCTCGTTGAGGGCGGTGCCGGTGGTGGCGCGGACGAAGTCGCCCTCGTCGATCTCGCCGCGATTGACCAGGGAGATGGCGACGCTGTCGGCGACGAGCGGGCGGAACTCCTCCATGAGGTCGAGGGCGAGCGCGGGGCGGCCGTAGCGGGGCTGGTGCATGAACCCGTAGAACGGATCGAGGCCGACGGCGTGGCAGACGCCGGCGAGCTCCTTGGCCAGGACGGAGTAGCCGAGGGAGAGCAGGGCGTTGACGGGGTCGCGCGGCGGGCGACGGTTGCGGCCGGTGAAGTCGAATTTCCAACTGTCGCCGGTTTTCAACATCGAGGCGAACTGTTGGAAATAGAGGTTGGCGGCGGTTCCTTCGATGCCGAGCAGCTCGCCGAGCGAAGTGGCCTCGGCGGTGGAGTCGCGCAGGCGGGCGAGCTGGGTGAGGACGAGGTCGGGCACTTCGCCGTTGCGCATGAGCATGACGCGCTGGTTGTGGATTTTTGCCCGGAGGGATTCGCGGGCGAGATGGATGCGGAAGAACGACTCGCCGAAGAGTCGGTATTGGCCGAGGCGGGCGTCGATGCCGGAGGCCGGCAGGCCGCGGAGCAGGCCCAGGAAGCGGCCGGACGGGGAGAAGTAGGCGATGTCGATCTCCTCTTCGAGGGCGGTCTGCACGGCCTGTGCGGTGAGTTGCACGGCGCCGAAGACGTAGATCGCGCGGAGCTGGTGGACGGGGAGTTTGCGCACGGTCTCGTGTTTAAGCGAGACGGTGAACTCGCCGCCGCGTTGGCCGATTTGTGCACCGGCGGTCTGCACGACGAGGACCTCGCCGTCGTCGCGCGCGGGGCGTGGCGGCATCTCGGTGAGGTCGGGCGGCGGGCCGAGTTCGCGGATGGCTTCGGGTTCGAGGCCGGGGAGCCAGACTGGAGAGCCGTCGGTGGCGGGGCGAGCGGGAGCGCGTTGCCACCAGGCGGATTCGCGCGGGAGGCAGATCGGATAGGCGGAGCAGTAGAGGCAGCGCGAGTCGTTGGCCAACGGCGGCGGAATGCGACGGGTGGAGGCGGTGGCGCGAGCTTCGGTGAGCGCGGTGCGGGTTTTGGCGAAGAGCGCGTCGTCGAGTTCGACCGGCACGCGGCGGCGCTCGGCGGCGTAGTAGATCGTGGCGGCGGCGACGGCGGTGCCGTGTTCGCGCAGGAGCAACGCATAGGCGGCGACCTGGACGGCGTCCGGTTCTTTGGCGACGATGGTATCGTCGTCGAGGCGGCGGGCGGAGCCTTTCTTGTAGTCGACGATTTCGAGGCCGGACTCGTTGATTTCGACGAGGTCGATCACGCCAACGAGGCCGAGCGTCTCGCTTTCGAGGCGGAGGCTGCGCAGGCGCGCGCCCTCGGGAAGGGCGGTGCGGAGCGCCTCGGCTTTTTCGTCGTCGAAACGGGAGGGTGCGTCGACTTGGCGGTGCTTGGCGGAGCCTTCGGCGGTATCGGCGTTTTCCTCGAAGAGGTTTTCAACCCACTGGAGATAGAAGAGCCGCGGGCAATAGAGGTAGTTGTGCAGCCGGCGCACCGGCATGGGTGGTTGGGCGGCGGTGACGGAGTCGGTGTTGAGGCCGGATTCGGACATGGGTCAGGTCTCCTCGGGGTTGAAGCCGATGCGGCGTTTGGGCGGCTCGGGCTCGGGCGGGGCGTTGAGGAGCGGGAGGAGCTTTTCGACGACATCGCGCAGGACGAGGTCGTGCTCGAGGAGCTTCTTGTCGATTTGGGCGAGCCGTTTGAGGACGACGGCGTTGGTCATGAGCTCGTCGCGCAGGCGCACGAAGGCGCGGACGATGAAGAGGCTCATCTCGACGGCGCGCGGGCTGTTGAGGACGGTGGCCGCCATGAGGGCGCCGTGTTCGGTGAAGGCCCAGGGAAGGTATCGCCGGCCGCCTCGGGCTTCTGGGGAACTGGTCGCAGCCTGCGGCCAGTTGATGGTAATGGATTCACTGACAGGTGGTTGTCGATTTGAGGTCGCAATTTGCGACCTCAAACCGGCGGCCTCTTCGGCGGTGAGCTGGAAGCAGAAGTCGGCAGGGAACCGGGCGGCATTGCGCCGCACGGCCTCGTTGAGGCGCTTGGTGAGAACGCCGTAGAGCGCGGCCAGGTCGCTATCGAGCACGATGCGGCGGCCGCGGACGGTGTGGATGGGCGGGAGTGTGGGGTCTCCGGACGGGGTGGTGTTCCGGGACATAAGGACGAGCTGGGCGGGTTGCGGGCTACATGGGGATGTCGTCGCCGGCGCTTTGCCACTTGGCGATGCGGGCGCGGTTGAGCTGGTCGCAGCGGGACCAATCGCGGCGTTTCACCGCGGTCCAGAGCCCGCGGCCGGTGGCGAAGGGCAGTGCGATGCCGGCGAGCTGCGCTTTGTCGAAGTCGGCCAGTTGTCCGACATCGATGAAGAGGTTGGGCGTGCGATCTGTCTCGGCGCCTCCCGACTGGATTGTGAGGGCCGGTGCGGAGTCCGGCCAACGTGCTTTCTCACGCTTGGTCTTTCGGCGCAGTTGCAGTCCGTTCTTGGTGCGTTCGGTCTTGAGGCGCTGGTGGATGGCGTGGCAATCGGGGGCGGCGATACCGCGTAGCGCGATGTTGATGGCGGCGTTGAGGTCGGCCTGCATGGCTGGCGCTTCACCTAGCGGAACGAATACGGGCCCGCCAGCGATGGGCGCCAGTAGTGTGCGGGGCATCTTCCCGGCTGCGCTGCGGCCCTCGTTGAGACGGTCGAGCTCGTCGAAAAACGCGCCCACCCGCTCGGCTTCGGTAAGTGCATCGCGTTCGAGCTTCTTCTCCCCGCTGCGGTGGGCGGCGAGGCGTGCGAGCGTCCATCGCCAAGGAGCTTCGTGGCGCGCGGAGGGTGCGAGTTCGACGGCGCGGAACCCTGCGGCGCCGCTGCGCGAGCAGAAGCGCGACGAGTAGGCCGCTGGCGTGGCCAGAACGGGGATGCCGTAGGTCTCGCAGAGTTGCCGGAGCTTGGCGACGAGCTGGCGGTGGCACCAGCGCATGAGCCGGGTGTTTTCGCGGCGGGCACGGTCCTGAGAACTGAGGTAGCGCGAGAGATCTTCGATGACGATGAAGGCTACCGGATCGCGGAAACGTTCGTACTCGCCGTGAATGTCGCGAGCACTGCGGGTGGCTTGGCTCTTGGTCGGTGCGCGGAGGCGCACGCCGAGCGCTGCGGCGAGAATGGCGTGCGCGGTCTGATCCACGCGTTGGTCACGGAGGTGCTCGATCTTTTCGAGCAGATCGGGGCACGGGTCCGGCAGTTCGTCGCCGCGAGTGCTGCGGCCGAGCCGCACTGGTTCGCCCGGCTGGTGGCTGAGTGCGCGGCTCAAGGATTGGCAGCGGCGACGCAGTTCCTCGAGTTGTTCAAGACGTTCGTGCGAGAGCCCGCGCTGGCCGGCGATCTGGCGGGGTGACGAATCCGAACCGGGGTCCGTCTGGCACAGCCAGTGGGCGCGGCTGCCGTCGTCGCGGGGAATCCACACCCAGCGTCGGCCACGCAGCGGCACGACACGGTTGGCGATCTCGGCGATGCTGTGGGCCACGAGATCGCGCTGGGCGAGCAAGTCGCCGTCGATGGCGGCAATCAGTTCGGGCAACTGGAGCGACGTGCGCTCGGGGCAGTCTGTGCCGATTTCGGTGATGGCTTCGTCGCGTTTGCTGTCGGTTCGGAGGCGCCAGCTCAGACTTTGCAGCCGGGCCAAGCGCGCTTGGGCGCGACGGAGGGCGACGAGGAGTTTGTCGTTTTGAAGCGAGAAGAAGCGGCGCGCTTCGGCTTTTGGGGAGGCCGGGCCGAGCAGCTTTTCCGGGTCCCCGCCAAGTGAACGGATGAGTTCCGCGGCGCGGAATGTTTCCGTCTCCGATGAGAGGCGACCTCGCTCGCCGAAGGGCTCGGTGACAGGCGTCGGCTCGCCGGCGGTGAATACCTTGGCGTCTTCGCCGGGCAGTCGGATGAGTTGGGTGCCGGTCAGAGAGGCGCACCAAGTCTTCCCGCCCGCTTCGCCGAGCACGCGATGGACAGACTTGAGCGGCGCGTGCGGCGTAACGGTGAGGTGGGCGATGGCTCCGGCGTCACGTGTTCCGAGGTCGATTCCGAGGACTGTGAATGGCTGGTCGCGTTGGAACCACGCCGAGGATTCCTTGCCGGCCGGCCAGCCGTCGGTGGGCCAGCGAAGTGCAATCGGTCCCTCTTTGAGCGAGCAGAACTGGTCGGCCCAATCGGCTTCGCGGCCGAGTTGTTTGACCAACTCATCGGGCGTGAGCTTGATGGGAAAGTTGAGCAGCACGCGTCGGTCGCCGCCGACGGTGATGTCGGGCATGAGGCAGACGGCGCAATCGGTGAGGTCTTGCGGCAGCTCCGGAGCGGGTGCGAGCGCCTCCATCATCGGTTGCAGCCAACGTGCGGCGGCGAGGTTGGCGGTACCGTCTTCGCCGCGGAGTCCATCGCGCAACAGGCGCGGCGCCGAGTAGACAAGCCGTGCAGGCGTGATCCGCCAGACACCGGAGTTGCAGACCGCGAGTTCTGTGGTGAAGGCGAGCGTTTGTGGCTCGTGGCGGAACTTGGATTTAGGACTAGTGGAGAAACCGGTGACAGCGTTGAAATCGTACTGCCGGCGCGAGTGGACTGGGTCGGCCGGGGTGAGCCGGATCGGCTCCGCGAGGTGGACGAGCTTCTCCTGCAATTCGCGTTCCTCGACCAGTGCAGTGAGCGGGTCGTTCGGGTCGATGGCGAAACCGGCCGCCGCCCATGCCGTCGCCAACTCGGGTGTCGGTTCCTGCCAAATCAACCAGTTCTCGGGGGCGAGCAGCGCTTCGAAGAGGGCAACGCTGCCAATGGTCTCGCTGTGCTCGGTCTGGAACTCGCGCAATTCCTCGCGCAGCTTGGATTGCTTGAGCTCCGAGAAGGATTCGCCGGGTGTAAGGTGCTGACGCCAGAGTTTCCGCAGGTCGCGGAAGCCGCGGATCGTGCGGGGTTGAAGGCCGTAGTCGGTGGTCGCCCCGTCGGTCAGAGCGTTGGTGACTTGGAGCGAATCGGAAGAGAGGAGTGTCTTGAGACGCTCGATGCGAGGGTCGCCGATGATGACCGGTGGTGGTTCTTCTTCATCGGAGGTGCTGATGCGTTTGGGCGACTTGCCATGCATCTGGTCGAGCCGTACCTGCGCCTTCCCTGCTTCGAGCGCACGTTCCTTGGTCTTCTCCTCGATCTGGTTGAGTGCGGTGAGCGCGTACTTGAACGCTGCGATATCGAACTCCTTCCACTGCGGTTCGGGGCTGTCGGCCGGATTCCAACAGGGCAGGCTGGTGAACGCGCGGAAGACGTAGCCGCGGCTGCCGCGGGCGAGGCGGATGGGGTCGGGCTGCGAGTCTTGGTCGGGGACAGGTGTCGTGTCTGCCGTAAGCTCTGAATTGCGTGGTAGCGGAGTCGCGGTGCGGAGCAGATCGAAGGTGAAGGCCGAGCGCTCAACATGCTTGAACAATAGCAGTGCGAAAAGGCGGGCCTGAACTTCTCCTTTGGCGCTGCTGCCGACGTAACCTGGCAAGGAGAACTCCGCCGGGAGTATCTCAACAAGGGCTTTGAGGCGCTCAAGTTGTTCGCCGGATTCAGGGCGACGCTCTTGCCAGAGTGCGATTGCCTGAAGGAGGCGCGCTTGGGCTTTCTTTCCGATAAGCGTCGGGCGCTTCGAGTCGGGGGTGGCGATCGAGTAGGCATCGAACTCATCAAGGCTTGCTGAGTCGAAACGCGTCGCCGGGTCGTACAGGATGCGCGGCAATAATTCCTGATGTCGCTTTCGCCGTAGCATCACAGGGTCTCCTGCGAAATTGGCAGCAGTTGTAGGGTCGCAGAACTTCGGCCAGTAGGCGCGTCCCTGTTGCTGGATCGCTCCCGCACCGTTGCATACTTCAAGCAGCGAAGAGACAGCAGCGGAACGGACCGGGGCGTCGCATTCACTCCCATGGAGCACGGCTGCGAACGCCTCTTCGAGCGTGGGTGAAGAGTTGCCGGGTGTGAGGTAGGGAGCGACGGACTCGCGTAGTCCCCGACGATTGGCGCCACGGCGACGAAACGATCCCCATATCTGGAACTCGTCGCCAGCGGCTGCGATGCGTTGGCGGAGCTGCCCGAGCGCCCTATTGGACGGGGCGGCGAGGGCCAGGAGAGCAACGAGATAGTAGTTCACCGCGTCCTGAAAGAGGGCGTGGTGTTGCCAGAGTAGTTCGTCGTTTCCGGGGGCCGGCCCCCAAGGGCTATCGCTGCCGGTTGCGGACCTGGAGACCTCGACGCGGGTTACTCGGCCTTGGTAGATGCGGTTCATGGTATGGCGGGGTAGCGTTATGAAAGAATGGGGTTACTGGTGGCGGGAGGCGAGGCGGGCCCAGTCGGCAGCGCCGAAGGCGGAGGCGAACTCGGCGGCGAGCGTGCCGACATTCTCGAGGTGGCCGGGGCGAGCCGGGTCGCCGGTAAGCAGCGGCTGCCACCGCGACTGGTCGGGGTTGGGCGTGCCGTCGGGCTGAGTGGCGGTGTGGGCGTAGTGGATCATGCGCGGGAGGGCGGCGATTCGCGCATGATGGTACCGGCGGGGGTGGGACAATGGCGGACCGAGGCGGACGAATCCTTTGGGATCGGAACGGGGCGGCGCTCCGGGGATGCGGCGGTGGGCTGGGGGGCGCGCATGGCGCCATGGAGCACCTGATCGCGTGCCATGGCAACGGATAATATGATACGCAACTGACCGGTCGCGACGTTCGGGCGGTGGGGCGGCCCGGCCGGAGGCTGCGGCGGCGTGGCGGCCGCAGCGTTGTGCGGCCCCGCGGCGGTCAGCGCGCGGGGGTGCGCACGAGCCAGAAGCGGCAGTTGTCCGAGAAATCCTGCACGGCGCGGGACTCGCGGACGAGGTCGCTGCGCATCACGTCGTATTCATGGATCCAACCGGTGGCGGCGAGCTCGGCGAGCATCTCGTCGCGGCTGGGCAGGTGCATGAAGGTGCGGCCGTGCTCGTGCTCGAAATAGCGGTCGCCGTACTCGTGCAGGCGCGGGTCCTGCGTGCCGGCCGCCCAACGCTTCGCCTCGGCGCGCCAGAGGTGGAGCTCGTCGGGCTCGTCGCGGTCGTGCGTGGTGAACAGGAACGGCGCGCCGGGGGCCAGCATCGCGGCGAGGTTGCGCAGCGCCGCCCGGCGGGCGCGGCGCGTGGGAATCTGCATCAGGCCGTTGAAGAGGAAGAGGGCGCCATGGAATGGGCGATGGACAATGGGCGATGGACGATGGGCAGCGGACGGAGGACGGTGGACGGAGAACGGTGAGCGGCGGGCGTTCTGCTGTTCAGCAGAATCTCCGGCACGTTGTGCCTCCGAGTGGACGAGGGGCGTTCTGCTGTTCAGCAGAATCTCCGGCGCGTCGCGCCTGCGAGTGGACGGCGGGGCGGACGGGAGCAGGGCGCGGAGCTGGGCGGGCTTGGTGGCGTCGGCGTGGAAGAAACGGATACCGGTGGCGCCGCGCTGGGCGGCGAGGTCGCGGGCCTGCTCGACGAGTTCGTCGGCGAAGTCGAAGGCGGTGAGCTCGCGGTAGCCAAGATCCCACAACCCGAGGGTGGCGCGGCCGGCGCCGCAGCCGGCCTCGAGCAGCGGGGCGTGCCGGTCGGGGAAGAAGCGCTCGATGAGCTGGCGCTCCGAGGCCCAGAGCCCGAGGCGGTGCGCGGCGCGCGTGTAGTGCACGACCGCCTCCACGGCGTTGAAGTCGGCGCGAACGACCGGGCCGGAAATCTTGCTGCCGGACGGCATGGCGGAGCCCAGGGGGGAACGCGTCGGGCCTACGGGCGCTGCCAGGCCGCGACGAACATGCCGTTGGCGTGGAGATCCTGGGGCCAGAGGGTGAGGCCGGTTGCCGGTTGCCGGTGAACGGTTGCCGGTGGCCGGTTGTCGGTTGCCGGTTGCCGGTGGCCGGTTGTTGGTGGGCGGTGGCTGGTGGGGGAGTCGGACAGCGGGATCGGGGTGAGCTCCGGGTGGGCGGCGGTGAAGGCCTCGGCGACGCCGGTGGTCTCGCGCCGGGCGAGGGTGCAGACCGCGTAGATCAGGCGGCCGCCGGGTTTGAGCGAACCGGCCACCTTCTCGAGCAGGCCGCGTTGCACGACGGCCAGCTCCTCGACGTCGTTGAGCGTGGTGGTCCATCGGGCGTCGGGGTTGCGGGCCCAGGTGCCGAGGCCGGAGCAGGGGGCGTCGACGAGGATGCCGTCGAACTTCGTCTTGGTGGGCAGGTGGTCGGGCGTCTCCCAGGGGGCGAGACGGTAGTTGTAGAGCTGGGCGCGGCTGAAGCGGCGCTTGAGATTCTCGAGACGGCGCTTGGAGCGGTCGCTGCACCAGAGCGTGCCCTTGTTGGCCATCTGGTCGGCGAGGTGGAGCGACTTGCCGCCTTCGCCGGCGCAGACGTCCCACCAGGTCTCGCCGGGCTGCGGGGCGCAGAGGGCGCCGACGATCTGCGAGGCGAGATCCTGGATCTCGAACGCGCCGGCGTTGAAGGGCTCGGAGACGTAGAGGTCGGCCGAGCCGGCGTAGCGCAGGGCGTCGGGGGTGAGCGGATGCGCGGCGGGTTCGCAGCGGCCGAGGGTCTTCGCGAGGGCGGCGGCGCGGCCGGGGCGGGCGCGCAGCCAGAGCGGCGGCCGGGTCTGGAGGGAGCGCAGCCACGCGAACTTGCGGCTCTCGGCGGTGGCGGCGTCGGGGTCGAAGTCGAGCTCCGGCCAGATCCACTCGGGCACGGCGAGGGCGGCGAGCGCCTGGTCCTTGATGCTGCGCGGGTCCTGCGCGAAACGCTCCTGGATCTTGGCGGCGGCCTCGATCTGCACGGGCAGCCGGCCCGCCTCGAGCCAGCGTTGCCAGCGGAAATAGGCGAAGACGGCGCGCGTGAGCTTCTCGCGGCCGGGTTGCGGGAAATGCGGGTGGCGGCGCATGAAGTCGCGCAGCGCCTCGTCGGCGTTCATGCCGTCGCGCCAGCGGCGGACGGCTTCGGCGGCGTAGTTGTAGAGAGCGGCGGGTGCGGACATCGGTGAAAGAGTGACGCCAACGTGGGCGAGGGCGGAGGTCGAGGCAATGCGCGGTTGGGGGGCGCGTGAAATGAGCCGAAACTCCGCAGACGACAGAAGGTGACGAAGGGAACAAAGACCCTGTCGACCAAGGGGGAAGTGGCACCCGCGCTGCCGGGAGATTTCCCTTCACCTGCCGGGCGAAGACCGGGCCAAAGGCACCGATCATCCAAAGCGTTCCCCCTTCGTTCTCTTCGTTGCCTCGAGGAACTCGAATCATCGGAAGGGACCACGGATTTCGCGGATGGGCACGGATGGCCGGCCGCCTTTCCGTGATGATCCGTGCAATCCGTGGTCTAGGCCCTCCTCGGCGGAGGGGAGAGGCCGGCGAGTATCTTCCAACATCGCCGGCTCGGGCGGGTGCCTTGCTTCTGCCGGTGCGGGCGGCGCTTCTCCTCATGAGCCGTTCGGCCGCAGTGCGGGCCGGGTGATGCGGAGGCGGCCGGCGCCGGTGCGGGTCAGCCGAGGTCCAGCCACGCTCGGCCGATGCCGACGAGCAGCCCGCAGAGGTGGGACTCCCACGAGGTGCTGCCGCGTACGGGCGCCACGCCGGCGAGCATGCCGCCGTAGAAGAGCAGCACGCCGCCCCCGATGAGCAGGTCGGGCGTGGTGCGCGTGAACCACGCGACGGCGACGAGGTAGCCGAGGAAACCGAAGATCACCCCGCTCATGCCGAGGTGGGCCGCCTTCCGGGCCAGGAGCCAGACGAGCCCGCCGCTGGCGAGCGCGATGGTGCCGGCGACCTCGACGAAGCGGGCCTCGTGGCGGTGCAGCACGAGGTAGCCGAGCCCGACGAAGGGCGGCAGGTTGGCGAGCAGATGCGCGGCGTTGGCGTGGAGGAACGGCGCGGCGACGAGCCCGACCAGGCCGGCGCCGGTGCGCGGCACGATGCTGAGGCGCTGCGCGGCGCCCGCCCAGACCGCGACCAGGATGGTGCCGAGGACCATCGCCGCCGCGGGCCAGGAGAGAAAGATCCACGGTGTTTCCGTGTAGAGCTTGGTGAGGAAGGCGAGGGCGGCGTCCATGGAGTGGCGACGAGGGCGGAGTGCGGAGCGGCGTTCAGACGGGCCGCGGAGTCACGGCGGCGGCGAGGAGCTGCCAGTGGGCGTCGCGCCAGACCCATACATCGAGGAAACGACCGGCGCCATCGACGGTGCGGTCGCCGAGACGCACGCGCCACTGCGAGTTGCCGCCGACCAGCGCCGTGTCGCCCGAGAGTCGGAACGATTCGGAGTCGGTCTCGAGCGATTCGAAACAGAGGCCCGCGGCGGTGAAGCTGGCGATGAACGAGTCGCGCGTGGTCGGCCGGCCCGTGTGATCGTGGCCGGCGAACTCCGGCGCGAGCAGATGTGTTAGCAAAGTGGAGTCGCCGGTGCGTTCGGCGGCGGTGAGCTGCTGCTCGGCCGCGCGCAGCAGCGACTCGCGGTCTGGTGGACTGGCTGGCATCGCGCCCATCCTTGCCGGCCACGCCGCCGGGAAAAGCCCGGAATCCGGTTCCGCGCGACCGGCGCCAGCCCCAAGTCGGTCGGCGGGTCAACTCCTCCTTCACGCGGAAGTTACGGAAATAGCCCTTGAACGGCCGGCGCGCGACGATGCACTCGGCGGCTTCCCAAAAACATCCCGATGTCCACGACCGCGGCCCAGCCGAATCCCGATCATGTGCTCCGCATTGCGCAGGAGCTGAATCTGAAAGTCTTCCAGGTCGCCGCCACGGCGCAGCTCTTCGCCGAGGGCGCCACGGTGCCGTTCATCGCGCGCTACCGCAAGGAGGCCACCGGCACGATGGACGAGGTGCAGGTCACCGCCGTGCGCGACCGGCTCGAGCAGATGAAGGCCGTCGACGACCGCCGCGAGGCCATCGTGTCCTCGCTCAAGGAGCGCAACCTCCTCACCCCGGAGCTGGACAACGCCCTCGCCGCCGCCGAGACGCTCACGAAGCTCGAGGACCTCTATCTGCCGTTCCGCCCGAAGAAGCGCACGCGCGCCACCATCGCGAAGGAGAAGGGCCTCGAGCCCCTCGCCGAGCTGCTCTGGGCGCAGGATCCCGCCACCGACGCCGAGGTCGCCGCCGCCGAGTACGTGGGCCGCGAGTACACGGCCGACGACGGCAAAAACGTGAAGTCGAAGATCGAGAACGTCGCCGAGGCCCTCGCCGGCGCGCGCGACATCCTCGCCGAGCGCATCAGCGACGACGCCGCGGCGCGCGAGAAGCTCCGCGGGCTCTACCGCGCGCAGGCCGTGATCTCCTCGAAGGTCATCATCGGCAAGGAGACCGAGGGCGCGAAGTTCAAGGACTACTTCGAATGGAGCGAGCCGCTCGCGAAGGCGCCCTCGCACCGCGTGCTGGCGATGCGCCGCGGCGAGAAGGAAGGGTTCCTCATCATGCGCATCCAGCTTCCGGATGAGCTGCTGGCCAACGCCGAGCTCGACCGGATGTTCGTGCGCGGCACCGGCAGCGCCGCCGCGCAGGTGCGCCTGGCCGCGGCCGACTGCTACAAGCGCCTGCTCTCCGCCGCGATGGAGGGCGAGATGCGCATGGAGTCGAAGAAGAAGGCCGACGAGGCCGGCATCAAGGTCTTCGCCGACAATCTCCGCGAGCTGCTGCTCGCCTCGCCGCTGGGCCAGAAGGCCGTGCTCGCGATCGACCCGGGTTTCCGCACCGGCTGCAAGGTCGTGATGCTCGACCGCCAGGGGAAGCTCCTGCACAACGACGTCATCTACCCCGACCGCCACCCGACCGAGGCGAAGGACAAGCTGCTCGGTTTCGTGAAGCTCTTCCAGATCGAGGCGATCGCCATCGGCAACGGCACCGCCGGGCGCGAGACCGAGGCGTTCGTGCGCGCGTGCGGCCTGGCCGGCAACATCGCCGTCGTCATGGTCAACGAGTCCGGCGCGTCGATCTACTCCGCGAGCGAGGTCGCCCGCGAGGAGTTCCCCGACCACGACATCACGGTGCGCGGCGCCGTCTCCATCGGGCGGCGACTGATGGATCCGCTGGCCGAGCTGGTGAAGCTCGACCCGAAATCCATCGGCGTGGGCCAGTACCAGCACGACGTCGACCAGCCGGCGCTCAAGCGCTCGCTCGACGACGTGGTCATCTCGAGCGTGAACGGCGTGGGCGTGGAGGTGAACACCGCTTCGAAACAGCTCCTCAGCTATGTGTCCGGTCTCAACGCCGCCACCGCCGCCGCCATCGTGGCGCGGCGCAACGAGCAGGGCGCGTTCAAGTCGCGCGCCGAGCTGCTGGAGGTGCCGCGCCTCGGGCCGAAGGCCTTCGAACAGGCCGCCGGCTTCCTCCGTATCCGCGACGCCGTCAATCCGCTCGACGCCTCCGCGGTGCACCCGGAGAGCTACGCCATCGTCGAGAAGATGGCTGCCGACCTCGGCGTGACCGTGGCCGACCTCGTGCGCGACGGCACGCTGCGAGCGAAGATCAAGCTGGAGAGCTATGTCACCGAGAAGGTCGGCCTGCCGACGCTCAAGGACATCCTCTCCGAGCTCGCCAAGCCCGGCCGCGACCCGCGCAAGCAGTTCGAGGTTTTCCAGTTCGACGAGAGCGTGCACAAGCCCGAGGACCTCAGGCCCGGCATGAAGCTTCCCGGTATCGTGACGAACGTGACGGCGTTCGGCGCGTTCGTGGACATCGGCGTGCACCAGGACGGACTCGTGCACGTCTCGCAGCTCGCCGACAGTTTCGTGAAGGATCCCGCCGAGGTCGTGAAGCCGCAGCAGAAGGTGATGGTGACCGTCACCGAGGTGGATCTGGCGCGCAACCGCATCGCGCTCTCGATGCGCAGCAACCCGCAGATCGGCCCGCGCACGCCTGGTGGTCCGGGCGGGCAGGGCGGTCCGCGCACCGGTCCCGGCGGCGGCAATCGCCCCGGCGGTTTCGGCGGCCCGCGCCCGGGCGGTGGCTTCGGCGGCAAGCCGGCCTCGCAGCAGTCGCTCACCGGCGACTGGTTCAGCGCGGCGTTGAACAAGAAGAAGTGAGGCTCGACCACGGGAGCCGGCCGTGTCGAGGCCGGCTCCTCCTCTGCGGAGCCTAGAAACGGCAGGTCGGACAGGTCACAGAGGCAGAGGAGAGACGGAAGGAGATCACAGAGAGGAGCTGGGGTAAGCGAGATCTGGTACGGCCTACTCCGCCAGATGGTGAGTGCCTCTGGCCTCCGGATTTCTCCGATCGCTCTGCTTACTCTCGTCCTATTCTGTGCCCTCCGTGTCCACCTGCCCCGAAGAGGCGTAGCGAAACGCATGAGCGTTTCGATCGGCCTCGGCCATTCCGCGCGGGCCGCGGCGCGCGTTACCGCACGGCTGTGATCGCCAATCGTGTGTCGCCGGCGGCGTCCCGCGTGAGCAGCCAGTCCGTCGTGGTGATCTTGTCGAGGAACGCCTCGTCGTGGCTCACCAGCAGCACCGCGCACGGGCAATCCGCCAGCGCCTCCTCAAGACAGAGGATGCCGGGGAGGTCCATGTGGTTGGTCGGTTCGTCCATCACGATGAGATGGGGGCCGCGCACGATGCCCAGCGCCAGGAGCAGCTTGCGCACTTCGCCGGGACTCGGCAGCGCACTCTCCAGCAGCCGCGCCGGCCGCGAGCCGAGGCGGCTGATCGTTGTCATCACCCGGCCGCACTCCGCGTCGGGCAGGCGCTTGATCGCCTCCAGCAACGCCCGCGACTCCTCGGCGGAGATCTCCTGCGGCACCGTCACCACTTTCTCCGGCGGCAGTTGCAGCTGTCCGAGCAGGTGCCGCACGAGCGTGCTCTTCCCGAGCCCGTTGGCGCCCTTCAATGCGATGCGGCTCGTGCCGCCGATCGCCAACTCGGGGAAGTGCAGCGCGCGCCCGCCTCCGAGCGGCAACTGGCCCGCCGGCAGGCGCAGCAGGAAATCCCGCGGCATGAACGACGCGCCATCGACCCAGATCCCGGTCTCGTAGCGTTTCTTCACCGCGAACTCGGCGCGCTGCGCGGCCACCTTGCCCGCGCGCTGTTTCATCTGCGCGGCCATCTTGCCGGCGTAGGCGTCCTTGCCGGTCAACTTCGCGAGGTTGCGCATCGCGCGGCCGTCGTGGTCGTTGGCGGGGATCTTCTTCTGCTTGGAGCCGCGCGCCGCCGCGGTCTTCTGATCCGCGATCACCCGGCGCCGCTGCGCCTCCGCCTGCAGCCGGTTCGCGGTGCGGCGCAGCGCGTCGTTGGCGCCCTGTGCGAACGTCTCCTCGCGCTCCTGCTGCTCCAGCGCCTCGGTCACGCCGCCCGGCCGCAACACGGCCGAGGGCGGATCGAGCAGCAGGCACTGCGAACACAGTCCGTCGAGCAGCGTGCGGTCGTGGCTCACCAACAAACCGATACCGTGGAAGTCCTCGAGCGCCTGCCAGAGCAGCCGGCGCGCCTCGGCGTCGATGTGGTTGCTCGGCTCGTCGAGCGCGAGCACCGCCGGCTCGCGCCAGAGCGCCACCGCGATCTGGGCGCGTTTGCGTTCGCCGTGGCTCAACGTCGCCCAGCGCTCCGGCCAGTCCTCGCCCACGCGCAGCCGCGCCTTGAGCA
Source organism: Verrucomicrobiota bacterium (assembly GCA_023457035.1). Classification (GTDB taxonomy): domain Bacteria; phylum Verrucomicrobiota; class Verrucomicrobiia; order Opitutales; family Opitutaceae; genus CAJCBL01. Next base: position 15,538 of record JAEWNN010000042.1, read on the forward strand.
CCGCGGCGTCGGGCGCCCAGATGAAGTCCTCGAAGAATTCCGGCGGCTCGTCGGTCCGCTGCGCCACGTAGAGCGCCAAGCCCTGCCGCTGCACCGAGCCGCTTTGCGCCGCGAGTTCGCCCGTGGCGACCTTGAGCAACGTCGTCTTGCCCGCTCCGTTGGGCCCGACGATGCCCGTCCACCCCGCGGGAAACTGCACGGTCAGCTCCGTGAACAACGGCGCGGTCATCCCCGGATGCGCGAACTCGACCGACTGCAGAATCAACTGGGCGGAAGCCATCCCTCCACCGTGAAGCCGCCGCCGCCTCGCCCGCAACGCCAAGTTCGCGGGCGAAGGGGAACGGCCAAGGGCAATCGGCGAAACGCGGCGGCGCTGGAGGTGGCCCGAGCTACGGGGTGACCTCGAGCGTTGTGCGCAGGTGGAGGTCCTTCTCGGCCGAGGAGGTGCCGACGAGCAGCTCGACCGGGCCGGGTTCGACCGTCCACGAGTGGCGCGCGTCGTCCCAGTACGCGAGGTCGGCGGCGGCGAGCGGGAGCTCGACCGTGGTCGTGGCGCCCGCCGCCACGGTCACGCGCCGGAAGGCGCGGAGCTGCCGGAGGGGCCGCGATACTTTGGAGTTCGGATACCGGACGTAGAGCTGCACGACCTCGTCGCCGTCGCGGCGGCCGGTGTTGGCGAGATCGACGGCCACGGTGACGGTGCCCGTCGAAGGGACGGCGGGCCGGTCGATGCGCAGGTTGGCGAGCGCGAAGGTCGTGTAGCTCAGGCCGTACCCGAACGGGTACTGCGGCTCGCCCGCGAAGTACTGGTAGGTGCGGCCGTGGCGGATGTCGTAGTCCATCATCGGGGGCAACTGGTCGAGCGACCGGGGCCAGGTCTGGGCGAGCTTGCCGCCGGGGTTGACGGCGCCGAAGAGCACATCGGCGATCGCGTGGCCCTGCTCCTGGCTGGAGTGGGTGAGGTGCACGATGGCCGGCGCGTGCTCCGCGGCCCAGGGCAGGGCGATCGGGTAGTTGGCGACAAGCACGACGATGGTGCGCGGGTTGGCCGCGCAGACGCGGCGGACGAAGTCCTCCTGCCCGTGGGCGAGCCCGAGCTCGCGCCGGTCGACGGCCTCCTTGCCCTCGGCGGGCGAGGTGACGGTCTCCCAGCCGGCGTTGCCCTCGGGGTGGTTGCCGACGCAGACCACGGCCACATCGGAGCGGCGGGCGAACTCGACGGCGGCGTCCGACAGGTCGCCGGCCCAGCGCACGGCGACGCCCTCGTCGGTGCTGAAGGCGGGGTTGACGGCGGCCTCGATGCCCTCGCGCGGGGTCACGGTGTAGGGCGGGGTGCCGCCGTACCAGTCGGGCAGGACGGCGTTGGCCAGCGGGCCGACGACGGCGATGGAGCGGAGCGCCTGGCGGTCGAGCGGGAGCAGGGCGGCGTCGTTCTTGAGCAGCACGATGGAGCGCTGGGTGACGCGGCGGACGAGTGCGCGGGTCTCGGGCTGCACCCACGGCTCGGGCGTGCCGGTGGCACCGATCGACGAATACGGGTTGCCCTCGGCCGGATCGAGCAGGCCGAGGCGCAGCGAGACGCGGAACAGGCCGCGCAGCGCAGCGTCGAGGTCGGCCTCCGTGAGCAGGCCGCGGGCGACGGCCGCGGTCACGGCCTCCTTGTGCTTGTCGAGGAAGTGGTTGATGCCCGCCTTCACGCAGGCGGCGGCGGCGGTCGGGAGGTCGGGAAACGCGCGATGCTTCTCGACGAGCAGGCGCAGACCGCCGCCGTCGGTGCAGACGATGCCATCGACGCCCCACTCGCCGACGACGATGTCTTTGAGCATCGGATGCACGTGGGCCGGGGTGCCGTTGACGGCGTTGTACGCGGCCATGAGCGCGCGGGAGCCGCCCTGGCGCACGGCCATCTCGAAAGGTTTCGCGTAGTACTCGCGCCAGAGGCGGGGGTCGAAGTCGGAGGAGGAGGACTCGCGGCCGTCCTCGTTGGAGTTGGCGAGGAAATGCTTCAGCAGCGCGGCGGTCTTCCAGTAGCGCGGATCGTCGCCCTGGAGGCCGCAGGTGAAGGCGGTGGCGAGGGTGCCGACGTGGTAGGGATCCTCGCCGAAGACCTCCTCGGTGCGGCCCCAGCGCGGGTCGCGGGCGAGGTCGGCGTTGGGCGCGCGGATGATGAGGCCGGCGCGGGAGTACTTCGCGCTCTGGTAGAGGTAACGGGCCTCGGTCGCCTCCTGCTCGGCGACGGCGCGCACGAGTTCCGGGTCCCAGGTCGCCCCGAGCCCGTAGGCCTGCGGGAACTGGGTGGTCGGGGTCGGGTTGCGGCGTCCCCAGTTGCTGGGGCCGCCTTGGGCGACGCCGTGGTAACCCTCGATGTGGGGCGAGCCGACCACGCCCAGGCGGGGCACGGAGGCGCTGCGCGCCATGCAGTCGATCTTCTCCTCGAGGGTGAGGCGGGCGATGAGGTCGGTGATCCGCGCCTCGGCGGGCAGCGCGGGGTCGAGGAAGGGAAGGGTTTCGGCGGCGGACATGGTGAGGGCGAGCAGCAGCGCAGGGGTGAGGCGGCGCAGGGACATGGAGATGCGATGGGCTGGGCGCGCCGCTCGTTCAACGGGCAAACCGCGGCCAGTATCCACCCGTTTGGTGGGTTATTGAATCGGGGCCGGGAGGCTTGTGACGAGGCAGAGCGCAGGCGAGGCCTCCTCACTCGCCACGGGGCGAAGGGGACTGCGACTGCACCGCGGTGGCCGGCTCGCGCCGGAGCAGCCAGACGGCGGCGGCGAGGAACGCGAGGTCGCGGGCGAGGTAGGGAAGATAGCCGGCGCCGCGCACGCTGGCGGGGCGACCGAAACAGCCGCAGACGATGTCGAGTTCGCGGACGGCGGCCTGCCCGATGGCGGCGAGAAAGACGACATTGAGGGCGACCACCACCCAGAGGGCGGCCCGGCGATGGCGTGACCAGAGGATGGCGACGCCGGTGCACAGCTCGAACCAGGGCAGCCAGAGCGCGACGCCGGCTGCGGCGAGGTCGGGCAGCAGGCGGTAGGTGCGGATCGCGGCGTGGAACTCGGCCGGGTCGGCGATCTTCACGGCGGCGGCGGCGAGGAAGATGCCCGCGAGCGCGAGACGGAGCAGCGCGTCGAGCGATGGCAGATCGCAACGGCGCGCGGTCATGGGCCCACCGCCTTCTGCCAGGCCGCCCAGCCGCCGTGGAGGATGGCGACGTCGTCGAACTGGTACTCGCGTCGGAGTTTGTCGGCGACGGCGCGGCTGGAGCCGCAGGCGCGGTCGTCGCAGTAGACGATCACGCGGGTGCCGGGCTGCCACCGGGTGAGGACGGGGACGATCTGGGACTCCCAGTCGTCGGGGTTGAGGGGAAGCGCCTCGGGAATGTGGTCGCGGGCGGAATCGGCGGTGGCGCGGGCATCGATCCAGAGGAGCGGACCGCGGTGGGCGCGGGCGGCGGCGAGCGTGATCTCGTCGGCGGCCGGGGCGTCGCGCAGGAGTTCGCGGGCGCGCGGGTCGAAGGCGAACGCGGCGAGGGCGAGGAGCGTGGCCGCGACCAGAAGTCCGAACCAACTGTGGGGCAGCCGGGCCATGGTCTAGGGCTGGGGCTGAGCGGCCGGCTGCGCCGGGACGGCCGGTGCCGGGAGGGTGCGGGCGACGGCGCTCAGTTCGCTCTCGGCCGCGGCCTCGCCGAGCCGGTAGCGGATGGTCAGGACGGCGAAGTTGGTCGCCGTGGCGGGCGGGGTGACGGTGAGGACGAATGCCCCGTCGGCTCCGGCCACGGGTGCGAAGGCGACGTGGAACTGCGGGTCGCTGCTGCGCACCCCGGTGAGCGCGGCCCGCCGGCCGGCGGCGAACGCGAGATGCATCCGCTTGGGTATCCGCTCCTCGGTGGCGGTCCAGAAGACGTAGCGGGTGTCGAAGCGGACGAGCGCCTCGATGTCGGCGACGAACTGGAGCGTGGTGGAGGCGCCGTCGTCGGTGGTGACGGTGATGCCCTGGCGGTACTCGCCCTCGCGGTTGCCGCGCCGGAAATCGACGACGATCTCACCGCGCTCGCCCGGGGCGTAGGTGGGCTTGGTCGGGGTGGCGGTGGTGCAGTTGCAGCCGGAATGCACGCCGGTGATCGCGATTGGCCGGCTGCCGGTGTTGGTGAAGCCGAACACGGTGCGGGCTTCGGCCTGCTCGGCGGAGAGCTGGAACCGTTGCTCCCGTGTTTCCCAAACGAGGGCTGCGCGGGCCGGGAGCGCCGCGGCCAGGCAAGCTGCGGCGAGGGCGAGGCGGAGGCGCAACGGGGCGGGAGCGGGCCGTGGCATGGCGGCAATCTCAGTGACCGAGGCGGCGGTAGTCGAGCACGGTGTGGCTGATGGCGCCGGCGGCCACGGCGGCGACGTCGGTGACCGGTTCGGGCGGGGAGAGATCGTGGCCCGGGTTGAAGTCGAAGCGGTGCAGGCCGGCGGGATCGGCCGGGGCGAAGATGCGCGGGAGGATGTTGTGCGCCGGGACGGTGCGCTGTAGCGGCGAATCGGGGCGGGCGGGATAGGGGAAGTTGAGGTTGTGGACGGTGAAGCTGCGCGGGTCGGTCCGGGCGAGCAGGTCCGGGGCGAGGCGGGCGGCGTGCTGGGCGGAGAGGCGGACGGTGGCGTGAAGAACTGGATTCGGCTGGCCGTTGTGGGCGCGCAGTTCGGCGAACGCCTCCATGGGGATGTCCTGCGAGAGCGCGGCGGCGGGCAGGCCGTGGAGCGCGCCCTCCCAGGCGCCGCCGATGGTGCCGCTGGCGAGGATGAAGGCCAGGGAGGTGTTGCGCCCGATGTTGATGCCGCTGACGACGGCGTCGATCGCGGGGCCGTCGGTGGGGAGGAGGTGGGCGAGGGCGATGTTGACGCAGTCGCTCGGGGTGCCGTCGACCGCCCAGGTGGGGCAGCCGAAGCCGCGGTCGGCGCGGGCGGAGTGCACGGGCCGGTGGCGGGACTTGGCGGCGCCGATCCAGCTTTGTTCGCCGGCGGGGGCGGCGACGACGAGGCGGTGCCCGGCGGCGAGAAGCGCGTGAACGAGTTCGTGGAGGAAGACGGAGTCGAGGCCGTCGTCGTTGGTGACGAGGAGATGCATGCGGGTAGCCATCGTGGATGGCCCGCCGTGGCCGCGGTTGCAGCGAAAAAGCGCCGCGACGCCCGTGAAGTCGCCCCGGCCCGGGGCAGGGCTGGGTGGGAACGCGGTCGAGGCAGGCAAACGGTGCGGGCGGGCGCGGTCGTCGTGGTGTGGATCCAGCAGCCACCGCGCACCGGCAGCGAGGCAGGCGATCGGCTCCGGTCTCCGGGCCGGCGCGAGCGGGGGGCGGCTCAGCTGGCGAGGCGTTGGCGCGCGGCTTGATCGAGCAGGGTGTGGACGCGCAGGAGCAGCTGGTACGGACTGAACGGTTTGGCGAGGAAATCGTCGGCGCCGGCGGCATCGGCGAGCGGCCGGATCTCGGCCTCGTCGCACGCGCTGGTGATCAGGATGGGAACCGGCGCGGGGGCCCCCTGGTCGTCGTGCCGGAATTGTTCGCACAGGCTGAGCCCGACGATGTCGGGCAACATCACGTCGAGGATCAGCAGAGCCGGGGGGGCGGTCCGCAGGGCGTGCAGGCCGGTGATGCCGTCGCCGGCGAGGCGCACCTCGTGGCCGGCGGTGCGCAGCGTGATCGCCATGAACTCGGCGAGGTCCGGATCGTCTTCGATGATGAGAATGCGCGGCATGGGATCGGTCGACGTTCGGTCGCGCGCGCGGTGTCCCGCAAGCCCACCAGGTTACTTCTTGGCAACAACCGCGACGGGAGGGGCGCGGGTGGTCGCCGCGCGCCCGGTCCCCCGGCTCAGACCAGGGCGCTGAAGTCGAAGACGCGCGGCTGCACGAGGCGCTCGAAATCGTGGTAGTGCATCTGGATGAGCTCGGTGTGCGATCCGGCGTTGAAGGCGATGAACTCGTCGTCGGTCAGCTCGCGGGCGACGTAGACGGGAAGGCCGAAGAGGTTGCCGAAGGGCGGCATCGCGCCGGTCTCGCAGCCGGGGAAGCAGTCGCGGAAGTCGGCTTCGTGCGCCATCTCGATATGGACGGCGCCCGAGAGTTCGCCGAGCACCCCGACATCGACGTGCAGGTTGGCGGGCAGGACGGCCATGGCGAGTTCGCCGTCGATGTGGACCATGACGGTTTTGGCGAGATTGCGGCCCGAGATGTGGCTGGCGGCGGCAATTTCCTGGGCGGTGAAGGCGGGCGAGTGCGAGATCACGGTGTAGCGGATCTGCTCGCGGTCGAGGTGGTCGCAGAGGGTTTTGAGGACCATGACAGCTCCTTGCGTTGGCCGATGCTGGAGGGCGGGAGACGAGCGGGGCGGTCGGTGACGGCGCCCGGCGTACGGCGGAACGATACGCGCCGCGCAGGCGGAGTCCAACGGTGCGGCGGGTTCGCACTCCTCCCGTTCCCCGGGCTTGCCGAGCGGCGGGCGACGGCCATTCTCGGCCCATGGCTTTCCGACTGAGACGACTGTTGGTGGCGGCCTTGGCCGCCACCGTGGCAACCGCACTTTCCGCCCGCTCGGGTTTCACCTGGGAAGAGCTCAACGTGATCGACCAGCGTTGGCCGCAGGCCCAGAAGACCACGACCGGGCTGCGCTACGTGGTGCAGCAGGAAGGCCACGGCGAACGCCCGAAGCCGGGCGACAGCGTGAGCGTGCTCTACCGGGGCTTCTTCTTCGACGGCCGCAGCTTCGACGAGTCGCTCGACCGCACCCGCCCCTTCACCTTCCGCCTCGGCCGCGGCCAGATCATCGAGGGGTGGGAGGAGGGCATCAGCCTGATGCGCGTGGGCGAGAAACGTGTCCTGATTGTTCCCTACGACCTGGCCTACGGCTCGCGTGGCCAGCCTCCGCGCATCCCGCGGCAGACCTCGCTGGTCTTCGAGGTCGAGGTCCTTGCGATCGAGCCCAACCCCGTGCCGCCCCCGGCGGTGTCCGCGCGATGAGCCGGCCGCGGGCATCCCGGCTGGTCCTCGCCCTCGCCGCGGCGGCGTTGTTGGCGGGCTGCGGCAAGAAAGCGGATCCGGCCCCGGCCCCGGCCGCCGCGCCGAAGCCGCCCGCGGCCTCGGCGGAGGAGATCTGGACCGCGGAGCAGATCGCCTTTCTCCAGGAGAAGTTCGGCGAACTCGTGCGGACGGATTCGGGACTCTACTACAAGATTCTCCAGCCCGGCCAGGGCGAGGCCACGCCGGCCCGGGCGAACCTCTGCACCGTCCACTACCGCGGCACCTTCCTCGACGGCCGCGTCTTCGACGAGTCGTACCGGCGCGGGCAGCCGTTCAAGTTCCGGGTGGGCGTCAAACAGGTGATCAAGGGCTGGGACGAGGCGGTGGCCGCGATGCACAAGGGCGAGAAGCGGCTGATCGTGGTGCCCTACTGGCTCGGCTACGGCACGAAGGGCCAGATCCCGCGCATCATGCCGCGCGCCACCCTCGTGTTCGAGATCGAGCTGCTCGATTGGACCACCACGACGAAGGTGCCCGGCGCGCCCTAGCGCCCGCCCGACCCGCGCCTCCGCTTTCCCCCCGTCCACCCCGGCGACACCCCGCGCATGTTCGACATCCAATACAACTTCTTCCGCGACCTCGACCGCCGCTGCGTGGCCGAAGGCCTGTCCGACGCGCAGTGCGCCGCGGTCGTGGAGCTCAAGCGCAAGGCGATCGACTCGACGCTGAACCGCAGCAATCCGCTGGCCGCGGAGGTGCTCGCGGGGCGGACGACGTTCGTCGCCGCGTACGATGGTTTCTCGCACGCGTTTCGCGGGGTGCGGCGTTTCGTGCCGAAGACGCACGACGCCGGATGGAACGAGCGGCTCGAGCAGCTCGCGCTGATCGTGCCCAATGTGCGGCACTTCCGCCGCCGCAGCCTGCTGGCCGCCGACAATCCGACCACGCTCACCGCCTACGGCGCGATCGCCGGCCTGGCCCTGTGGGGGGTGCTTGCCGGGGGGACGGAGGCCGGCGAGGCGCCGGCGCTGCCCTGGGCCGGCGCGCCCACGGCGCTGGTCGCGGGCTTGGCCGCGCTCGGCTTCGCCTTCGGCACGGCGGCGATGTTCCGGTACCGAATCCGCGACTACAAGCAGATCCATGCCCGCGAGGCCGCGAGCTACATGGACCTGAACTACGGTTTCTTCCGCGCGGGCGACACCCATGGCTGGATCGAGTGCCTGCGCACCGAGGCCGGCAGCGCCCAGGCCAAGCTCGCCCGCCCGGACTGAGCCGGGGCGCGCCGCGGCGGCGCCGGCACGGCGAGGGACTTGCGGGGGACACTCCGGCCGGTTCTAGTGGCCGCCCGCGATGACCACCGTACCGCTCGCCTCCTTCGTTCTGCTGCTCTTCGACGAGTCGAACCTCGCGCTGCTCCGCCGCGGCGAGGCCGGCG
>JAEWNN010000043.1 GCA_023457035.1 Verrucomicrobiota bacterium
GCCCAGCGCACGCTTGAGCAGCGGGGCGGTGAGCCCGCTGCGCGCGACCCAGTTGGCGGCCGCCGGCCAGACCGCCGCCGCCCGCGCCAGCGCCGCGAAATGGCCGAAGACCCGGCTGCGCAGCGGCACGCCGCGCGTGCGACGCCGCTGGTGCAGCCACTCGGCCTTGAGCAGCGCCACGTCGACACTCGACGGACACTCCGACCGGCACGCCTTGCACGACAGACACAGCTCCATCGCCTCCGCGACCATCGGTTCGGCGAACGGGTTGGCCGCGGCCGAACGGGTGAGCGCCTCGCGCAGCACGTTGGCCCGGGCGCGCGTCGAGTGCCGCTCGTCCAGCGTCGCCATGAAGCTGGGGCACATCGTGCCGCCCATCTTCGCGGATTTGCGGCAGTCGGCCGTGCCGTTGCACTGCTCGGCCAAGCGCAGCACCCCGCCCCAGCGGGAAAAATCCAGGACCGTGGCGAACTCCCGCGTCGCCTGGTCCGCCTCGTAGCGCAGCGAGTCGGTCATCGGGCGCGCGGCCACGATCTTGCCGGGATTGAGCACGCCTGCCGGGTCGAAAACGATCTTCAGCTCCGAGAGCAGCGCGTAGTTGCGCTCGCCCACCATCCGGCACAGGAACGGCCCGCGCACGCGCCCGTCGCCGTGCTCACCGCTGAGCGAGCCGCCGTGACGCTTGACCAGCGCCGCGACCTCGGCGGTGAGCGCCTGGAACTTCGCGCGGTCCGGGCCGCGCTTCAGGTCGAGCACGGGCCGGGTGTGGATCTCGCCGTCGCCGATGTGCGCGTAGAAGACGCAGTCCATGCCGTGGCGCCGCATGATCGCCTCGAACTCCTCCAGGTACGCCGGCTGATCCTCGACCGCCACCGCCGTGTCCTCGACGCACGCCACCGCCTTCGCGTCGCCCGGGATGTTGGCGAGGATGCCGAGCCCGGCCTTGCGCAGCGCCCACACGCGGTTGACGTCGCCGCCGAAGAGTCGGGGAAACGAATACCCGAAGCCCGCCGCGCGCAGCTCCGCCTCCAGCGCCGCCGCCTGCGCCTCGACCTCGGCCCGCGTGGCCCGCGCCCACTCGATGACGAGCAACGCACCCGGGTCGCCCTCGACGAAGGCCCGGTTGCGCGCCTGGTCGCGGTTGCGCGCGGCGCACTCGAGGAGGATGCGGTCGATCAGCTCCACGGCGTCGGGCGCGTGGCGCAACGCGACGAGGTTGGCGCGGGTGGCCTCGTGCACGGAGTGCAGGTGCACGACGAGCACCCCGCGCTCGGCGGGCGGCAGCGGCACGAGGTTGAGCGTGAACTCGGTGGCGAGCGCCAGCGTGCCCTCCGAGCCAGCCAGCAGCGTGCAGAGGTTGAACGGCGCGCCGTCCGCCGCGAACGGCCGCTGGCGCAGCAGCAGGTCCACCGCGTAGCCGGTGTTGCGCCGGCGGATCGTCGGCTTGGGAAACTCGCGCCGGATCTCCTCCGCGGTCGCGGGATCTCCGAGACGCCGCGCCAGCCAGCGGTGGATGTCGGCCTCGAGCCCCCGGCCGGCGCACTTCGCGTCGAACTCCTCCGGCGCGAGCGCGCGCAGCGTCGTCTCGCTGCCGTCGGCGAGCAGCACCTTTGCCTCCAGCAGATGGTCGCGCGTCGAGCCGAAGCGCAGCGAGTTCGCCCCGCAGGAGTTGTTGCCGACCATGCCGCCGATCATCGCGCGGTTCGAGGTCGAGGTCTCCGGCGCGAACATCAGCCCGTGCGGCCGCAGCGCGAGGTTGAGCTCGTCGCGCACCACGCCAGGCTGCACGCGCACGCGGCGGTTGGGCGCATCGACCTCGAGGATGCGGTTCAGGTGGAACCCGAGGTCGACCACGATCCCCGCCCCCACGACCTGCCCGGCCAGCGAGGTGCCGGCCGTGCGCGGGATCAGCGGCACGCCGTGCGTCCGCGCGAAGCCGAGCAGTGCCCGCAGGTCGGCGAGGTTCTTCGGCCGGGCCAGCGCCACGGGCAGTTCCCGGTAGACGGAGCCGTCGGTCGCGTGGCACACGCGCATCGTATCATCCCAATCGAGTTCGCCCGCCAACTGGCGGCGCAGCGCCGCCAGCGCGCGCCGCGACACAGCCGGTTGCGGGCGTGAGCCGGAGTGCGGTGCGCAGGTGGGTTGGGCGGTGGGCATCGGTACGCCCGATCGAAACACGCCGCCGCGCCGCCGCAATCCCCGCGTACCGGCCGTGTCGGTTTTGCCGCGGGTCCCGTGGACCGCCTACTCGGCCGATGCCCCCGTCTGGAGTTGCCGAATCCGCCGCCATGCAGAAGCGACACACCCGGGCCGGCTCCAGCTGGAATGCCATCGCCCCGCTCGGCCAGTTTGCCGAGCGCAAGGGTTCGGACGCTCCCGCCGGGGCCTTCCACTCCGGCCCCCGTATTGCGAATGGCCCACCCGTTCTTGGCGGCGGCGCAAGGCAGTTCCGGCCCCAGCAGAGTATCCGATCTCCGAACTAGAACGCCAGCGGGCTGCGGCGCCCCCTCCGCCCCGATCACCCCGCCCGTGTCTCCAGCAACTCGGCGACGATCCGCAGCAGCTCGTTCGGATTGTACGGTTTGCCGAGCATCTTCACCTCGCCGGCCGGAAAGTACTCCGGCTGGATCGTGCCCGCACTGTAGCCGCTGCAGAAGAGCACCGGTTTGTGCGGATCGCGCTCGCGCACCTTCTCGTAGACCTCTCGCCCGCTCAGGCCGGGCATGATGGCGTCGAGCACGACCAGATCGATTCCGGATGCCCGGTCGCAGTACAACTGCCAGGCGCGGGCGCCATCGTCGGCGGCAAGCACGGTGTATCCAGCTCGCTCCAGCACCCGCTTCGCGAGCTTGCCCACGGACGGATCGTCCTCCGCGAGCAGGATCGTGCCGCGGCCGCCGGCCACCGCCGCCGCGGGGGCGCCGCCGGCGGCAGTCGCGCCGCGCGCCTGCACCGGCAGGAACACCCGGAAGGTCGAGCCCACCCCCACCTCGCTGTACACGTTGATCATCCCGCCGTGTCTGCGGATGATGCCGTACACGATCGCCAGCCCGAGCCCCGTTCCCTTGTCCTTGGGCTTCGTGGTGAAGAAGGGATCGAAGATGCGCGCCAGCGTGGCGCGATCCATGCCGATGCCGGTATCCGCCACGGCCACCCGAACGAAACGTCCCGGGCTCGCCCACGGATGCGCCGCGCAGTAACCCACGTCGAAGTTCACTTCGTCGACCTCAAGGGTGATCCGGCCGCCGCGCGGCATTGCGTCGCGGGCGTTGATGCAAAGGTTCATGAACACCTGTTCGATCTGCCCGCGGTCGCCCCGGACATTGCCCAACGCCGGCGCCGGTTTGAGCACCACCTCGATCCGCGCGTCGAGCAGGCGCTGCAGCATCTTGGTCTGGCCGGTCAGCAGCTCGTTGAGGTCGAGATCGGTGAACTGCGCGCTCTTCTCGTCGCGGCTGAAGACGAGGAGTTGCCGCGTGAGCTGCGCCGCGCGGGTGCAGGCCTCGCGCACCTGATCAAGGCATTCGGTCCGATCGGCGTCGTCCGTCGCCTCCTGCGCCTGCAGCGCGAAGCCGCCGATCACCTGCAACAGATTGTTGAAGTCGTGGGCGATGCCACCGGCCAGCAGCCCCACCGCCTCCATCTTCTGCGACAACCGCACCTGCTCCTCCAGCCGCGCCTCCTGGGTGACATCCTGGCCGACCAGCACGTAGCTCAGCAGCGCCCCGTGCTGGTCGCGGATCGGATAGGCCGCCAGCTGCATCCGGCAGGTGCCGCCGTCGCGCCGGCGGCCCTCGAGCCGCGCCGCCCAGCTGCCCTCCCGCCCCACCACTTCCTGGATGCGCGCCAATCCCATCGGCTCCTGGGTGTCGCCGGCGCGGAACAGCGCGCACACCTCCCGCATCGTGCGCGGCGCCTCGGCCCCCGTGGCGCGCATGAAGGCGGGGTTGACGTAGCGGATTGCCCCGTCGGGCTCGAAGAGAAGGATCGCCGCCGCGCTCTGCTCGACGGCCGCCGCCAGCCGGATGCGTTCGCGTTCTGCACGTTGACGGTCGGTCAGGTCGATGCGCGCCCCGAGCACCCGCACCACCCGCCCCTCGTCGCGCTCCAGGAAGATGCGGTCGAGCACATAGCGGGTTTCGCCGTCGGTGCGCACCACCCGATACTCCACCGCCCAATGCGCCCGGGCGGAACGCGTCGCCTCCCGCAACGAGGCCACGACCCAGTCGCGATCCTCCGGGTGCAGGTGCGTCTCCCACGCGGCGAGCCCCATCGCGACTCCGGCCGGCAACTGCAACTGTTCGACATAGCCGTCGTTCCACCAGAACGCGCCGCCGACCAGATCCCAGTCCCACACCGCATCGTTGGTCGCTCGCGCGATCAGCTCGAAATGCTCATGGCTGCGCCGCAGCGCCAATTCCGCCCGCCGCCGCAGCACGATGATCCAGAGCAGCAGCAGCACCGTTGTCGACAGAGCCACGATCGCGACGACGCCGGCAATGATCCGCGAGCGGTGGACTTGATAGAATGTCGACGGCGCATGGAACACCTCCGCCCCGGCCGGCAACAGCCCCGGCGCGATCCCGAAACGTTGCATCTGCCGAAAGTCGAAGGCCACCCGCGCCGGCGACTCCGTCACGATCGGTATCCGATCGATCGGTTCGCCCCCCAGGGCCCGCAGCGCCAGCCGGCCCACCAACTCGCCATGGCGCTCCTCCGACAACAGACTGCCGCCCATTCCCTGCCAGACCGCGCTGTCCCATGTGTCGCGGCTGCTGGAACGCACCAGCGGCGGCGCGACGAAATACACCGGCACGCTGCTCCGGGCGGCCAACGCCCGGCCGAACTCCGGATCATCCACCAGCACCTTCCCCGCCTCGTCGCGAAAGACGCTCAGCACCAGCACCGCGGTGTCGTCCGGCAGGCGGCTCAGCCGCTGGAGCAGCGACTCCGCCGTCCAACCGCCGATCCAGTCGATCGCGAAGCGGGGAGTGTCGCGTGCGAGCACCTTTTCGAAGGCGCGCCGCGAGGCCAGCCCGCTCTCGGTGAGGCAGTGCACCGCCGCGATCCGCCGCACCTTCGGTTGCAGCCGCCCGATCAACGCCATCGTGCCCGCGAAATCGTAGGTCTGCGCCACCCCTGTCACCGCTGGATGCTCCCGGAAGTGCTCCGGCTCCACGTCGTTCACCCCGCCGAACACCACCGGCACCGCGGCCCCGAAATGTTCCCGGTTTTCGAGCACAAACGTCACCGCCGGATCGTCCAGCGCGATCACCAGATCGAACGGGCGGTCGCTGTACTTCTGGGCGAGGTAGGCGAGCAACGTCGCCGTGCGCTCCGGATTCGGATAGCGCCGCCAGTCCAGGTACTCGACGCTCGGCACGATGTCGGGCCGGCCTTCGGCCAACGTGCGCAACACCGCGGCCTGCTCCCCGTCGCTCCAGTTGTAGCCGACATGGTAGGAGTTGAGCACCAGCACCCGCGCGCCCCCCGACGTTGGCCGGGCACCTTCGTCGGCTTCGGCCGCAAAAGGCTCCGCGGCTGCCCAGCCCCGGATTGCCCAAAGCAGAAACACAGCAACAGCCAACGCGCCCGGCGAAGGGCATCGGCGGGCGGCGATGCGAGGAAGTGTGAACATCGTGGGGGTGGGGTCTCCCGCCAAAAGACCGGTCGTGCCCGGTTTCAGGAGATGGACGCGAACAAACTCAACCTCGCCGCCAGCGCAACCGGCCGGGCCAACTCGGCCGCGGAGGCACACCACACCCGTCGCCGACCGCCCCGCCCCTGCAAGGGAGAAGGCGTCAGCCAGAGCCGGGCGCCGGCGGTCCCACGCGCCGCGCCAGCTGCCCGCAGGCGCCGTCGATGTCCGCCCCGAGCGAGCGGCGCAGCGTCACCTTCAGCCCCGCGCGCTTGAGCGCCGCGCCGAACGCCTCGCGCCGCGCCGATGGCGTGCCGCGCAGGTCCAGGGGCTCCGTGCCCGCGACCGGATTGAACGGGATGAGGTTGAGGTGCACCGGGATTCCGGCGACGAACGCCTGCAGCGCCGCGAGGTCCGCCGCAGTGTCCGTCACGCCGTCGAAAAGCAGATACTCGATCATCAGCGGCCGGCTCTGCCGCGCCGTCACCGCCTCGGCCGCCGCGCGCAGCTCGGTCAGCGGGTGGCGTTTCGTCGTCGGCACCAGCCGGCGCCGCACCTCGTCGCGGGCGCTGTGCAGGCTCAGGGCGAGATTCACGCCGGGAAACCGTTCCGCGAACCGCACCATCGCCGCGGGCACGCCCACCGTGGAGACGACGATGTGCCGCTCGGTGAAATTGAAGCGCTCCGGATCGCGCAGCGCCCCGACCGCCTCGGTCACCGCCGCCTCGTTGTGCAACGGTTCGCCCATGCCCATGAACACCAGGTTGCGCAGCGTCCGCCCCTCGGCGCGGAACAGCCTCGCCGCCTGCAGCACCTGGTCGAGGATCTCTGCCGTCGTGAGGTTGCGTACCAGCCCGAGCCGGCCCGTCGCGCAGAACGCGCAATCCGCCGCGCAGCCGACCTGCGTCGACAGGCACACCGAACTGCGCCCGGTGTGGAAACGCAGCAACACGCTCTCGATCACCGCCCCGTCGCGCGCCCGGAAGGCAAGTTTGCTCGCGCCATCGACCGCCGAATCCTGCCGCGCGACCAGTTCCAGCGGCGCCCAGTCGATTTCGCTCCGCCACACCTCGCGCGCCGCCTCCGGCAACGCCGCCAACACCTCGTCCACGGGCAGCCGGTGCTTGAACAAGCGCTTCTCCACCCGCCGCAGCTCGACCTCCGGCACCTTCAGCCGGCGGGCCAGCGCGCGCAGTGCAGGAAGGTCGTGGACAGCGATCATGGCCGCGCAGCCAAACGCCCGCCGCCCTCCCCCGCAAGCGCCCGCTAATCGCCCGCTCCAAGCTTCCCCCACGTCAGCCCCGCTCCGTCCGCGCCCGACAGTTTACCTTCACGACCGTGAACCTAAACGGTCGGAACGGCGCGCTGCCACGCCGGCCGCTGGCAGACCCTTCCGCCCGCTCGCCCGGACTGCCGCAAGGCCATCTGCGGCGACTCTGCCGGTCCGGTACGCGCGCAGCCAAACGCCCGCCTACCCACCCCGCAAGCGCCCGCTCCAAGCTTTCCCCTCGTCAGCCCCGCTTCGTCCGCGCCCGACAGTTTACCTTCACGACCGTGAACCTAAACGGTCGGAACGATGCGCTGCCACGAGGGTGGTTCCGGCGAGGTCGGACCGCTCGTTGCCATCCGCCCAAGAAAACCTTTGCCCAAAAACCGCCCCGCCTCAGAAACTGCACGCTTCCCGATGAGCACCGCCACTTCTCCCGTCCTCAACGCCTCTCCCCTGCGCGATCTCGATCCCGAGATCCACGCCCTCGTCGCTGCCGAGCTGCACCGCCAGCAGGAGCACATCGAGCTGATCGCCTCGGAAAACTTCACGCTCCCGGCCGTCATGGAGGCCCAAGGCAGCGTGCTCACCAACAAGTACGCCGAGGGTTACCCGGGCAAGCGCTGGTATGGCGGTTGCGAGTTCGTCGACAAGGTCGAGCAGATCGCCATCGACCGCGCCAAGAAGCTCTTCGGCGCCGAGCACGCCAACGTGCAGCCGCACTCCGGCTCCCAGGCCAACTTCGCCGTCTACACCTCCGTGCTCCAGCCGGGCGACAAGATCCTCGGCATGAACTTGAGCCACGGCGGCCACCTCACCCACGGCAACCCGGCCAATTTCTCCGGCAAACTCTACAACTTCGTCCAGTACGGCGTGCGCCAGGACAACGGCCTCATCGACTACGACGAGCTCGCCAAGATCGCCGCCGCCGAGAAGCCGAAGATGATCACCGTCGGCGCCAGTGCGTACCCGCGCATCATCGACTTCGCCCGCATGGGCGAGATCGCCCGCTCCGTGGGCGCCCTGCTCTTCGCCGACATCGCCCACATCGCCGGCCTCGTCGCCGCGGGGATTCATCCGTCGCCCGTGCCGCACGCCGACTTCGTCACCACCACCACGCACAAGACCCTGCGCGGCCCGCGCGGCGGCCTCATCCTCTGCAAGGCCATCCACGCGAAGGCCCTCGACAGCGCGGTCTTCCCCGGCGGCCAGGGCGGCCCGCTCGAGCACGTCATCGCCGCCAAGGCCGTCTGCTTCGGCGACGCGCTCAAGCCCGAGTTCAAGGTCTACCAGCAGCAACTCCTCGCCAACTCGAAGGCCCTCGCCGCCGCAATGGTGAAACGCGGCTACGCCCTCGCGTCGGGCGGCACCGACAACCACCTCATGCTCGTCGACCTCCGCGCGAAGTTCCCGGAGCTCACCGGCAAGGTCGCCCAGGAGTCGCTCGATAAGGCCAACATCACCTGCAACAAGAACACCGTCCCGTACGAGACGCGCTCGCCCTTCCAGGCCAGCGGTATCCGCCTCGGCACGCCAGCGGTAACCAGCCGCGGGATGGTGGAGGCCGACATGGAGCAGATCGCCGAGGCGATCGATCTCGTGCTCGGCGCCCCCGAGAGCGAGGAGAAGCGCGCCGCCGCCAAGGCGATCGTGAAGAAGCTCACCGCCGCGCATCCGCTGCCGTACAAGCTCTGAGCCGTATTCATTCAGTCGGCGTAGGGCGCGAGCTTGCTCGCGCCGGCCCCGCCCACGCGCAACCCCAACGGCCTCAGCAAGCTGAGGCCCTACACCGGAATTACTTGGGGCTCCGAGGTGTGCGCCCGCCAATTGCGTTGTTACGGCTGAGCCAAGCGCAGAGAGGAGCGAGCAGCGGGTAGCGAGTAGTACCCGGCACCCGATCCAATCGCTTCCAACTTCAACGGCCCGCCCTCACCGGCGGGCCGTTTTGTTCCCGGCCGAAGCCCCGGGCGCACGGCGACGCCCGCGATGCGCCGCGCCCTTCGCGGGGGCTAAAGCACCCCGCCACGCCGGAGCCGGGAGTCCGATGTGGCCCGGTGCTTTAGCCCGGGCCGGCGGATACGGGATGGCGCGCCGGTGCCGACGAGGCCGGGGATCGGTGACGCGGCGTTTGCGGCGGCCGGTGCCTAACGGCGGGGGCTCAAGCATCCCGCCACGTGCTGCACACGCGGCAGTGCCCCCACATGGCCCGGTGCTTCATCAGCCCGCGCCGGCCCCGCCATCCATTTTCTTGCGCCGCCCGCTCCGGCACGGTTGCCTCACCGCTCCTCCATGAACGACATCGCCCGAGAAGCCGCGCGCCGCCGCACCTTCGCCATCATCTCGCATCCCGACGCCGGCAAGACCACGCTCACCGAGAAGTTCCTTCTCTACGGTGGCGCCCTCCATCTCGCCGGCTCCGTCTCCGCCCGCAAGAACCAGCGCGCCGTCACCTCCGACTGGATGGAGCTCGAGCGCAAGCGCGGCATCTCCGTCACCTCGACGGTGCTGCAATTCGAGTACGCCGGCTGCGCCGTCAACCTGCTCGACACCCCCGGCCACAAGGACTTCTCCGAGGACACCTACCGCGTGCTCACCGCCGTCGACGCCGTCGTGATGGTGATCGACGCCGCCAAGGGCATCGAGTCGCAGACGCGCAAACTCTTCGAGATCTGCCGTCGCCGCGGCGTGCCGATCTTCACGTTCATGAACAAGTGCGACCGGCCCACGCTCAACCCGCTCGCCCTCATGGACGAGCTGGAGAACGTGCTCGGCATCGGCGCCTGCGCCATGGCCTGGCCGCTGGGCAACGGCCCCTCGTTCAAGGGCGTGTTCGACCGCCAAGGACGCCACGTGCACCTCTTCGAACGTGTGCCCGGCGGAGCCTACCGCGCCCCCGAGCAGGTCTCCGGTCTCGACGACGCCATCGTCGCCGAGAAGCTCGACCCGCACAGCTACGCCGAGGTGCGCGAACAGCTCGAGGTACTCGATGTCGCCGGCCACCCCTTCGACCTCGCCGCCGTCCACGCCGGCAAGCTCACCCCGGTCTTCTTCGGCTCCGCCGTGAACAACTTCGGCGTGCAGCTCATGCTCGACAGCTTCCTGAAGTACTCCGTCGGCCCCGCGCCCCGCTACCTCGGCGACGAGCTGCTGCCGATCGACGACGCCCGGTTCTCCGGCTTCGTCTTCAAGATCCAGGCCAACATGGATCCGAAACACCGCGACCGCATCGCGTTCATCCGCGTGTGCTCGGGCAAGTTCGAGCGCGACATGCTCGCGCGCCACAGCCGCACCGGGAAGACCATCCGCCTCTCCAACTCCTCGAAGCTCTTCGCGCAGGACCGCGAGACGGTCGACGTCGCCTACCCGGGCGACGTGCTCGGCCTCGTCGGCCACAACGAGTTCGGCATCGGCGACACCCTCGCCTCCGACGGCTCGATCGTCTTCAACGAGATCCCGCGTTTCCCGCCGGAGTGCTTCGCGTACATCTTCAACCCTTCGCCCGCCGACTCGAAGAAGTACCGCGCCGGCGTCGAGCAACTCCTGCAGGAAGGCGTCGTGCAGACCTTCAACGTGCGCAACGCGCCCACCGGCGCGACCTTCCTGGCCGCCGTCGGCCCGCTGCAATTCGAGGTCGTGCAGTACCGATTGCAGAGCGAATACAACGCCGAGTCGAAGCTTGAGGCCGCGCCCTTCGCGTTCCTGAAGTGGCTCGCGCCGCACCCCTCGCTCGCCGACCTGCACTCGCTGGTCGTCGCCAGCGGCGTGTCCTTCGCCACCGACAAGAACGGCGACCCGTGCGTGCTCTTCCCCAACGAGTGGACGATGAACTATTTCAAGGAGAAGAACCCCGAGCTCGTCCTGCTCGACCTGCCCGACGACGCCGCCTTCCACGCGAAGAAGTAGGCGGCCGAGCCCGCCGCAGCGGGACCACGAGAGCGCTCAGCCCTGCGCCGTCGGCACACGAGCCGGCGGAAAACACCGGGCGCCCCGGCGAACGTAGCAATCCACCGGTTACTCGCTGTCGTCCTGTCCGATCAGGGCGACGGCCACGCCCTGTTCACGATAGAGGTTCAGCTTGTTGCGCAGGGTGCGGATGCTGATCTTGAGGATCGTCGCGGCCTGCGTGCGATTGCCGCCGGTCTTCTTCAACGCCTCGAGGATGTGTTTCTGCTCGAGGTCGTCGAGCGAGAGGAAACTCTCCGCCGGCGGCGGCGCGGCCGGGGCCGGAACGGATGGGGCGACGGGCGGCGGCACCACCTCGGCCACCGGACCGGGCACGACCGGTGCCACGGGAGCCGCCGCGGCGGGCGCGGCCGGCGCGGCGACAGGAGAGGCCACCGGCAGGTTGAGCAGGTTCGGCGGGATCGGGCGCCCCGGCTCGGCGAGGATCACGGCGCGCTCCACGGTGTTCTGCAGCTCGCGCACGTTGCCGGGCCAGTTGTACCCACGGATCGATGCCACAGCCTCGGCCGACCAGCTTGGCGCCTTCAGGCCGTGCTTGCGGGCGTAGCGCTTGAGGAACGCCTCGGCGAGCAGCACGATGTCCTCCCCTCGTTCCCGCAGCGCGGGCACATGGATCGGGAAGACGTTGAGGCGGTAGTAGAGATCCTGGCGGAACTTGCCCTCGGCGACGGAGTGCAGCAGGTCGCGGTTGGACGTGGCGAGGATGCGGACGTTGCACTTGATCGTCTTGTTGCCGCCCACGCGCTCGAACTCCTTCTCCTGGAGCACGCGCAGCAGCTTGGCCTGCAGGTGCAGCGGGATCTCGCTGATCTCGTCGAGCAGCAGCGTGCCGCCGTTGGCCAGCTCGAAGCGACCCTCGCGGCGGTCGGTGGCGCCGGTGAACGCGCCGCGCTCGTGGCCGAAGAACTCGCTCTCCATGAGCGTCTCGCTCACGGCCGCGCAGTTGACCTTGATGAAGGGGGCGCTCTTGCGCGGGCTGTTGCGGTAGAGTTCCCGGGCGACCATCTCCTTGCCGGTGCCGCTCTCGCCGGTGAGCAGCACGGTGGCGTCGGTCGGGGCGACCTTGAGGATGAGCTGGCGCAGACGGCGCATGACCGGGCTGTCGCCGAGCAAATCGCCCTCGTCGCCGCTCTCGCTGAGGATGCGGTTGACCTTCACGAGCTGGCCGAACGACTCGGCCTTCTTCACGAGCACCTCGATGATGTCGGGGGTGAAGGGCTTGAGCAGGTAGTCGAAGGCGCCGGCGCGCATGCAGGAGACGGCCGACTCGATCGAGCCGTATCCTGTCATCATGACAACGAGCGGCGGCTCGGTGGCGGTCATCATCCGCTCGAGGAAATCCTGGCCGCTACCGTCGGGCAGGCGGACGTCGCAGAAGATCAGGTCGAACTTCTCGCGGGCCAGCGTGGCCTCCGCCTCGGCGATCATCCCGGCCGTGGCGACGGTAAACCGTTTCTTGGGCAGGATCTCGCGGAGCGCTTTGCAGACGATCGGTTCGTCGTCGATGATGAGAATCTTTTCCAGCGACATCGCTGCGGCCAACCTAGGGGTGCGGTGTGCGCAAAGTCAAAACCTGTAACGACCTCTCGCCGCGAAGTCCGGCTCCCGCGGTCGACACCGCGAGCGGACACGAAAAAGGCGGCTCCGCGGAGCCGCCGGAATTGGCGAGCCGGAGACGCGAAACGCCCTCATTCGCCCTCGTCGGCGTCGCCGCCATCGGGCTGGGCGACGAGCAACTCGGCAAGCTTGCGCACGACCGGATCGGTGGGATAGCCGGGGTCGGAGGCGAGCGAACGGCCGAGTTCCACGACGTCGGACCGCACGGAGGGCTGCTGATCGAGGACCTGCCGCAGGCGGTTGAGTGAGTCGGTGCTGAAACGATCGAGATCCTCGGAGGCACGGGAGGGTGCCCGCGGAACGGAGACCGGGATGCCGCCGATGTGGGGTGTCGAACCGGTGCGATTGGTGGAATTGATCATGGTGATGGAGACGGGCTGAGGATCGTCGCGCCGGGTACAATCGGCGCGTGGTGAGAAAACTTTAACGGGCGGGCGGCGCGGCCGGCACCGGAGCCGGCCGTTGGGGCAGGCAGGCGAAGACGTCCGCAAAAACGTAGGCCGCAAACCGGCTCGGGCTCTGCAGCGCGACCGGGCCCGAATCCACCTTGCCGGCCGGCCCGCCGGCGGCGTGCCGACGGGCGGAGTTCGCCACGGCCGGCACGCGGGAGTCGAAGAGCGTGTCGAAGGCCCAGACGACCGCGTGGGGGGCGGCACAGAAGGCGAGTTTTGCCCGCACCCCGAGCGCAAGCGGGGCGTAGGGACGGTAGTGGCTGATGTCCACCAACAGCACCGCATCGGCGGAGTACTCACGGGCGAGGCGCTCGAACAGCGGCGCGGGCAGCTGGTCGCTGGTCGCGAGGGCGCCCCGTCCGGCCTGCGCCTGCATCCATTCGCGCCGCACCGCGACCACCTCGAAACGGCCCTCGGCCAGCAACGCCGCACGCAACGCCGCCTCGAGCGCGGCGACCGTCTCGGGCGGCAGACCGTCGAGGCCGGAGAGCGGCAGCACGGCCACCCGGCGCACCTCCGCCGGCATGAGCGGCACGCCGCTGAAATTGGTGGGCGTGAAGAAAGGTCCGCCCTGCCAGCTGACCGCGACCTTGGGCAGTTGCTGGCAACCGGTCAGCCCACCCAGCAGCAGCACGCTCCCCCACAGCAGCACCGCCCTGACTGCGGAGCAACCGGACCGGCGGGGCGATGAGGTGCGGAAAGGCATCGGAGACACGCTCATCCCGTCCACATCGGCCGTTCTTGGCAAAAGCTAAATCCCAGTGCGGACCCGAGGGAAACACCCTGCCCGGCGGCCGCGTTTCCCCCTTAAGAACTCGCGCCGCGCAACCGATACCTTGCACGACGGCCCACACCGAACATCCGGCCCGCCACCGTCACCAATTTTCCACATCCGATGTCCACGCTTCCCGCACCGCCCGGCCGCCGCTACACCGACGAGGAGCTCGATCGCCGTATCGAGGGCTGCCCGAAGCTCGCCTCGCTCAAGAGCATCAACCGTGCGCTCACCGAGCTGGTCAACTCCGAGCAGGGCCTCAACTCCCAGATCGCCGAGATCATCCGCCGCGACCCCTCGCTGACCACCCGCCTGCTGCGCCTAGTCAACTCCGTCTATTTCGGCCTCGCCACCAAGGTGAACAACATCGAGGAGGCCGTCTTCTTCCTCGGTCTGCGCCAGATCCGCGAACTGGCCACCGCCACACCGGTCATCGAGGAGCTCGAGAAGCTCCACCGCAACTGGCCCACCGTGAACTGGAAGGACCTCTGGAAGCACAGCATCGGCTCGGCGATCATGACCCGCGAGATCCTCGCCACCACCAGCCTGATGATCGACGACGACACCGACTACATCGTCGGCCTGCTCCACAACGTCGGCAAAGTCGTGATGGCCTACTCCTTCCCCGAGGAGTTCAAGGAGTTGCTCGCCTTCCACGCCAGCAGCACCGCCGACGTGGTCGCCTTCGAGCGGGAACTGTTCGGCCGCGACCACGGCGCCATCGGCGCCCGCTACCTCCAGTGCCACCGCCTCTCCGCCGAGATCGTCGAGAGCATCCAGTACCACAACGATCCCGAGCGCGCCCCGCACCACTCGCTGCTGGCCAGCGCCGTGCAACTGGCCGACCGCCTCGTCTGCTACGCGGGCATCCCCGGCGGCCTCGAGAACATCCCGCCCCCCGAGCCCGACTCCTGGCTCGAACTCGCCGGCTGGAAGATCCTCTTCGGCTCGAGCGAGCGGGAGACCACCCTCGCCCGCGCCTCCATCCTCAACAAACTGCAACGGCTCCCCGGCCTGCTCCAGGGACTGGTGTGAACTCCGGCCCCGCCTCCGCCATGCCCAAGACCCGCCGGAGTCCCGCCGCCTCCCCGGTCCCCGCCTCGGTGACCACCCGCACCCGCCGCGCCCCGCCCGGTTCGGCCAACGACGTCCCCGCCGGCTGGAGCGGCTCCTTCGAGCATCTCTTCCCCGCCACCACCGAGGTGGCCTGCTTCCGCGACCCCGGCGGCGCCATCATCGACACCAGCGAGGCCTTTGTCGCCAAGTTCGGGAAACGGGCCGATCGCTGGATCGGCGTCTCCTTCGAGCAGATCGTCCACCGCGAGGACTTTCCTGCGCTTGAACAATCCCGCCGCCGCTTGGCCGCGCCGCCCTTCCAGGCCGACACCGAGGTGCGCTGCCGCACCCTCCAGGGCTGGCGCTGGATGCTCTGGGAGGAGTCCTGCTGCCGCGACACCACCGGCCACATCATCGCCGTGCGCGCCATCGGCCGCGACGTCACCCGCCGCCACATGGCCGAGGAGCAGTCCTACATCCTCGCCCAGGCGATGGAGCAGAGCCCCATCGCCACCGCCATCGCCGATCCCGACGGCTTCGTCCGCTACATCAACCCCCGCTTCACCGAGTGCGTCGGCGCCAGCCTCGAGACGCTGCTCGAGCGCCAGGAGCGCATCTTCCGCGACGCCCACCCCACCGAGGAGGCCTACGAGGCGTTCCTGCGCCAGATCCGCGGCGGGCACCCCTGGCGCGGCGAGGTGGCCACCTGCGGCCCGGCCGGCGAGCCGCGCTGGGAGTTCGTCCAGGTCTCCGCCATCCGCAACCCGGCCGGCGCAGTCACCAACTTTTTGATGCTCCGGGAGGACATCTCCGAGCGCAAGGCCCTCGAGGCGCAGCTGCGCCAGGCGCAGAAGCTCGAGAGCATCGGGACGCTGGCCGGCGGCATCGCCCACGACTTCAACAACCTGCTCTCGATCATCAACGGATACTCCGAGCTGCTCCTTTCCCGGCCCGACAACGACGAGAAGGTGAAACGGTTCCTCGGCGAGATCTTCAAGGCCGGGCAGCGCGCCGTCGGGCTCGTGCGCCAGATCCTCACCTTCTCCCGCAAGGCCGAGACGCTCCTCGCCCCGCTCGACATCAACCAGCAGTTGCGCGAGCTCGCGGGCATGCTCCAGGAGACGTTCCCGCGCACCATCTCCTTCGAGTTCCGCCTCGCCCCGGCCCTGCCCGCCCTGCTCGCCGACCAGAACCAGGTGCAGCAGATCCTGATGAATCTCTGCGTCAACGCCCGCGACGCCATGCCCCAGGGCGGCACCCTCACCCTCGCCACCGAGCAGATCGCCGGGCGCGACCTCGCCCGCCTCGGCGGCGACCCTGCGCGCACTTACCAGTGCATCCGGATTTCCGACACCGGCGTGGGCATTCCCCTTGCCGTCCAGCAGCGCATCTTCGAGCCGTTCTTCACGACCAAGGAGAAGGGCAGCGGCACCGGTCTCGGGCTCGCCGTCGTGGAGGGCATCGTTTCCCGCCACGGAGGCTTCATCAACCTGCGCAGCGCCCCGGGCGAAGGCAGCACCTTTTCGATCTACCTGCCCGAGACCGCCCCCCAGCCCGCCGCCCCCGCCGATCGCACCACCGCCGCCCGGCACCCGCCGCGCACCGGCCGCATCCTCATCGTCGAGGACGAGGAGAGCCTGCGCAACCTCACCCAGGGCGTGCTCGAGGCCCGCGGCTTCACCGTGCGCACCGTCGACGACGGTGCCAAGGCCCTCGACTTCCTCGATCGGCACGCCGCGGAGATCGACTGCGTGATCCTCGATGTGAACATGCCCCGCCTCAACGGCATCTCCGTCTTCCAGGTCATCCGCCAGAAGTACGCCGGGCTCGGCGTCATCGTCGTCAGCGGCTACCTCTCCTCCGAGATCAAACAGCAGTTTCTCGATCTCGGACAGGACGTGTTCATCCACAAACCGTTCCGCGTCGACGACATCATCGCCAAGGTCCACCAGGTGCTCGCCGCCCGCCAGGCTTCCTGATTTCCATGACACCGCGCCCATCCAGTCCGCTTCGTCCCGGCTGCCGCTCCGCGGCACTGCTGGCGTTGGCGTTGCTGGCTCCGGTGCTGGCGGCCATGCCGCCCGGGCCCCGCCCTTCGCTCGCCGAACGATTCCGCGCCGCGCTCTTCCCCGCAGCCGATCCGGGCTACATCCCCCTCGTCGGCTCGCCGCCGCTCAGCTTCGCCCCGGAACGCCCGGCCACGCCGGCAATCCAGCCGCCGCCGGTCGCACTCTACGCTCCCCGCCCACCCGCAGCGGCACCCACCACCACCGCCCCGGTGGTGACGGCCACGCCGGATCCCGTGCCGGCGCCCCAGGCAAGCACGGTCCAGCAGCCCGTGCAGGTGAAGCCCGAGGATGTCCTTCCGTATTTCCAGCTCGACGACGGCTCCGGCCGCACCGCCGATGCGCTCCACTTCACCCCCGCCCTGCCCTCCAGCCGGGCGGATTACCGCCAGCAATGAATCTCTCCCGCCCCACCTCCCTCCTGCTCGCCGCGCTCTGCACGGGCGCCGCCGGCTCGACCGCCACCCCCGCGACCAACGCGACCGCTGTCGTCCCGACACAACCGACCGCCGCCGTCGAGGCCACGCCCGACCAGGTCGCACAGAGCATGCTGGTGCTCGCCCGACGCATGTTCGAGCGGAACGATCCCGAGTCAGCCGAGACCGCCTACACCGACATCCTCAACTCTCCTGTCAGCGACGCAATCATCCAGGATGCGCTGATCGACTACGCCGAACTCCTCCGGAAGACCAACCGCAACACCCGCGCCGCAGCCATCTACGAGAAGTTTCTCGCCACGTTTCCGTCCGCGTCCCGAGCCCCCTCGGTCCTGATCGCGCTCGGCCGCACGCTGCGCGACATGGGCGCCTTCAACCTCGCCCAAGCGCGATTCTACGCGGTACTTAACTCCACCCTCGCAGTCTCCCTCGAGAACCTGCCGCGCTACCGCGATCTGGCGCAACTGGCGAAGTTTGAGATCGCCGAGACGTATTACCAGCAGGGCGACTACGCCGCGGCCGGGAAATTTTTCGGACGCATCAAACTGCTCGACCTGCCGCCCGAGGACCGCGCCCGGGCCGGGTTCCGCGAAGCCTACGCCTTCTTCCTCGACAGCAAACTGGAGCAGGCGGTCGCCGCCCTGCGCACCTTCCTGGAACTGTACCCGCAGAATCCCTCCGCCCAGGAGAGCCGGTACCTCCTGTGCCTGTCGCTGCGGCGGCTGGGGCGCGCCCAGGAAGCGCTCGCCGAGACCCTCACCCTCCTGCGGTCGGCCCAGGCGCAGTCCGACACTGATCGCGAGACCTGGTCCTATTGGCAGCGCCGCACCGGCAACCAGCTCGCCAACGACTTCTACGAGCAGGGCGACTTCAACTCGGCCCTCACCATCTACCAGACGCTCGCCGAACTCCGGGCCGATCCCGGCTGGCGCTGGCCCGCCCTCTACCAGATCGCGCTCTGTTACGAACGACTCCGACAACCGGACCGGGCGTCCGCGCAATACCGCAGCATCCTCGATGAATACGCGGCCGCGGAGAAGACCGGAAACCTGCCCGACGGTCCGACTGGCGAGATCCACGAGATGGCCCGCTGGCGCCTCGGCCAGATCGACTGGGCGTACAAGGTCGACGAGTCGGTCCGCCAGTTCGCCGTGCAGCAGACGGAGACCGGGGAAACGCAGCGCCTGCAGTGAGGCGCCCCGAGCGCGGGCTGGGCAATACTGCGCAACCCGCAGATGGGCCAGGGTGACACTGGGCAAATTTGAGCACCGCCCGTGCACAGTCTGATAGGCGCTGATCCCGGCGGCACAAGCCCCACGAGTTTGTGCTCCACAAGAACCGTCCCCCTCGCCTAGATGCCTCCATGCGAGAAGTACTGGAGCGCCACCAACGCATCTGCGACGACCTCTACCAGCTCGCGTTGGAAGAGAATCGTTATCTCCAGGAGAAGAAGCGCACCTTCGGCGCCGAGCTGCTCGAACGCCGGCAGGCGCTGCTCGATCAGCTTGCGACGAACCTCGATGCCCTCAAACAGGCGATCACCCCGGCCCCGGGCGAGGCGCGGGAGATGGCCGACCTCAAGGAGAAGGTCCGGCAGCGCATCCTCCAGTGCATCCATCTCGACCGCGACAACGAGAAGCTGATCCTGCGCTACAGCCTCCAGAGCCGCGGGGGCCCCGCCGCTTCCGCGGCGCCCAGCACCCCGCCCCCGGCCGGCAACATCGCGCGGCTCTACGGCAAGGTGATGCCGCCGCGCGCCCGCTGAACCGCGGGTCCGGCAACGCATTCGGAGGGCGATGGATTCGCCACCATGGTCCCGTAGGGGCTGACCTTGGTCAGCCCGCCCTCTACTTTGCCAAGTTCGACCAGTGCGCACACGCTCGCCCCTGCCACAGGCCACCGGCGACGAAACCTCCCGCAAGAAGCGACGCCTCCACCCGCCACCGGAGGGAACCACCGCCGAACAAAAAAAACGCCAGCCCCGCGGAGGGCTGGCGTCGAAAGAGTCCGTTGCGCGACGCTCAGGTCGTCGGGACCGACTGGATGGTCTTGAGGATGCGACCGGCCACGAGATACGGGTCGGCGGCGGAGTTCGGACGGCGATCCTCGAGGTAGCCCTTGTAGCCGTTCTTGATGAAGCTGTGCGGCACGCGGATCGAGGCGCCACGATCGGCCACGCCGTACGTGAACTTGTCGATCGACTGCGTCTCGTGGAGGCCGGTGAGGCGCAGGTGGTTCTCCGGGCCGTAGACGGCGATATGCTCGTCCATGTTCTTGGCGAACGCGGCCATGAGCTTCTCGAAGTAGGCTTTGCCGCCGACCTCGCGCATGTACTGGGTGGAGAAATTCGAGTGCATACCGGAGCCGTTCCAGTCGAGCGCCGTGTTGAAGGCCCCGAGGATCGGCTTGCAGCGCCACTCGATGTCGACGCAGTACTTCTCGCAAAGCCGGGTCAGGAGGTAGCGGGCGACCCACATCTGGTCGGCGGCATTCTTGGAACCCTTGCCGAAGATCTGAAACTCCCACTGGCCCTTGGCCACCTCGGCGTTGATGCCCTCAAGGTTGATGCCGGCATCCAAGCAGATGTCGATGTGCTCCTCGACGAGCTGGCGGGCGAGATCGCCGACGTTCGCGTAGCCGACGCCGGTGTAGTACGTCCCCTGCGGCGCGGGAAAGCCCCCCTCGGGAAAGCCGAGCGGCCGCCCATCCTGGTAGAAGAAATACTCCTGTTCGAAGCCGAACCAAGTGTCCGGATCGTCCGGGATGGTGGCGCGGGAGTTCGAAGGATGCGCCTCGCCGGTGTGGAGGAAGGTCTCGCACATGACCAGCACACCGTTCTTGCGCGTCGGATCGTTGAAGACGGCCACCGGCTTCAGCACGATGTCCGAGCTCTTGCCCTCGGCCTGCCGGGTCGAGCTCCCGTCGAAGCCCCAGTTGGGGAGCTCCTCAAGCTTCGGGAAGCTGTCGAATTCCTTGATTTGGGTCTTGCTGCGAAGGTTCGCCAGGGGCGTGTAGCCGTCGAGCCAGATGTATTCCAGTTTGTACTTGGTGGCCATTGGGAGGAGGTGAGGTGGTTGGTGAAATGGAATCGTTCGCGGGATCCGGACCGCAAGCAGCCCGACTGCGGGAAACCCGGCGGATTTCAGCAACACATATGCCAGAGGGAAGGAAAATCTCCGTTTTCTTGGGGCACCCACGTTTTGCCCCGCAACCAGGGCTTGTCAGCACCCCCGTTCGGACCGACCCTCACCCCCGCTCATGGAGCAAGTCAAGGACACCGCCCGCGCTCTCGTTCGCATCGGCTTCGACGGCCGCGTGTACAAGACCTTCCGCGGGCACATCGCCCGCGAACGCTTCGAAAACGAGGTCCGCGTCCTCAAGCACCTCGGCGAGAAGGGCTGCGACTTCGTGCCGCAGCTCATCGAATTCTTCCCGGATGAGCTCAAGATCGTCACCACCAACTGCGGCCAACGCGTCGACCACCTCAACCCCGACCGCATGCGGGAGATCTACGACTCCCTGCTCGCCTACGGCGTGCGCCACCAGGATGCCGTCCTGCGCAACATCACCTACGACCGCCGCGCCGGCCGCTTCTGCGTGATCGATTTCGAGTTCGCCCAACTCCTCCACGCCCCCGAGCTCTCCCCGCCGCCACCGCCGCCCGACGCCCCGCACGCTCCCGGCTACTGAGCCGCGCCTCGCCTTTCCCGTCCGCCATGGGCCCCACACCCGCCACCCCTTCCCCAGCGCCGCTCGCCGTCCACTGGTCCGGCATCACCGACCGCGGGCGCATCCGCAACAACAACGAGGACGCCTTTCTCGCCCTCGCCATCGACGGCCACGGGGTCCACCACCTCGGCAAGATCGGCGAATCGACCCTCGCCCGCTCCGACTTCATCTTCGCCGTCAGCGACGGCATGGGCGGCGCCAACGCCGGCGAGTTCGCCAGCCGCATCGCCGTCGACCGCATCACCCGGCTGATGGCCCGCAGCTTCCGCGTCCGCGCCCAGGGCCTCGACTCCGGCTTCACCGACATCCTCGCCGAGCTGTTCTCCCAGATCCATGCCGACCTGCTGCGCCTCGGCTACAGCTACGAGGAGTGCGCCGGCATGGGCGCCACGCTCAGCCTCGGCTGGGTCACCCCGGGCTGGCTCTATTTCGCCCACGTCGGCGACAGCCGCATCTATTACCTGCCCGGCACCGGCGGCCTCACGCAACTCACCCACGACCACACCCACGTCGGCTGGCAGCGCCGCACCGGCAAGATCAACGAGCGCGAGGCCCGCAACCACCCCGGCAAAATCTCGCTCCAGCAGGCCCTCGGCGCGGGTTACCAGATTGTGGATCCGCAGATTGGTGCGGTCGCCGTGCAAGCGGGCGACCGTCTGCTCTTCTGCACCGACGGCCTGGTCGACGGCCTCTGGGACCGCCGGATCGAGGAGGCCATCCGCGAGCCCGATCCGGCCCGCGCCGCCGAGCCCCCCGCCAAGCGTCTCGTCGACGAGGCCAGGGAGTCCTCCCGCGACAACCTCACCGCCATCGTCGTCGAGCTGCGCCTGCCGGCCGAGAGCTGATTCCCCGCTGCGGCACACTTCGCCGGCATTCCGCCCGCCTGCGTCACCACCGCTCCCCCACACGCCCGGCCGGCGCGTCCCCTCATTGTTGGCCGACAGCAAGCCTTCCCCGGGGAATGATCTTGCGTCCCCCGGCGCCGCCGAAGGTGATCGGCCCTCCTCCCGTGCCGGTCCCCCCTCGCCAGCTTCTCCCGATACGCGACCGCCTCCAGTGGCTCCTCCTCATGGCCGCGGCGGGCGTCCTCCTGTTCTCCGTCTGGCGCCTCCCCATCCCGGGAAGGGGCTTCACCGCGCCGATCGACTTCGGCGTCCACCACCCCGCGCGCTTCCTCGCCAATGTCGCCCCCGAGACGACGCACATCATGCCGCGGTCCGACGGCTACGATGCGCAATGGTACGCCCAGCTCGCGCTCAAGCCCGACACCCGGCCCCTCGCCTTCCGCGTCCTCGACCTGCGCCTCCACCTCGCGCCCCCCGCGCCCTGAACGCCTTCGGCCATGCTGCTGCTCGACCTCACGCACACCAGCCACACCGCGGCCCGCACCGGTATCCAGCGCCAGGCCCGCGGCGTGTTCTGCGCCCTCGAGCGGCAGGGCGAGACCGCCGCCATCTGCTTCGACCCCTTTGCCTCGGCCTGGCGCCCGCTCGACGCGCGCGAACTCCTGCTCGCCCGCGGCACGATCCCGCCACCGGCCGGCACCCGTCGCGGCACGACCTGGCCCCTCGACCGCAAGCTGCGCAGCTGGTGTAACCGCCTCACCGGCACGATGGCCGCGCCACCGCCGGCCACCGGCCTCGTCTGCCCCGAGATCTTCTCTCCCGGGGTCGCCGCGCGCCTGCCCGAGCTCTTCGCCCGCGTCGCCGGTCCGCGCATCGCCTTCTTTTTCGACACGATCCCGCTCACGCATCCGGAGCTCACGCCACCCAGGACCGTCGCCCGCTTCCCCGCGTACCTGCAGGAACTCCTGCGGTTCGACGGCATCGCCGCCAACTCCCGCACCACCGCAGATTCGCTGCTCGGTTACTGGCGCTGGCTCGGCATGACCAACCCGCCGCCCGTCACCGTGCTCCCCCTCGGCGTCGACCTGCCCGCCGCACCCGCCGGCGCGCCCGTTTCCGCCAGCGCCGCCCTCCCGCAGGTCCTCTGCGTCGGCACGATCGAGGGCCGCAAGAACCACCTCGCGCTGCTCGGTGCCGCCGAGACGCTCTGGGCCGAAGGCCTGCGCTTCGAACTCCGGCTCGTCGGCCTCCCGCGGCCCGAGACCGCCGGCGCCGCCCTCCGCGAGATCAACCGACTGCGTGCCGCCGGCCGGCCGCTGCGCTGCGACGGCGTGCTGGACGACGACGCCCTCGCCGCCGCGTGGCGTTCCTGCACCTTCTCCGTCTATCCGTCGATGATCGAGGGTTTCGGGCTGCCGGTGATCGAGAGCCTCGCCCACGGCAAGCCCTGCCTCTGCGCGAACACCGGCGCCACCGGCGAGCTCGTGCCCGGCGGCGGAGTCCTCGGTGTCCAGCCAGCGGATGTGTCCGGTTTCGCCGCCGCCATGCGCCGACTGCTCACCGAGCCCGCCGAACTCGCGCGGCTGTCGGCCGAGGCCCGCCAGCGGCCGATCCCGACGTGGGACGGCTGCGCCCGCCACCTGCTCGACTGGATCGACACGCTCCGCGCGGAGCGGCGCTGAACGGCGCCGCCCCCTCGCTCACTTGTGGTCCCAGGGCAGCGCGATCTCGAGGCGCTTGTGCCGCCAGACCTCGTAGCGGGTGAAGAGCTTGCCGGGGTTCATGATCGCGTTCGGGTCGAGCGCTTGCTTCACGGCGATCATCGCCCGGATCGCGGGCTTGGTGTGCTCGAGCGCGAGGAACGGGGTCTTCGCCAGTCCGATACCGTGTTCGCCGGAGATCGCGCCGCCGAGCCGCTTCACGCCGCGCATGAGTTGCTCGACCGCGCGCACCGCCGCCCGGCACTCCTTCTTGTCGGCGCGGTGGTACATGATGTTCACGTGCAGGTTGCCGTCGCCGAGATGCCCAAAGGTCGGCATCGCCAGGCCGTGGCGCTTCTTGAGCTTCTCGAGGAGCTCGCCGAAGGCGGCATAGCTCTTCAACGGCAGCACGATGTCCTCGTTGAGCTTGCTGTCGCCCAGCGCAAACATCGCCGGCGAGCACTTGCGCCGCACCGCCCAGAGGTCCTCCGCCTCGGCACGGCTGCGTGCCGCGCGCGACGCGACCGCGTGCTCCCCGGCCCAGACCTGCACGATCTTCTTCTGCTCGGCCACCTCCGCGGCCGTGCCAGCGAGTTCGAGCAACAGCACCGGTTTCTTCGGCGCCTCGGCAAACACGGGCTTGCCGGTGGCGCTCTCCGCGCAGCCAACCGACGCCCGATCGAGGAACTCCAGGATCGCCGGCTGCACGCGCGCCGCGATCAACGCCTGCGCCGCCGCGAACGCCGCCGCCTCGTCCTTGAAGGCCGCCAACAGCGTCCACCGTTCCGCCGGCGCCGGGATCAGCTTCAGCACCGCCTCGGTCACGATACCCAGGCAGCCCTCGCTGCCGATCCACAGGTCGCGCAGATTGAAACCGGCCGACCACTTCTTGAATTCGCCGGCCCACTGCACGCGATCGCCCTCGGGCAGATAGCCGGAGAGGCTGAGCACATAGTCGCGCGTCACGCCGTACTTGCCACCGTGCATGCCACCGGCGTTGCAGGCGATGTTGCCGCCGATCGTGCTAAACTCCTTCGACGACGGGTCCGGCGGATAGAACCAGCCGGCCGCCGCCGCCGCCCGCTGCACGTCGCCGACCTTCGCGCCGGCCTGCACGATCGCCAGCCCCGCCTCGGCATCGATCCGGATCTTCGCAAGCTTCGAGAGGTCGAGCACCCAGCCACCAAACCGCGGCGACGCCGAACCGGTCAGTGAAGTGCCGCCGCCGCGCACCGTCACCGGCACGCAATGTTCGTTGGCCAGCGCCAGCACCACGCCCACGTCGGCATCCTTGCGCACGCGGATGACGGCGTCGCAGTCGAACGCGATCTTGCTGCCGTCGAACGAGCCGGCGAAGCGCGCGGCCTCGTCGGTGCGGACGACCCGGGCGCCGAGTCGGTGTTGCAGGAGAGCGGTTGGTTTGGCGTGCGACATGGCGGCGCCGAACGTAGGCGCGCCGCCGCCTCAGGCAATCCTGCGGTAGGCCAGGTCGTCGACCAGGCCCGCCGAAAACGCGCGCGGCTGGGTCGCGCAGAATCCGAGTTGTCCATCGGTAGGGCGCCCCTTCCGGGTGAGCCGCGGCGGGTCGGGGACGACTCGCCCTGCCTGCATGCGCTGGCGCCGCTCACTTCCCGAAGGCCAGCCCGGCGCCGAGCGTCACCAACATCCGCTTCCAGTCCGGCCGCCCCAGGGTGCCGCCCACGCTGAACGGCTCGCGCAGGCGCATGTATCCAAGATCGTCTTTACTGCCGTCGAGCAGGTTCGCCCGGTCGAGCAGCACCCCGAAACTGCCCTTGCCGGCCAGCCGCATCTCCAGCGCGAGCGGGTAGTCGTCGGGCGTCTTGCCGGCCGCATGCCGCGCCACGCCCGTGCCGCTGAGCCGTTTCTCGGCCGAGCGCACGTCGATCGTGCGGAACTGCAGGTTCAGGTCCGCGCCCCGCAGCAGCGACGCGTCGATCCGCTCGAACCGGAACTCGTGCATCTCCTCCAACAGTTGCGAACCGGCGGCCACCGCCGGTTTCTGCTGCTTGTCCTTCGAGAGCAGGCCGAGAACGAGTCCGCCGAGCGCGCTCGCCGCCTCCACCCGCTTGTCCTTGATCCGCAGCACACCGGGCCCGCCCTGCAGCACGAACTCGCCGCGCACGCCGGCGAGCAGATCGTCGAGATTCACCCCTGCGCCCTCCAGCTTCGCCGTCACCTCGAGCACCGTCTCGATCGCCGGCTCCTCGGCGGGATTCGCCGCGCGCAACCAGGCGCCGACATCGAACCCCGGCACCTTGCCGCTGCCGGACAGCGCGTAGGGCACAGCCTTCGCCGCCTCGAAAGTCACGCCAAACGCCGCCTCGAGCGGCGCGTTCTTCGTCCTCGCCGCGAACTTCTCGAGCGAGAGCCGTTGCGCATCGCAGACGAAGATCGCCTGCACCCCGGTGAGCTCCTCGGCCTCGAGCACGAGCCGCTTCAGGTCGACCTCGATGCGCCCGTCCAGACCGGCCCAGAACGCCTGCGTATCCTTAGTATCGGCACCGGGCGCAGCGGTCGTCTTTTCCGCTCCGGTGGTGGCAACCGGCACCGTTGCGCCGGAGTCGCTCGGCACAAGCGCCGCCAGTCCGAGCAGATCCCGCAGGAAGACCGTCTCGCCGCCGATCCTCGCGCTCGCCGCCGCCACTTTGCCCGCGACCAGCGTCCACTCGCCCGCGACCTGCAACTGCGATCGCCGACCGCCGTTGTCGAGCGTGAGGGGCAACGCCATGCGGCCGCGGCCAGCGGCATCCTGCCGCGCCTCGAGTTTGGCCGCGATCGCCCCGAACGGAGAGGCGGGAGCATCCGAACGCAGGCGCAAATCGAGCGCATCGACCGACCACGCCCCTCCAGCCAGCATGCCGCGCAGGGCAAGTTGCCCGCCCACCCGATCCACGAGCACCGACTGCCCCCTCGCGAGACGCACCCCGCTGAAGACAAACGGGCGCAGGGTCGCGACCGCCCAGTTGCCGTCGGTCCCTTTCAGCCGCACTTCGCCGGAATCCACCATCCCGCCAAGCGCGACGTCGGCCAGCCAGGGCTGGGCCCACACCAGCGGCAGGTTCGAAACTTCGAGACGCATCAGATCCTCGCCCGCCTGCGCATAATCGGCCGTCTGCGTATCGAGCCGGTAACCGACCGGCTGCAACGTTTCGAGCGCGAGCACCGGCCCGTGCACGTCGTTCACGGAGGCCGCAAGCTTCGTCAGCCGCAGTTGCCCGCCTTGGTGCGCGAGCGCGAAATCGAGCGTTCCCGTGAGCGCCCCGAGTCCGGCGAGCTCACGGCGGAGCCGCTGGAGCTCCGCCACGGAGACCGAGGCGCGGCCGGTGGCCGAATACTCGCCCGATGCGACCACCATCCCGAACGCGCCCTGCGCCGCGACCGAGAACTCCGGCACGCGCGCGAGGTCACAGACCCCGTCCAACTGAGCACGGCGCAGTTGCACATCCCAGGTCCCCGACACCTGGCCGGACTGCGCGCGATGGTCCATCGTCGCCCGCACCAACGGGGAGTCCGTCGGCGCCGCGCCGGGGCGCCGCACCCACAGTTCCGCCCTCTCCGTGCCGGTCGCGGTCGTATTCGCGATCTCGATGTGCGTCACCAACCCTTGCGCCAAGCCGTCCCTGCCTCCCGCCGAACCGGTGAGCAAGCCGTCGACTTCGAGCCGATCGACCGCGCCATCGGCCGCCACAGTAACCGCCAACTGGCCCGTCCATCCGAGCGCCCCGACGGCCGCGCCCACGCTCACGTCCGTCCAGGCAAACTTCAGGTTCGTCACCACCTCCTGTCCGGGAACCACCAGACGGCCCTGCGCGGAGAAGGAGCCGGCGCGTTGCTCGGACACGCGCACCCGGCCCCCGACCTGCACCGACTCGATCGTGACCGGGAGCGGAAGCCGCAACGGCGCCAGAAACCCGCCGAAGGCCTGGGCGGTCGCCCCAGGTTCGGTGGCGCCGTCGTCCGGCCCTTCCCCTACTTCCAGCTCCAGATCGTTGGCCACGAACTCGCGCACGACGAGTTCACGCCGCGTCAGCAAGGTCCATCCATCGTGACGCGTCCGCAGTTGCGGCAGCCGGAACACGGCGCCCCCGAAGCGGGCGACCACGCCGCGCACCTCCGCTTCGCCGAGTCCGACCGAGACCCGTTCCACGTCGAGTTCGAGCCCGGGCACATCGGCCACGGCCCGCAACAGCAGCAGGCGCTGGACGGAGGGGAGACGAGCCGCGACGCCAAGCGCGAGCGCCAGCACCACGAGCGAACCGCCGACAATCAACAGAGGACGTTTCATGGGAAAGAGGACGAACAGATCCGTTCGCCCCGGATGTGTTCCAAGGCGAGGGAAAAGCAAACCCGCTCCGAACGCGGCGTTGGCCTGCTACTTCTTCTTCGGCTCGCCCGCCGCAGGCCGGCGCAGCTGCGTCGCCAAGCCGATGAGACCGAGCCCCAGCGTGAGCACCGTGACCCACCAGCGGCCGACGAGCAGGGCCGGAATCTGCTCCGGGCTGTGCAGGTAGAACTGCCAGTCGAGTCCGTCGAAGAAGAAAGCCGCCGCCAGCGCCACCCGGAACGCGCCGCCAAACGCCGTGGCCGCCGAGATGAGCAGGCGCTGCATCATCAGCGCGAGCAGGCCGCACACCGTCCCGGCCACCGCACCGATCAGCACCGTCGCGGCCGGCCCGGTGAAGGGCACCAGCGCAAGCGTCACGGAGTAGCCGAACGAGAACCCGGCGAGAAACACCCCCACGAGGTAGAACGCGAACGACAACACCAGCCCGAGCACCGCGCCCACCGCGAACGCCACCCAGGAGACGACCTCTCCGCCGCCCAACCACTGGCCCGCCGCGCTCGTCGCCAACAGTCCGAGCACCAGCGCGCCGAGCAGGGCCACCGCCAAACGGAAGACCCGGTAGCCGAAGAAACAATCGAGCAAGCCCCAGCCGAGGAGCACCGCTGCGCCGATCGTGTACGAGGGGTTTGCCACGCCGAAGATCGCATCCATGGCCGCCACCTTGGACGGTCCGCGTCCAAATAACACGCACGAAGTGCATCGCTCCCTCGCCGAGGCGTTCCCCGCAGCCCGCGCCGGCCCGACCATCGGTCCGCCCCCCCGCACCGTCCCCCGAACTTTCGGTTTCCCATCACCGGCCGCGGCCCCAAGCTCCGCCGTCGATGATCGGTGTCTTCGATTCCGGCTTCGGCGGACTGACCGTGCTCGCGGCCCTGCGCCGGCACCTGCCGCAGTACGACTACCTCTTCCTCGCCGACAGCGCGCGCGCACCCTACGGCGCGCGCAGTTTCGACGTGATCCACGAGTTCACCCTCGAGGCGGTCGAATGGCTCTTCAACGAGGGCTGCACCCTCGTCGTTCTCGCCTGCAACACCGCCTCCGCCCGCGCCCTGCGCACCATCCAGCAGCGCCACCTGCCCGCGCGGCGGCCCGATCGCCGCGTGCTCGGCGTCGTCCGCCCCTCGGTCGAGGCGCTCGCCGGGCTGCCGCCCGGCGCAATTCCCGGAGTCACGCAACCCTCGCTCACCGAGGGCACCGTCGCCGTGGTCGGCACCGAAGGCACGGTCGCCTCGGATTCGTTCGGCATCGAACTGCGCAAACTCGCACCGCGGCTCGAGCTGCTCCAGCAGGCCTGCCCGCTCTGGGTGCCGCTCGTGGAGGCGGGGGAAACCGAAGGCGCCGGCGCGGACTGGTTCCTGCACCGCTACCTCGACCCGCTCCTCGCGGCGCCGCGCCCGCCCCAGCGCCTCCTGCTCGGCTGCACCCATTATCCGCTCCTGCTGCCCGGTATCCGCCGAATCGTGCCGGCTTCGCTCGAGGTGCTCACGCAGGGAGAGATCGTCGCCACGCGTCTGGCCGATTGGCTCGCGCGCCATCCCGAGCACGAGCGCCGCCTCGTCCGCGGCGGCGCGCGGCGGATCGTCACCACCGACGAGCCCGCCTGGTTCGCCGGCCTCAGCTCGCGTTTCCTCGGCGAGAAGCTGGAGGTCGGCCGCGCCCGCCTCAGTCGGGTGGCCTGAGGCGAGACGTCAGCGCCGGGGGCTCACGCGCCCGCAACCGGCGGTTCCGCGGCAGCGGCCATCTCGGCAGCCCCCGCCGCCGGCCGGAGCGACGCGAAACGCTGGACCAACTCGCGCATCTCGCGCGGCAATACGAGATCCGCGGTCAACGCCTTCTCCTTCTCCTCGACGTTGCCCTTCTTGTCGGTCGTGAGGGTCACGTTCGAGACCTTGAGCGTGAAGAATTCCTCGCACTGCGGGGAGTGCTTGAGCGTGAGCCGGGCGAAGGTCGTGGAACCGGCTTCCCGCGGGCCGGCCTCGATCACCGGCGCGATGTCGCCACGACGCAACGCCGCGAGCTGCTGCGCGTCCGCGAAGGCCGCCAGCGTGTCGTACTTGGTGTCCTCATCCAGCCAGCTGCCGCTCTTCTCGCAGTAGGGCCGGTTGCGCACCGGGTCGGTGCCGAACACGACCACCAGCGTCAGGATCGCCAGCGCCTCCACGGCCCAGACTCCGGCGAGGAACATCCCGGTCACGTTGCCCGTGCTGTGGCGCCCGAGCGACCACGAGCCATGCTCGTTGAGGAACTGCATCGCCGCCCAGAGACCGCGGGGCCGGCACAGCAGCGGCGCCTCGCCGAAGAGCGCGTGCACATGGCCGTTCCACTGGAAATAGTTGGCGAGCAGGCCCGTCGCCACGGAGAGCCCGGCGGCGACCACAAGATTGCGGACACGGCATCGCTTGAGGAGAAAACCGGCCGCCAAGCCCAGTCCGATCCCATAGCCGGCCGTGATCAGCAGGTTCAGATACACGAAGGGGATCCACTTGATCAGGTAGCCATAGGCCAGGCCCAGCGGCCACCCCAGCGCCACGGCGGCCAGCGGGACCACCAGCAGGGCCTGCGGGCCGAATTTCCCCGAATGACGGTACGGACGAAGATTTCCCAGTTCCATGCCGCCATCCCAACAGCTCCGCTACACCCGGCAATGGCATTCCGGCCAACGGCCCCGCAGGGCGACGAACGGTCCGCCGCCCCGCCGGCACGGCCCATTCCTCCTGCGCCCGGCAGTTTTGTGCTGATTAGTGGCCGGCGACCGTTTCACTCGCCGGGCAATGTTCGAATCCCTCACCGAAAAACTGGGCAGCGCCCTGCGCAACCTCCGCGGCGTCGGCAAGCTCTCCGAGGAAAACATGGCCGAGGCGCTCAAGGAAGTGCGCACCGCCCTGCTCTCCGCCGACGTGCACTTCAAGGTCGCCCGCGAGTTCGTCGAACGGGTCCAGACCCAGTGCGTCGGGCAGGAGGTGCTCAAGAGCGTCACCCCCGGCCAGCAGGTCGTGAAGATCATCCACGACGAACTGGTGACACTCCTCGGCGAAGGTTCGACCGCGCTCTCCGGCCAGCGCCCGCTCAAGATCCTCATGGTCGGCCTCCACGGCTCGGGCAAGACCACGACCACCGGCAAGCTCGGCCGCCTCCTCAAAAAACAGGGCTACCGCCCCGCCGTCGTCGCGGGCGACGTCTACCGCCCCGCCGCCATCGACCAGCTCCAGATGCTAGCGACGAACAACGAGCTCGGCTTCTTCTGCGACCGCGCCTCCAAGGATGTCCCCGCCCTCGGCGCCACCGCCCTCGCCGCCGCCACCGCCGCCGGCCACGACGCCATCATCTTCGACACCGCCGGCCGCCTCCAGATCGACCACGAGCTGATCGAGGAGGTGAAGCAGCTCCGCGCCCGTATCCAACCCGACGAGGTCCTGCTCGTCGCCGACGGCGCGCTGGGCCAGGAGGCCGTCAACGTCGCCCGCGCCTTCCACGAGGCGCTACAGCTCACCGGCCTCGTGCTCACCAAGCTCGACGGCGACGCCCGCGGCGGCGCCGCGCTCTCGATGAAGAGCATCACCGGCGTGCCGATCAAGTTCGTCGGCGTCGGCGAGAAGAGCGAGGACTTCGAGACCTTCCACCCCGACCGCATGGCCTCGCGCATCCTCGGCATGGGCGATGTCGTTTCGCTCGTCGAGAAGGCCCAGGAGGTCATGGACCAGAAGCAGGCCGAGCAGATGGCGGAGAAGCTGCGCAAGGCCGACTTCACCTTCGAGGACTTCCTCGCCCAGATGCAGCAGGTCAAGAAGCTCGGCTCGATGGACAAGGTCCTCGGCATGCTCCCCGGCATGAGCGGCGTGAAGCTCGACGACGGCGCCGAGAAACAGATGGCCCGCACCGAGGCGATCATCCTCTCGATGACCAGGCAGGAGCGCCGCAAACCCGAGGTGCTCAACGGCAGCCGCCGCCTGCGCATCGCCAACGGCGCCGGCGTGAAGGTCGTGGAGGTCAACCAGCTCATCAAGCAGTTCCAGCAGATGCAGAAGGTCATGCGCATGATGCGCGGCTCCAAGGGCGCCAAGATGATGCGCCAGATGGAGGCCATGCAGCGCCAGGGCGGGCTCCCGGGGAGGTAGCCACGTCCAGGCTACAGCACGCCGCCGTCGCCCGCCGCGGTGTCCTCCCTCGGTTGACAGCGCGCGTCGTCCCGCCCGCGACCGTTTACTCTCACGACCGTGAAGGTAAACGGTACGAGCCCGCGCTCCGCGCCCTGCCGCCCCACCATTCCCCGCCGGCATCGGCCCGTGACCCGCGACACCGCGGGACGTGCGCCCCGCGATGCATCGTTCGAACGATCCGGGCGGCGCCGGCGCCTTTCCGCCTTTCGCCGCCGCGCCTTCGGTGTTTGCTTGCGCGCCATGTACCTCCCCGCCGCCTCGCGCTACGCCAACCCCGCCTTCTTCCGCCGCTGCGGCCGCTCCGGCCTGAAGCTGCCGCTCATCTCCCTGGGTCTCTGGCACAACTTCGGCGGTGCCGACGCCTACGAGAACGCCCGCGCCATCGTCCGCCGCGCCTTCGATCTCGGCATCACCCACTTCGACCTCGCCAACAACTACGGCCCGCCCCCCGGCTCCGCCGAGGAGAACTTCGGCCGTATGCTGCGCACCGATCTCGTCCACCACCGCGACGAGCTCGTCATCTCCACCAAGGCCGGCTACGACATGTGGCCCGGCCCCTACGGCGACTTCGGCTCGCGCAAATACCTCCTCGCCTCCCTCGACCAGTCGCTGCGCCGCCTCGGTCTCGACTACGTCGACATCTTCTACCACCACCGGCCCGACGACGAGACGCCCCTCGAGGAGACCATGGGCGCCCTCGCCCAGGCCGTGCGCAGCGGCAAGGCGCTCTACGTCGGCCTCTCCAACTACGACCACGAACGGACCGCCCGCGCGCTCGCGGTGCTGCGCGGCCTCGGGGTCCCATGCCTCATCCACCAGCCGCGCTTCAGCATGCTGGACCGCTGGCCCGAGGCGCACCTCCTGCCCTTGCTCGAGAAGGAGGGCGTCGGTTGTATCCCTTTTTCACCGCTCGCCAAAGGCCTGCTCACGAACCGGTACTTCCAAGGCATCCCGGCCGACTCCCGCGCCGGGCACGACCCGCGTTTCCTCCGCCCCGAACACGTGACCGACGCCGTGTTGGTCAAGACCCGCAAGCTCGACGCCCTCGCGAAGGCCCGCGGCCAGACACTCGCGCAGATGGCGCTGGCATGGCTGCTCGGCCGCCCCGCGGTCACCACCGTACTGATCGGCGCCAGCAAACCCTCGCAGGTCGAGGACTGCGCGGGCGCCGGCGCCAACCTGGCGTTCACCACCGGGGAACTCGCCGCCATCGAACAGATCCTCGCCTCCGACTGAGGGCCCCGGTTTGGGTGGAACCAAACATCATTACGGCGCTCCTACAGCAAGCCGCGCTTGGTTCTTGTGCCGGAGCAAAAGTTCTGGCGCAGTGCTCGCACGGCTATTGACCCGCCTGTCTCGATTCGATCACGTACACCCAAAACCCATGGCTAAGCCCGCCTCGTTCCTGCGGTACTCCGTCCCCCTCGCCAGTCTTGCGCTGCTCTGCGCCAGCCAACCCGCCTTCGCCCAGGCGAAGGCGGTCCAATCCACCACCAAGGCGGAGTCCGAGGAAGCGGTCTTCATCCCGATCGAGTACCGCCCGCCGCCATATCAGGTGTCCATCGGCGTCCGTCTCACCGGCAAGGCAAAGGTGACGTTCTCCGGACTCGGCTCGGTGCCCTCCTCGACTTCCGCCGGGCCCAATCCAAACGCCACCAACGCGGAGAAGGATACCGAGGCCTACAAGAAACAGGTGGCCGATGCCGCCAAATACGGCCGCACCTACGACGACGGGATGATCGCGCCGGACTACACCCGAAGCATCAACGCGGAAGGTACCGGCTACACCCAGATTGCTCCGACCGACGGAAAAACCAACTACTGGGCGTTCACCAGCGCGAACCAAGTCGTCGATCTGCCCACTGGCGGCAAGGCACTGGCGCTCCACTCCTACGCCGTGGAGTCCGCCGGCGGCACGGCCGAAGCAGCCAAAAACTCCTCGCTCGCCTGGGACATCGAGATCTCCCGCGAACTCGGCTCGAACCGCCGGATGAGCTGGGGCCTGCTCCTCGGCGCCGGCATCAGCGACATCAACTGCAAGACCAGCACAACCGTCAAAGCTAAGCTGCGCACCCTCACCGACTACTATTCGCTTGAGGGCCTCACGCTCCCGACCTCGGCGGCCACAGGCGCGGTGATTCCGGTCTCGTACCAAGGCCGGGAAGAGTACTACCCGTATACTTACCTGATGGCGGACGATGGC
The DNA here is from genome assembly GCA_023457035.1 of Verrucomicrobiota bacterium. Lineage (GTDB taxonomy): Bacteria > Verrucomicrobiota > Verrucomicrobiia > Opitutales > Opitutaceae > CAJCBL01. The sequence goes on from JAEWNN010000043.1 coordinate 34,272, forward strand.
ATCAACTACGCCACGGATGCCTACGGCAACCGCATCCCGGTCTATCAATACGACCCGACGACCGGGAAGAAGATCAAGGTTTGGTCGGACGAAGTCCCACGCATCTCGACCGACCCCATCGCCGGCTCGCGCACCGATGTGCCGGAAGAGAACGCCTCGCTCGACGTCGTCGGGAACTGGCAAGTGAAGGGAGCCTATCTCACCGCCCGTTTCGGCCCCTATTTCACCTTCCAACTCGCCCGCCGGCTCGCCCTGCGCGCCAGCGCCGGTCTCACGTTCACGGTGGTCGGCACCACCCTCCGGTTCAACGAGCGCGTCTACGTCCCGGCGAAGGCCGCCTACATGGAAATCAACAACGGCGACTTGAGCCGCGATCCCAAGAAAGGCGGGGACTACACCACCGACCCGCGCGTGAGCGGTATCCTCGGCTATTTCGTCTCCTGCGAACTCGACGCCTTCCTCACCGATCGCACCGGTGTCTTCATCGGGGCCTCCCATGAGGACTTCCAGCGCGATCTCTCGATGCAGTACAAAACGCAGCAGGCGGACCTGTCGCTGAGCAGCGGCACCGTGATCCGCACCGGCATCACCACCCGGTTCTGAGCCGTAACCACCCTCTGGGCCCCCGGTTCGCCACCGGGGGCTTTTTTTGTGCTCCTCGGCAGCGCAGGCCGAGGGCACATCACACGATTGCCGTCGGCTCGTGCGCCTGTCGCCCCGTCCTACGGGACCCGGATCCGCTCGCGGATCAGCCCCAGGAACGTCGGGTAGTCGTGCACCGCCGGCAGCTGCGGGAACTGCCGGATCACGTTCTCCGGCGCATGGAAGAGGAAGCCGTGGTCCGCCTCGCACAGCATCGAGGTGTCGTTGAACGAGTCGCCGCCCGCGATCACGCGATAGTTGAGCGCCTTCAACGCCTTCACCGACTCCCGCTTCTGATCGGGCATGCGCAACTTGTAACCCACGATCCGGTCGTTCTCCACCACCAGCCGGTGGCAGAACAACGTCGGCCACCCGAGCTGTTTCAGCAGCGGCTGCGCGAACTGCTCGAACGTATCGGACAAAATGATCAGCTGCACCTCGGCGCGCAGCGTATCCAGGAACTCAAGTGCCCCCGGCAGCGGCCGCAACGTGCCGATCACCTCCTGGATGTGCGACAACGTGATCCCGTGGCGGTCGAGGATCTCCATGCGGTAGTGCATGAGCTTGTCGTAGTCCGGCTCGTCACGCGTGGTGCGACGCAGCTCGGGGATCCCGGTCTTCTCGGCGACGGCGATCCAGATCTCGGGCGTGAGAACGCCCTCCATGTCGAGGGTGACGATGCTTTGCTTCACTTCGGTCCATCAAACGGGCCCGCCGCCCCCGCTGGCAAGCCGCGAGGTGCGAAGTGCGTCTTTCCGCCCGCGACAGAGGCATCGCCGGGCACTGCGAGCCCCTGAGGTTGAATGGGCGCCGCGCCCGGCCCTCGCGATGCAACGACGGCTGGTCGCGGCGGGCCGATCCGGAAAAAGGTCTTGCGCCGCCGCGGCGCGCCGCAAATCGTGCCGCCCTTGCTTGAGGTCGGCGCGGTAGCCAAGTGGTAAGGCCGAGGTCTGCAAAACCTCTATGCGCCGGTTCGATTCCGGCCCGCGCCTCCAAGCTCGTAACCCGCTCTTCTCCAACGAGAAAGCGGGTTTTGTATTCACAGATGTGCCGGTTTTCTGTAGCAAACTGTAACAAGGCGCACGGAAATCAATGGCGTCCAGACTACCGCACGATGGCGCAAAAAAGCCCCCGGTGTGGGCCGGGGGCGGTTCAGCGCGAGCGTCTCGTGGGTGCCGTGATGCTGGCGCGGTGACAGTGGGGGTCAATCGTCTTCGTCACACGGAATCCCCAGTGCCTCGCGCCGCGCCGCCTCTTCGACTTCTTCCGATAGCGCGCGCCGCTCTGCGACGCGTTGTGCGATTGGTCGCGGGTCGTTTTCGTCTTCCTCAAGTCGCATCTCAAACCATGCCTTCAGTTCGTCCGCTGCAATTCTTGTCGGCAAGTTCGGATCGATGTTCAGCAGGTGGAGTAACTCCACCGGGATCTGGATCTCGCCGGTCTCGGCATTGGCTTCGACGCTAGCGAGGCTCCGCAGGAATCTCTCTCTGTTCATTGGGTGGTAACAGAAAGCGACCGCACCCTGGCAGAGTTGGAACGGGCACAGCAGTGCCCCTCCGCTTCAGGTGCGGCCGCAATTCGTTTCTGCTGTTTTCCGGGTTCCAAGCCGGATGAACACAAATGTTCACGGCG
>JAEWNN010000044.1 GCA_023457035.1 Verrucomicrobiota bacterium
CCGCAGGCGCGTTCGTGTCCGGCGCGGCCGCGGCGGCCGGCTCGGTCGCCACGGTCGCATCTGCCGCCGGCAACGGGTCCGCCTGCGTCGCCGGCGCGGCCGGTTTGTCGCCGGCCACCGGAGTCGACCCGGGCAGGTGAAACGGCGCCATGACCGTCAGGGTTGGGTCGAAGGCGTCCTGCCACTCCCCATCAAAATAGACTGCGGCGCCGACCACCAGGTTCGCGTCCGGCTCCAGGGTTGTCGCGTCGGCGATGGCCAGGATGCGATCGCCGGTGCGGGCGGAGATCCAGCGGTTCATCCAGTGGATGGCATGGTCGCCCTGGCCGAAGTCGATCACCCGCAACTCGCAGGCGCAGCGCTGGCGGAGCAGCTCCACAAAGTCGGTGTCGATCGCGTTCTGCGGGCGCACCCAGAGCGCCCGCGCGAACGCGAGCCCGTCCTCGCCGCCCGCCGCACGTTCCAGTCGTTGGGTGAGGATCGTGCAGCCATCGGCCGCCTCGGCCGGGGCCACGGAGAGATGCAGCACCGCCGCCAGTTCCTCCCCGGCGGTCCCCCGGCTGCCCGCCGCGATCGGCAGCAAGGCCTGCGCGAGCCCCAGCGGAGCGATGGTGAAGTTGCCCGGGCGTGTCCGCAGGCGGGAATACAAGTCCGCCGCGAACCCGGTGCTCGACTGCGCCACGGCGAGGATCCGCGGATCGTCCGGCGCCTGGGGCACCGGCGGCACCTCAGCCGCAGCCAACCGCAGACCGAGCCCGACTACACCGACCGCCAAACCAAGCAGCTTTCGAGATGACATCGTGGGATGAGGAACAGCATTGGGGAAAGGGGAAGCGCTCAGCGTGCAAATCCGCACAGCGACGACGAGGAGAAATTCGATTCCGCGGGGGTTCACAGAAACCTCACGTTTGCCCCTCCCGGAAACAGCACAGCCGCGCCCCCGTGACGGGAACGCGGCTGCACCTGATCCGGCGCGGCGGGACCGATCCGCCGCCCCGGCTCAGTAACGGTAATGTTCGGCCTTGTAGGGGCCGTCGACCGAGATGCCGAGGTACTTGGCCTGCTTCTCGGTGAGCTTGGTGAGCTTCACTCCGATCTGCTCGAGGTGCAGGCGGGCGACCTCCTCGTCGAGGGCCTTCGGGAGGCGGTAGACGCCGACCTTGTAGGTGTCCTTGTTCTTCCAGAGGTCGAGCTGGGCGAGCGTCTGGTTGGTGAAGCTGTTCGACATCACGAACGACGGGTGACCCTTGGCGCAGCCGAGGTTCACGAGGCGGCCTTCCGCAAGCACGAGGATGGAGCGGCCGTGCGGGAAGGTGTAGCGGTCGAGCTGCGGCTTGATGTTGTCCTTCTTCACGCCGGGCGCCGTATTCAGGCGGGCGATCTGGATCTCGTTGTCGAAGTGCCCGATGTTGCAGACGATCGCGTTGTCCTTCATCGCCTGCAGGTGCTCGAGGGTGAGCACATCGCAGTTGCCGGTGGTGGTGACGTAGATGTCGCCCGTGCCGAGGGTGTCCTCGACGGTCTTCACCTCGAAGCCTTCCATGGCGGCCTGCAGGGCGTTGATCGGGTCGATCTCCGTCACGATGACGCGGGCACCGAAGCCGCGCAGCGAGTGCGCCGAGCCCTTGCCCACGTCGCCGTAGCCGCAGACGACCGCGACCTTGCCGGCGATCATCACATCGGTGGCGCGCTTGATGCCGTCGGCCAGCGACTCGCGGCAGCCGTAGAGGTTGTCGAACTTCGACTTGGTGACGGAGTCGTTGACGTTGATCGCGGGCACGAGGAGCTTGCCGACCTCGTGGAGCTGGTAGAGGCGGTGCACGCCGGTGGTGGTCTCCTCGGAGACGCCGCGCCATTCCTTCACGAGAGCGGTGAAGACGCCCGGCTGCGCGACCTTGATCTTCTTGAGGAGGTCCTTGATGACCTGCTCCTCGTGGGAGCCGGAGGCGGAGTTCACCCAGTCGGAGCCCTGCTCCATCTCGTAGCCCTTGTGGAGGAGGAGGGTCACGTCGCCGCCGTCGTCGACGACGAGCTGCGGGCCCTTGCCGTCGGGGCCGACGATGGCGTGCCAGGTCATGTCCCAGTATTCCTCGAGCGTCTCGCCCTTCCAGGCGAAGACGGGGATGCCGGCCTGGGCGATGGCGGCGGCGGCGCTGTCGACGGTGGAGAAGATGTTGCAGGAGGCCCAGCGCACCTTGGCGCCGAGGGCGACGAGCGTCTCGATGAGCACGGCCGTCTGGTTGGTCATGTGCAGCGAGCCGGTGATGCGGACGCCGGCCAGCGGCTTGGTCTGCGAATACTTGGCGCGGACGGACATCAGGCCGGGCATCTCGGCCTCGGCCATGGCGATCTCCTTGCGGCCGAGTTCGGCGAGGGAGAGGTCACGGACTTTGAAATCTTGGGACATGAGGAAACGGGCTGGAGGTTGCGCTGCGCAGGGCGGGGAGAAAGGCCGACGGCCTCGGGTGAGGCGGTCGGCCGAGGGGGCGGAAGCTCAGAGCTTCTTGATCGCGGCCTTGAGGGCCTCGACCTTGTTGAGCTGTTCCCACGGAAGCTCGGCCTTGCCGAAGTGGCCGTAGTTGGTCGTCTGGCGGTAGATCGGGCGGAGCAGGTCGAGCTGCTTGACGATGTTGGCCGGCTTGAAGCTGAACACCTCGCGCACGGCGGCGGAGATCTTCCGCTCGTCGACCGTGGCCGTGCCCATGGCGTCGACCCAGATCGAGACGGGCTCCGGATAGCCGATGGCGTAGGCGACCTGCAGTTCGCAGATGTCGGCCAGGCCGGCGGCGACGATGTTCTTCGCCACCCAGCGCGCCATGTAGGCGGCGGAGCGGTCGACCTTCGACGGGTCCTTGCCCGAGAAGGCGCCGCCGCCGTGGCGGCCCCAGCCGCCGTAGGTATCGACGATGATCTTGCGGCCGGTGAGGCCGGAGTCGCCCTGCGGCCCGCCCACGACGAAGCGGCCGGTCGGGTTGATCAGGAACTTGGTGTCCGCATCGATCATGTTCGCCGGGATGACGCGGCGGATGACGTGCTCGACGAGGAACTCGCTGATCGCCGCGTGGGCGACCTCGGGGGTGTGCTGCGTGGAGATGACCACGTTCTCCACCTTCACCGGCTTGTCGTTCTCGTAGCGGATCGAGACCTGCGACTTGGCGTCGGGGCGCAGCCAGGAGACCAGGCCGGCCTTGCGGATCTTGGTGAGCTCGCGACCGAGGCGGTGGGCGAACATGATCGCCGTGGGCATCATCTCGGGCGTCTCGTTGCACGCGTATCCGAACATCAACCCCTGGTCGCCGGCGCCCTGCTCGGCGGTCTCCTTGCCCTCGGCGGCGGCGGCGTTGACGCCCTGCGCGATGTCGGGGGACTGGCGGGTGAGGTAGTTGTTGATGAAGACCTGGTCGGCGTGGAAGACGTCGTCGTTGTGGACGTAGCCGACGTCGCGGATGGCGTCGCGCACGACCTGTTCGTAGTTGATCTTCGCGTTCGTGGTGATCTCGCCGGCGATGATGACCATGTTGGATTTCACCATGGTCTCGCAGGCCACACGGCTGGTCGGATCCTGCGCGAGGCAGGCATCGAGCACGCTGTCGGAGATCAGGTCGGCGACTTTGTCGGGGTGACCCTCACCCACGGACTCGGAGGAGAAGACGAAGGAGTTGGACATAAAGGGAAACGGGATTGGCCGCGAAGGTTGCCAAAGTGCGGCCGGACGCAAGGTGTTTATCAACGCATTCGCAAAGCCTGATGCGTAGCGCGGAACCACCCCGCCACCCCCGCCGCCCCGCTCGGCCGCGCCCCGGGCGCGCGGGCCGTCGCAGGGTATTGCGTTTTACGCCACGACCCAACACTCTGCCGCCAGCGCCGCCCCCCGATGAATCCCCCGCCCGCCCCCCCCCTTGGCCACCCCCGCATCGATCTCGCCGGCCGGCGTATCCTCGTTGTCGAGGACGACCGCGTGAACGCCCGGATCATCGCCTCGATTCTGCGCCCGGAAGGTTATGTCATTGCCGAGGCCGAGTCCGGCGAGGCCGCGCTGGCCACCGTCCCCGACTTCCAGCCCGACCTCATCCTGCTCGATGTCGTCATGGCCGGCATCAGCGGGTTCGAAACCTGCCGGCGGCTCAAGGCCGACCCGGCGACCGCCGCCACCCCGGTCATCTTCATCACCGCCAAGAACCAGTCGGCCGACATCGTCACGGGGCTGGAGGCCGGCGGGGTGGACTACGTGGTGAAGCCCTTCCAGCCGCGCGAGATGATCGCCCGCATCCGCACTCACCTGCAGGTCCGCGCCCTGCTCGAGCACCAGGAGCGGCTCATCGACGACCTGAGCAAGGCCAACGCCGCCAAGAACCATTTCCTCGGCATCGCCGCCCACGACCTGCGCAACCCCCTCACCTCCATCCGCGGCCTGTCCGAGTTCATGCTCGACGGCTCCTCCGGCGAGTTGAACGAGGACCAGCGCGCCATGCTGCGCAGCGTCCACAGCGCCACCCACGTGATGCTCGACCTGCTCAACGAACTGCTCGACATCTCCATCATCGAGAGCGGCGAGATGCGCCTCGACCTCACGCCCACCAACCTGGCCGACATCGTGCACGACGCCGTCTTCCTCAACGGCCTCACCGCCGCGCGCAAACAGATGAAGATCGCGTGCCGCCCCATCAAGCCCACCCGCCCCCTCGTGCTCGACAGCCGCAAGATCCGGCAGGTCATCGACAATCTCCTCAGCAACGCGATCAAGTTTTCGCCCCCCGGGACGACTATATCTGTCGTGTTCTCGGAAGACGCCACCACGCAAACCCTCTCCGTGCAGGACCAGGGCCCCGGCATCCCGCCCGACGAGATGGGCATGCTCTTCACCAGTTTCGGCAAGACCTCCGTCCGCCCCACCGGTGGGGAGAAGAGCACCGGCCTCGGCCTGGCCATCTGCCGCAAGATCGTCGAAGCCCACCACGGCACCATCGCCGCCGCCAACCTCGAGGGCGGCGGCGCCGCCTTCAGCGTCACTCTCCCGGCCCCTCATCATGGAGTTTAACGGCACAGTGCTCATCGTCGACGACGAGCCCCATATCCGGAAGTACATCGGCCTGATCCTCCGCAAGCTCGGCAATCCCGTCGTCCTCGAGGCCGCCAACGGCGAGGAAGCCATCGCCGCCTGCGCCCAGCACAACCCCGACCTCGTGCTGATGGATGTCAACATGCCCAACATGGACGGGCTCCAGGCCCTCGAGCGCATCAACGCCGCCAACCCCGACATCCTCGTCGTGATGCTCACCTCCCTGGCCACCCGCCACGTTGTCGAACGCTGTCTCGAGTTGGGTGCCGTCAACTTCGTCCGCAAAGACACCCCGAAGGAGGCGATGGCCAAGGTCCTCAGCGACACCATCGCGGACCATTTCGGCGAGGAGTGACGTTCCCTATGCCCCCCGTCGATCCCGAGTCCAGCCCCGACCTCGACCCCGGCATGGCGGTGCGCGAAGTCCGCTATCCCCTGCCCCGCCTGCTCCAGGAACTGCAGCTCGAACGCACCGGCTCGCTCTTCGCCAAGGAGATCCTCGACCAGATGGAGATCAGCCAGATCTTCACCACCCGGCGCAGAAAACATGCCCGCCGCGCCAAATAGCCGTTTCCTCGAGCTGATCGCGACCGGCGTGCCGCCGCTCGTGCCGCCCGATGTCGTCGCCGCGCTCGGCGCCGACCACGGGCCGGGTACCTTGGCCATGCTCCAGGCGCTCGTCACCAACAAGCACCTGCCCAAGGACCAGGCCTGCACCCTCTGGGGCAACTCCATCGGCATCGCCTACGTCGACCCGCTCGTCTCGCTCATCTCCGACGAGGCCCTCGCGACCATCCCCCACGAGATCGCCGCCAAGACCCGCGCCATCCCGATCTACCTCATCGACGGCGTCGTCACCGTCGCGATGGCCGAGCCGGAGAACCCCGAGCTCGTCCGCCGCATCGGCCACATCGTCCAGGGCCCCATCAGCCCCGTCTTCGCCCTGCCCTGCGAGATCGCCGACGCCATCGCCGTCCACTACTCCACCGAGAAGGGCATCGGCGACTGCCTCAACGAGTTCGCCAAATCCCACTCGCTCAGCGCCGCCGCCCTCTCCCCGGAGGCGCTCCAGAGCCTCGGCGAGTCCACCGGCGTCATCCAGATCGTGGATGCAGTGATCCACTTCGCCCTGCGCGAGCGCGCCACCGACATCCACATCGAGCCCCAGGAGGAGCACACCCGCATCCGCTTCCGCGTCGACGGCTTCCTGCGCGAGGTGCTCACCTTCGCCAAGGTCCTCCACAACGCCATCGTCACCCGCATCAAAATCCTCGCCGATCTCGACATCGCCGAGAACCGCCTCCCGCAGGACGGCCGCATCGTGCTCCCCCTCGGCACCAACAAGGCCAACTTCCGCATCTCCACCATCCCCTCCCAGTACGGCGAGAAGGTCGTCGTGCGCGTGCTCAACATCACCGGCAAGAAGGAGGTGCTCACCCTCGACAAGGTGATGATGTCGCAGACCATCCTGCGCCCCTTCCGCCGCCTCATCCAGAGCCCCAACGGCATCGTCTTCGTCACCGGCCCCACCGGCTCCGGCAAGACCACCACCCTCTACGCCGTCCTCCACGAGCTCAACAGCGTCGGCCTCAACATCTCCACCATCGAGGACCCCATCGAGATCCAGATGGCCGGCGTCAACCAGACCCAGGTCAAGTCCGACATCGGCCTCGACTTCGCCTCCATGCTCCGCGCCCTCCTGCGCCAGGATCCGGATGTCATGCTCGTCGGCGAGATCCGCGACGCGGAGACGGCCAAGATCGCCACCGAGGCCGCCCTCACCGGCCACCTCGTGCTCGCCACGCTCCACACCAACTCCGCCCCGCAGGCCGTCCTGCGCCTCATGGAGATGGGCGTCGCCCCCTACATGGTCGCCCCCTCCGTCATCGGCGTGCTCGCCCAGCGCCTCGCCGCCCGCATCTGCGAGAAGTGCAAGGAGGCCTACTTCCCCCCGCGCGAAGTCCTGCAGAAGTATTTCCAGGACGACGGCCTCGCCGACGTCCCCTTCTATCGCGGCAAAGGCTGCCCCTACTGCCGCGGCACCGGCTACCGCGGCCGCGTCGCCTTCCACGAACTCGTGCTCGTCACCGAGGAGATCCGCGCCCATATCTCCAGCGGCCGCAGCGTCTCCGACATCGTGGCCGCCGCCCGCAAAGTCGGGTACCAGACACTCCGCTACGACGGCCTCAAGAAGGTGCTGCTCGGCCTCACCACCATCGAGCAGATCGAGGAGAACTCCTCCTTCGAGTGGGACGCCTGACCCTCCCCCGCCCCGGCCGCCACCACCGCCCCCCGCCCGCCGCCTGGGTTTGTTTCCCCACTCGCTTCCTCGCCCGGCCGGCCAAGTCCTACAGCCGCGACCAAACCGGCCGATAGAGCCACTGGGTCCCTACCCTCGGTCCCGCACCGCACCATGCCAGACCAGACTCCCCCCCCCATCGACTTGGCCGCCCTCGCCAACCTCCGCACCATCGGAGGCGGCGATGCCGCTTTCGTCGCCGAGATCGTGCAGATGTTCCGCGAGGACACCCCGCCCCGCCTGGAGGAACTCGACGCCTGTGTCGCCTCCGGCCAGGCCGACCGCCTCGCCAAGGTCGCCCACAGCCTGAAGGGCAGCGCCAGCAACTTCGGGGCGGTCCCGTTGCGCGCCCTGCTCGAGCAACTGGAGGCGATCGCCAAGGGAGGCGACCTCGCCCGCGCCCCGGACTCCATCGCGGCACTACGAACCGAGTACGCCCGCGTCCTCGCCGCCCTCGACGCCTATCTCGCCCAGGGCTGAGCCCGCCGGCGCGCGCGGCGCCCCCGCGCCGGCCGCCCCCCGGGCCGCCCGGCCCGCCTGTGCATTATCCCGCCGCGACGCCCACGCGGCGCCCCGCTTCGCAACCCCTTTTCGCTCGCACGGCCCGGGGCGCGCTCGTTCCCTCGCCGCATGCTCCCCCCGCTGTATCCCCTCCGGTCGCTCCTCGCGGCCGGTCTCGGCGCGTTCGCCGTCCTCGCCGCCTCCGCCGCGCCGTCGCCCGCAGACACCCCGGCGCCCTCCGCCGCCATCACGAACGCCGCACCGCGCGAGCGCCTCAACTTCAACTCCGGCTGGCGCTTCGCCCTCGGCCACGCCACCGACCGCGCCAAGGACTTCGACCACGCCACCGGCTACTTCTCCTACGTGACCAAGGCCGGCTACGGCGACGGCCCCGCGTCGCCGAAATTCGACGACCGCGCCTGGCGCCGGCTCGACCTCCCCCACGACTGGGCCGTCGAGGCGCCCTTCGCCGCCCACGCCAGCCACAGCCACGGCTACAAGGCCGTCGGCCCCGGCTTCCCCGAGCGCAGCATCGGCTGGTACCGCAAGACCTTCCCCGTCCCCGCCGCCGATGCCGGCCGCCGCATCGCCCTCGAGTTCGACGGCGTCTTCCGCGACTCGCAGGTCTGGGTCAACGGCTTCTACCTCGGCCGCCAGGCCAGCGGCTACCTGGGCTTCCGCCACGACCTGACCGACTATCTCAACTACGGCGGCGACAACGTCGTCGTCGTCCGTGCCGACGCCTCGCTCGAGGAAGGCTGGTACTACGAGGGCGCCGGCATCTACCGCCACGTCTGGCTCACCAAGACCGCCCCGCTGCACATCCCCCACTGGGGCACGTCCGTCACCACCGCGGTCGCGCCCGACTTCGCCGCCGCCACCGTCACGGTCCGCACCACGGTCGCCAACGACGGCCCGCAGCCCGCCGCTCTCGAGATCGCGCAGACCGTCCTCGCGCCCGACGGCACCGCGGTTGCCCGCCAGTCCGGCGCCCCGCTCGCCCTCGCCGCCGGCACCCGGGGCGAAGTCGCCCAGTCGCTCGCCGTCGACAAGCCGCAGCTTTGGTCCCTGGAGACACCGCACCTCTACCGCCTCGTCACCACCGTTCACTCCGGCGGCGCCGTCGTCGACCGCACCGAGACCACCTTCGGCATCCGCACGCTCCGCTTCGACGCCAACCACGGCTTCTTCCTCAACGGGAAACACGTTGTCATCAAGGGCACCAACAACCACCAGGACCACGCCGGCGTCGGCGTCGCCGTGCCCGACGCGCTCTGGGAGTTCCGCATGCGCCGCCTCAAGGAGATGGGCAACAACGCCCTCCGCACCGCGCACCACCCGCCCGCGCCCGCGCTGCTCGAGGTCTGCGACCGCCTCGGCATCCTCGTGCTCGACGAGCACCGCCTCATGGGCAGCAACCCGCTCCATCTCGACGAACTCGCCGCCCTCATCCGCCGCGACCGCAACCACCCCAGCGTCTTCCTCTGGTCGCTGGGCAACGAGGAGTGGGCCATCGAGGGCAACGCGCTCGGCGCCCGCCTCACCGCCGCCATGCGCGCCCACGCCGAACGCCTCGACCCGACCCGCCGCACCGTCGTCGCCATCAGCGGCGGCTGGGGCGCCGGCAGCTCCACCACGACCGATGTCATGGGCTACAACTACTACACCCACGGCAGCACCGATGCCCAGCACGCGCAGTTCCCCGACCAGCCCGGGCTCGGCACCGAGGAGACGACCACGCAGCACACCCGCGGCGTCTACTTCACCGACGCCGCCCGCGCCCACCAGGCCCACGATCCCGCGCTCATCGGCGACTCCGGCGGCAACTGCATCGCCGGCTGGAAACACTACGCCACCCGCCCCTACCTCGCCGGCCTCTTCTACTGGACCGGCTTCGACTACCGCGGCGAGTCCAACCCCTATACCTTCCCGGCGGTGAGCACGCAGTTCGGCCTCCTCGATACCTGCGGCTTCCCGAAGGACACGTTCCATTACCTGAAGGCGATGTGGACGGAGGCGCCCGTGCTCCACCTCTACCCGCACTGGAACTGGGCCGGCCGCGAAGGCCAGACGATCGCCGTCGGCGCGTACACCAACCACGAGGAGGTCGAGCTCCTCCTCAACGGCCGCTCGCTCGGCCGCCAGACCGTGCCGCAGTACGACCGCGTGGAGTGGCCCGTCCCCTACGAGCCCGGTGTGCTCGAGGCCCGCGGCTTCCGCGCCGGTAAACTCGTCGCGACCGTCCGCGTCGAGACCACCGGCCCGGCCACCCAGCTCGCCCTCACGCCCGACCGCACCACCCTCGCCGCCGACGGCACCGACACCACCGTCTTCACCGTCGAGGCGCGCGACGCCCAGGGCCGCTTCGTCCCCACCGCCAACCTTCCCGTCCGCTTCACGCTCGCCGGCGGCACGCTCCTCGGCGTGGGCAACGGCGACCCGAGCTGCCACGAACCCGACCGTTTCCTGCCGACCATCGCCACCGCCGGCGTCGAGAACTGGCGCGGCCGTATCGTCGCCTCCGCCACCGTCACCCCCGCGACCGAGCCCGAGCTGCAGTCCACGCAGCTCATCGGCGACTGGAAGGCCCCGCTGCCCCAGCCCGGTGAATCCTACGAACTCGCCGCCGACTTCACCGTCGGCGCGCTGCCCGCCGGCGCCACCCTCGAGCTCTTCCTGCCGCAGTTCGGCACGAAGACGACGGTCTGGCTCAACGGCGCCGAGCTCGCCCGCGACCTCGACACCACCGCCGCCGGCCCCGGCCTCCCGCTCACCGCCACGCAGCTCGCCCCCGGCACCAACCACATCCGCATGCTGGTGACGCCGTTCGCGGACTGGCAGCGCCGCCGCCTGCCCCAGCTCACCCGCCTCGGCGCGCTCCGCGTCGCCACGCCCGCGCCGCAAACCCAGCGCAGCCTCTTCAACGGCCTCGCGCAGGTCATCGTGCAGGCGCCCGCCACCGCCGGCCCCCTCCGCCTCACCGCCGAAGCCGACGCTCTCGCCCCCGCCACCAGCGCCATCGAGGCGAAGTGAGCAAAGGACGACGCTCCCCGCGCCGCCGTCAGTCCTGCCGTGAGCCAGTCGAACGGTCCATCGTCGACTGGGGCTTCGGCTCCGGTCCGCCGTTCAATCCGGCCTGCCCTGCGGAACCTCCGGCGAAGCAGGGGCTTGTTCAACAATGGTCGTGTTCACCGCTCCGCTTCGCTCCGGGCGAACACAACCCTCAAGGTTCGGCCGGGGCTTCTCCCTCGAATCGGAACATCAGTACCGATTCGTCGCCAAGGTAGATCAACTGATTGGCTTCGCGCTCTGGCGGCACACCTCCCGAGATGTAGAACTCGATAGGCATAGCCAGCGTCATCACAAAAGAGACTTTCTTTCTGGTTTGGAAAGCTTCGATCAGCGAATCAGGCGTGGACACTGGGAATACGAATCCAATCGGAACCCCGCGTAGATACTCCGGTTCTTCGAGAACTATATCGACACTGCCCTTATCTCTGGCCGGAGCAATTAGCGAAGCTCCAGTGATCCCAGGACCATGGATCGCATGGACTTGACCAGTGACGCGAACGCGAGGTCGTAGATTATCCACGATCGTCGAGACTTCACTGGCGCCGCTACCCCTCGTGCTCAATACGGCGGGCTTCGCCGGACGCCCGCTCGTACAGCCAATCAACAACGCGAGCCCCGAGAGGATAATCCAAAAGCGGGCGGGTTTCATTTTTGTGCCGAACGCTTCAGGTGTGCCATGCCGGGCGGCTGGCGGTGATTGGAAACCGGGCACTTCCCCGGCATTGGTACTGGTGGCTGGTTCGCCCTCCGTTTTTCACGCCGATCTACTTCGCGAGCTTTCGCAGCTGCTTCTTCGAGGCTGCATTCCAGATCACGGGCTGGAGAAGTTCAACCGGCTCGGACTTTCCCTTCAGCTCAACTCTGAGCCTGTAGACTCGCAGAGTGTCCCCCTTCTCAAACACCCACGGCGCACCACCCTTCGACAGCTCTCGCGGCGCGCTCACATCCATCCAGTAGACCGAATCTTCCTTCCGAGGACCACTCGCGAGGATATGCTCTTCCGTGGCTCCGGTGACATCGTCGACCGATACCAACCTGATCGCGCTCTGTGCTTCGACGGAAAACTGAATGGCAAACTCTCCTTCTCGCGCAACAAACGCCGGGAGGCAGCACGTAACTCCGTCTTTCGTAGCAGGCACCGGCAATCCGTCTTTCAGCTCGGTGACGAGCGTCTGATCGCCATGGACTTTGAACTCGCGCTGCGCCGCGAACGTGCACGGCAGACAGCTGATAAGCAGGAGAAGAGCTAGGGTTGGGGTTTTCATCGGCGAACGATTCAGGTCAGGGACGCCGGCCCTCCGGCTCGGTCGAAGAGGACGGGGCCTTTGCCGGCGTTCCCTGTAGTGGCTGGTTCTGCCCTCTGTTCCACAGGTCTCTGATCTCGATCTCACGCCGCCTCGGATCGTCCTTCTTTCCGAACAGGAGCACGATCTGAGCGTCCGGGGCATCGCCTCCGACATCGAACAAAACGAGCTGCTTCTTGCCGACGAAGCTCTCCGCTTGGAAAACCGGAATCTTTGAATAGCTGCTTGCGCCCTGGCGACCGGACTCGACTGCGACATCGACATTCTCGATGGGCGCAGTCGCCTCCAGTTCGATAGCGAGCGTGAAATACCCCTGAACCTTCCAAAGTGGGCCGGGCCGCCACTCGGTCATGGAACCTCGGACCATCACATCAGAGTGCAGCAGGCGATCATCGCGGAAATTCGCCTCAACCTTCCGCACTTCGCCTTCGATGAAAATGAAGACCATATTCCCGCAAAGGCTTTCGTGGTGAACACACCCAGCCAAGAGAAGGCAAGCGAGAGATAAGAGAAGGAGCCGCTTCATCTTTTGCAGAACGTTTCAGGTCAGGAACGCCGGGCCTCCGGCTCAGCCGAAGAAAGGGGCGTCTCCCCGGCGTTCCCTGTAGTGGCTGGTTCGGCGAGTACTTCTGCGATCTGCTTCGCGAATCTGAGCTGAGCCTCGTCCATCAAATCGTGCTTCATCGCAAGAGCCTTCCCCTTCTTGCCGCCATTCCAGCCGGCGTCGGCATAGAACTTCTTCGCATTCAAGTACCCATTCGCTTCCAGGACGTGAATGTGCCGGTTCAGCATGAGATTCAGCAGACCATCGATGATCCCATACGCGACAGCTTCTTTGCTGCCTCTCGGTGGCTGGGGGAGCTTGGTAAGCGGTTCCATCTCTTCTTTTGCCGAACGCTAAAAGTGTGGAACGCCGGACACCAGACTTTGCTTGGAAGGCGGGCGCTGGGCCGGCGTTCCCACTACTGACTGGTTCGGCGAGCTCATTGAAACATGAACATTACCAAGAGCGTGAT
>JAEWNN010000045.1 GCA_023457035.1 Verrucomicrobiota bacterium
CCCGCAGCGTTATCCGTACGTGCGACGCCCGGTGCAACGGCACTTCGGGAAGGTGTTTCCCTACGCGTTGATTTTCGTCGAACAGGCGGACGCGGTGGCGGTGCTCGCCGTGGCCCATTTCCGACGCAGGCCAGGATACTGGCGGAGCCGCCTGCGCGGGTGAGCCGGAACGGAAACGCTATGAACGGCGAGTTCTCAAGGCTCGACCGTTAACGTAGCCGGCAGGCCCAATGGATTGTTCAGGATATTGGCCAACTCCAGTGCTTCGCGTTGCGTGAATCGACCAGTGATCTGCGCGGCATCGCTTTCGATGCGGTCGCGAATCATTGGTGCGCTGTAGAGCTTGCCATCGAAAACGATACCCAAATGCCGGCCGATGTTGGCGCCAGTGACTTCGGCGAATCGTGACTGCCCAGCCGGCGTAAGGTGCAGCATGATCATGTAGCCGCCATAGTCGTCGGGGACTGCCTCTGTGTAGGTCACAACGGTCTCCGTCATCTCGGCGGTGCGCTGGACAAGGTTATAGAACTCAACATCGCGACCGTCCATTTCCGTGCAGAGCATGGACATCAACTCGTAGCCTTCAGGAATGGAGGACACAGCAGGAGGCACTGTGAGAAAGACCAGTGTCGGGTGCAGGATGCGGAACTCGAGAATCCCGATGCCAAGCATTCGGCGGCGGATTCTGGCGAGATCCTGCTCTTGATGGTCGAAGAAAGTCACGCGGAGTTGGTGGTTCCCCAGATCGGATACTTCAGTCTCTCCGCCAAGCTCCTTGGCGCGCTTCGTGGTGAGCTCGATCATGAGCGCCCAGAGTTCTGCTTCGTTCTTTCTCCCGTTGATCGATGGGTCGAACGTCAGCAGGACCGACCCAGTCTTTGATCGGTGTGGTGCCGCCGACTGGGAGGTCGGCACTTCCCGGCACGAGGGGATAATCGACAGGACGATGCCGAGCGCCGCGGCGAGACACACATAACGTGGAGTCTGGCGGTTCTTCGGCATACGGCGGAGGCGCTGGCGCACTACTCGCGCGGGGTGTTCTTGCGGAGGATGTCGCCGAGTTCCTTGGGCTCGACCTCGCGCAGGTCCTTGCCGCGCTGCTTGAGGTCCTCGAAGGTCTTCACGACGGTCTCGGTCATGCGCTCGTGCGTCTCCTGCGAGCCACCTACGAGGGTGAACTGCTCGCCGCGGGTGATGCGCTTGTGGCCGTCCTGATGGTCGAGGCCGACGCCGAGCAGATGGGCGTTGTCGGGCTTCGGTTTCTTCACGCGGGCTGAATATCGGTGGCCGGTGGCCGGTCGCCGGTGGGCGGTGTCGACGCCGCCTCGGTGGACGGTTGGTCGTCGCCGGTGGTCGGTGTGGGGGAGCCGCCTGTAACCGGTAACCGGTGTCCGGTGTCCGGTGTGCCGTCGACGGTGGGCTGTGGACTGGGGCCGGTGGTCGGTGGGGCGTCGTCGGTAACGGGGAGCGGCGCTGCGGTTGCGGCGGGCGTGGCGGTGGCTTCGGCGGGAGCGGGAGTGTCCGGCGCGGGGGCGGCGTCGAACTGGAGCTCGCCCTCCTTGGGGGGCTGCGGCTCGGGGTCGCGGCGCTCGATGGTGATGTCCTCGAAGTGTTTGTCCTGCGCGATGCGGATCTTGAGCATGCGGGTGAGCTCGAGCACCGCGATGAAGGTCGAGACGAGGGTGCGCAGCGTGGTCTTGCCGGGGAGCAGCGAGGAGAAGGTGAAGCGCGGCTCGAAGGCGATGCGCTTGAGGATGACTTCCATCTGGTCGACGACGGTGACGTTGTCGTCCTTGATGTCGCCGACGACGAGTTTCTCGGCGAGGCGGCGCAGGACCTGGTTGAAGGCGTTCCAGAGCTCGATGCGGTCGGAGGGGCGCAGGGGGCGGTCGGCGGCGGCGAGGTTCTGCTGGACCTGGGCGCGCTCGAGCATGGCCTGGCGGGTGCCGATCATCTCGGCGATGCCGCCGGCGGCGTCCTTGAACTTCTTGTACTGGATGAGCTGGTGGACGAGTTCCCAGCGCGGGTCGAGCTCCTCGTCGGGGACGGCGTTGGGATCGACGGCCTGCTGGTGCTTGGGCAGGAGCAGCCGGCTTTTGATCTCCATGAGGGTGGCGGCCATGACGAAGAACTCGCCGGCCAGCTCAAGCTTGAGCTCGCCCATGGCGTGGAGGGCGTCGAGGTACTGCGTGGTGACCTGCTCGATGGGGATGTCGTAGATATCGAGCTCGTTCTTGCGGATGAGGAACAGCAACAGGTCGAGCGGGCCTTCGAAGACCTGCAGCTTGATGCGATAATCGGTATCGGGGATGGGCGCGACCACGGCGGAATGGAGGCGGACGGGGCGCGGGCGGGCAAGGCGGGAATGGGCGGTCGCCGGTGAGCGGTGGACGGTTGCCTGTTGCCGGTTGCCGGTGGACCGTGGGCGGTGGACGGGAGGGGCGGGCGGAAGGGGGAATGTGGAACACTGGAAAACGGGAACGGAGAACCGGAGCAGCGGAGCGCGTGGTATTTCCGGAGTCCATCAGCGTGTTCTGCCGTACGGCAGAGCGGTTCCGCTTTGCGTGGACTGGTCCGGTTTCCGCTCAAGCAACATGAACCAGAAACCACTGATTTCACGGATGTCCACGGATCGTCCGCCGAGCATCCGTGTCCATCCGTGTGATCCGTGGTCAATTGCCGTGCGGCCAAATCAGGCGTGTTGCTTCCCCGCAAGGCCGCGCCTCCGCGCGTCTGCGCTGAATTCCAGATTTTCCGGGGTCGGATTCCGGGAGTGTGTGAACCACTGATGGGCTTCGCCAATGGGCGAAGCTTCGAAAGTGTCCTGCGGCTGATCGCCGCAGGCTCGGTGGGTGTTGGCGCCCGCTGATCGCGGGCGGAGGGGCGGAATCGGGCGGGGCAAAATCTGGAACTCAGGAAATCAGGAATGGGATTCGGGGAGGCGGGTGGCGGCGGTGGCGTGGTGACGAGCGGGGACCCGGCCTGGCGCGGCGGCGGAACCCCTAAACCGGCGGCGGGTTTCGCCGATGTGAGACCCTGCCGCGCATGGCCGCGGCTCCACTATGCCCCAGAATCCCATCCCGGTCCTGATCGTCGACGACGACCCGATGGTTGGCGCGGTCTTGCAGGGGCTGTTCCGCAACATCGGCGAAGGGGTGCGTTGCGCGGCGAAGTGGGTGCGCACCGGGGCGGCAGCCCTGGAGGAGGCCCGCACGGGCGACTGGGCGTTGATGCTGCTCGACTACCAGTTATCGGACCTCAACGGCCTGGCCGTGCTGGACGAGCTCAACAAGCTGCCGGAGCGGCTGCGCCCCTCGGTGATCATGCTGACGGCCGGGGGCAACGAGCAGGTGGCGGTCGAGGCGATGAAACGCGGGGTGAAGGACTACCTGGTCAAGGGCGGGCTGCATCTGCCGGAACTGCGGCGGGCGATCCTGAGCGCGCTGGACCGGCGCCAACTCGAGGATCGCTTGGTCGAGTCGACGGCCGAGCTGCGCCGCAAGAACACCCAACTCGAAGCCGACCTCGCGATGGCGCGGCAGGTGCAGGCGGCGTTGCTGCCGCACCAGTATCCGGTCGCGCCTGCCGGGGTGGCGGCCGAGCACAGCCTAGTGCGATTCTGTCACCGGTGGATCCCGAGCAGCGCGGTGGCGGGCGATTTCTTCGCGGTGTTGCCGGTCGTGCCGATGTCGGCGGCGGTGCTGTTGTGCGACGTGATGGGGCACGGCGTGCGCGCGGCGCTGGTGGCGGCGCTCATCCACGGGCTGGTGCGCGAGCACCGGGCGTTGGCGGGCAACCCGGAGCGTTTCCTCAGCGAGCTCAACCGCGGCCTGCAGGCGATGCTGGAGCGCGCGGGCGATCTGGTGTTCGTGACGGCCGTCTACCTCGTGATCGACGTGTCGCGCGGGGAACTGAAGCTCGCCAACGCCGGCCATCCGCACCCGCTGTTGCTGCGTAAGTCCGGGGCCGTGGAGGAGATCCGGGTGGGCGCCGACGGCTCGGGGCCGGCGCTCGGCATGATCCCGGACGAGAGCTACGAGGCGGCGACGGTGCCGCTCAAGCCGGGCGACCGGGTCTTCGTCTACACCGACGGGCTGTACGAGGCGGCGGACGCGAGCGGCGAGGAGTTCGGACCGGAGCGCCTGAAGGCGGCGCTTGCCGCCAGGGCGACTGTCGCCACGCCTCTGCTACTCGATGGGGTGCTCGCGGCGGTGAAGGAGTTCGGCGCCAGCGCGACGGCCACCGGTTTCGCCGACGACATCTGCGTGCTCGGAGTGGACTTCGGTCCGCGCAGCGCGTTCCCGGCCTGATCCCAGGCGGCGCCGTTCGGAGCGACAGAAGGCAACGAAGGGAACGAAGTACGGGGGGCGTGGGCGACGCGGCTGGCAACCGGTGTGCAGCCGTGATCATGCCGTCCGCGAGTAGGTCCTGTCTCTGACTGGACGGCGGAATACGTGAGCCGGCGGTCACGGCTGGAGTTGGAGGTGTCCGGTCGGAGACCGGACCCACGGGGCGAGCATGCCGGCCGGTGGTTTCACCGACGCTGGCCGGAGGTTCGCTCGTGGATTTTGCCGCAAGTGCATGATCACGGCTCAGACGTGCCGGCCGATGGCGCGTTCGAGCGGGCGGCGCAGCAGCATGATGACGCCGCCGGTCGCCACCGCGATGGCCGTGAGCAGGAGGAAGAAGCGGTCCTTCGGCATGGTGTCGTAGAAGGTGCCGAGGTAGCCGGTGAGGTAGTTGCCGAAGAAACTCGAGAGGTACCAGAAGCCCATCATCGTCGAGGCCAGCCGGGCCGGGGCGACCTTGTTCACCAGCGAGAGGCCGACCGGCGAGAAGTAGAGTTCGCCGATGGTGAAGATCGCGGTGGTGCTCACCAGCCAGTGCAGGCCGCCGCGCTGGCCCTCCGGCACGACCCGGGCCGCGAGCACCATGCCGCTGTAGCCGAGGCCGAGCAGCACGGAGCCGAGCGCGATCTTGCCGATGCTGGTGGAGGGGCGGCCGCGGCGCGTGCGCCAAGCCCAGAAGGCGGTGAGCAGCGGGGCGAAGAGCACGATCATCACGGGGTTGAAAGACTGATACCAAGTGGAGGGCAGGGTGAATCCGAGGACCGTCCAGTCGGTGCGTTTGTCGGCCCAGAGCTGGAGGGTGTTGCCCTGCTGCTCGTAGACGGCCCAGAAGGTGATGTTGAGCGCGCAGAGCACCACGAGGGCGGCGAGCGCCTGCCATTCGCCGCGGGTGAGCGGCTGCTTGGTCTCGGCGGCGCGCGCGGCGGAGTTGGCCGGTTGCGCCGAGGCGCTCCTCGGCACGAGGCCGCTGCCCAGCCAGTAGATCACCAGACCGAACACCATGCCGACGCCGGCGGCGCCGAAACCCCAGTGCCAACCGACGACCTGCCCGAGCGTGCCGCAGACCAGCGGCGAGAGGAACGCGCCCACGTTCACGCCCATGTAGAAGATCGTGTAGGCGCTGTCGCGGCGCGGATCGCCGGCCGGATAGAGGTCGCCGACTTGCGTGGCGATGTTGGGTTTGAAACAGCCGTTGCCCAACACGAGGACGACGAGCGCGACGAGGAACAGCGACTCGCTGGCCATGAGGAAGTGGCCGAGCGCCATGAGCACACAGCCGAGGTAGACGGTGCGGTAGCGGCCGAGGATGCGGTCGGCGAGCAGGCCGCCGAGCAGCGGGGTGAAGTACACGAAACCCGTGTAGAGCCCGTAGATCTGCGAGCTGAGCTGCTGGACGGTGAGCGGGCCGAAGACCTTGGCAAGCAGCGCGGAGAGGCCGCCCATGCCGAGCACGCGCTCGGCGCGCGCCGGGTCGCTCAGCAGGTAGTCCGTCATGTAGAGCACGAGCAGCGCGCGCATGCCGTAGTAGGAAAACCGCTCCCACATCTCGGTCATGAAGAGGGCGTAGAGCCCGATGGGGTGGCCGAAGAGTTCCTTGCCCTTCAGTCGGGCGGTAACGTAGGCGCGCATGGTGGGGCCCAAACGAAAGGTGGGTGAGCGTCGGGAATCGACGGAATTCTCGCCCCGGTGGAGTGAGATCGGCGGATCGCCGCTGCTCACTGGGTGGGGGGCAGACCGAGGGCTTCGGCGATGGCCTGCTCGCAGGCTTGGCGCAGCAGTGCGGTGGCGGGGTTGGGCGGCCGTGCGGCGACGTGCACCATGAGGATGCGTCCCGCCGCCGCGGCCGACGTCGACATGACTGCCGGTTCCCATCGCGCCGCCGTGGCCGATAATGATCGATCGGTACGTGCGGTTGGCGGCCAGGCCGGTGGGATCCTCGATCAGCGCGAACCCGAGGCCCCAACTCACGCCGGGCCAGACCTCGGGATCGCCCGTCTGGCAGCGAGTGAGCTCGGCCGCTGTTTCCGGGCGGAGAATACGCACTCCGTCGCGCGTCCCGCCACCGAGCATCATCTGGTAGAACGCCGCGAGGTCCGCTGCCGTGGAGAACCGCGCGCCTCTGGGGCGCGGGATCCGTTGCGCGTCGGGATGGTGGAGGCCAGCAGGACGGCGAGCAATGCGATGGAGCGAGGCACGGACTGGGGATGCGCGTTCATGGGCGGAGCGCGGAGGCGTGAGGACGGAGGGCGGACGACGGAGGACTGATGACGGATGGCAAAAGGCCGATGACGGGCGACAGAGGGCGGGCGGCGGAAGCAGCGGGCGGCCCGCAACCGGGTGTTGCCCCAGAGGAAGGTGGGTTGCATCGCGCAGCGGTGGCTGCGGCGTTCTCGGTCGATCCCTTTGCCAGCGGCCGGACCCGTGTCACCGTGGCAGTCGGACCGGGAGGCCTCGCTGCGGCGCCTCGCAAGATCACCACCTGCTGGTATTCGCCGGGGCCCACCTCGCGCGACGGAGTGGTCGAGGCTCGGTTCGCCGGCCGACCTGGAATCATCGCTACCCCGACGGTGCAGGACATGGACCACGACCCGGCCTTGGGCGTGGATCAGCAACTGATCCGCCCGGAGCCTGGCGACGGATGCGGACTAGGGCATGAGCGTGCTCGCACGCGATTCTCCGGCTTCAATCACCCGGTCTCCAGAGTTCTGCGCGCAGTGGCGGGATGTAGGAGGGGTCGTATTCAGCCGCGCCCATGTCGATGATCGCCGGCGCGCCGGCCGAACCGGGCACGACGCGCGGCCGCCGGTCGATGTCGATGGGCGATGTCGCGGGGGCATCGTTGCGCCCGCGGTCGATGCAGGGCGAGGTGGCGCGCAGACGGATGGCGCCGCGCTCGCCGCCGGTGAACAAGGGGTCGTCGGCGATGTTGCCCACCCCGGCGTACCCGCCCGCCACACAACTGTGGCCCACGGTCACGCTCGCCAGGCGGCCCCCGAGGAAGATCTCGGAGTCGGGGTTCTGCCAGAAGATGCAGTTGGTGATCGTGCCGGATCCGGCCACGAGATACAGCCCGTCCCCTTCGTGTCCGCCCTGATTGCGGTGGAAGGTGCTGTTGACCAGTTGGAATGAGCCCGAGACGTGGAGGGCGCCGCCGGCGCTGGTCGCCTCGTTCTTCCAGTAGACGTTGTTGAGGTCGTAGAAATGGGAGGCCCCGGTAAGCGAACTGACTTCCACCGCCCCGCCTTCGGCCCGGGCATTGTTTTCGGTGAACTCGCAGCGGGTGGCGCTGACCTCGCTGTGCTCCAGCGCGATCGCTCCGCCCAGGGCCGACCTGTTTTGGGCGAACTCGGTACCGGTGAGGGTGATCGTCGAGTTGCGGGTCACCGAAAGGGCCCCGCCGGTGGTCCTGGTGAAGCCACCGGGGATGAGGTGCAACGCGCGGTTGCCCTCGAAGCGGCCTCGCTGGAGGTCGATGGTGGAGTTGTCGCAGAATATGCCCCCACCGTTGGCCACGGCCTCGTTGTCGGCGAAGAGGCAGGCGGTGAACTTCACGTCGGAGTCGGCGGCGTACACCGCCCCGCCGTTGTTGTCGGCCGCGTTGTCCCGGAAGGTGCAGTTGCGGAAGGAGACCTTGGAATCGGTTACGTAGGCGGCGGCGCCCTCGCGCTCCTTGCCATTGATCACCGTGAAGTCGAGGACATGGACCCGCGACGAGATCCCATCGGCCCGAATGCCGCGGCGCACATTCTCGCAGTCGAGGATCGCGGCGCCCTCCACATCGACGCCGTTCTTGAGTGTGATGGTCTCGCGGTAGGTGCCGATTGCCACCAGTACGGTATCGCCGGAGCGGGCGCGATTGATGGCCGATTGAATTGTGCGGTAAGGGCGGGCGCGGGTGCCGATGCCGGGGCCGGCTGCACTGCCGTCGACATACCAATCCCGGGCGCTGGCCGGGGCGGCGAGCAGGAGCGACACCAGAAGCGTCGCCAGCAGGGCGGGCGCGTGTGTTTTGATGGTCATAATACCTCCGGAGTTGAGGACATTGCGTGGGGAGGAGGGAAAGCAGGGCTGGACTGCGCCGTCTTCGCTGGGGGCGGCGGGTGGGGCCCTGGGGTGGTGTGGTTGAGTCCTCCTGGTTGGCGAGGGTTGCCTGTTTCACGTCCGCCGTTTCCCTCGTCGGAGCGGAGTCGTGGTGGGGATTCCAACGGGCGGGAATTTAGGCGGGTATCCGGATCGAGCAAGCGGGGCTCAAGCGGCACTGCGCAGTCGCGGAGTAGAGGGCGGCGCGACGTGATCGGTTGCTGCCCCGGCCCAAGCGATCAAGCGGGACGGGGTACGGAGGCTGGAGGTCGGGAGCGGGAACGAAAGCCGGGGGTTGCGTAACGGACCCATCAACACGCGATTGAGGCGGCGGCAGGGGCGCGGGGCGGGTGCCCAACCCGTTACGGAGGGGTGGAGCAGGGGATCGAGGATGCGGTGGAAGGAGAACGCGAAGTCGTAGGCAATGCTGTCGGTGTCGACCCGGCGGGAGCCGGGCACGTCGGCGCGCACGGCCCAGACGGAGGTCTTGACGGTTTCGAGTGCCGCGCCCGCATCGGCCTTGATCGAGGCCTTGTCGGTGGCTGGCGTGCCCTCGAGCCAGAAGAGGCTGAGAATGCGCCATTGCTGTCCTCGGCGGATCAACGTGGCCACCCATTGGCCGGAGCGCGCGAATCGTGCTCCGGTGTTTCCGCACCGCGTTTCCGCATAGCGGCCGCAGGCTACGGCGGTGTCGCCCTCGATCAGGATCGAGGTGGGCGGCATAGCGCAGGTCACGATCTTGCACTCGGCGATGGCTCCTTCGAACAGCCGCTGCACCCCGGTTCGATCGAGGGGGGCACTGCTCGGCAATTCCCCGCCGAGGAAATCCGCGGTGAGGAGGCGCATGAGGCGTATGGGGTCGGCCGCGATCTCCGCGGCGGCCCATTCGTCGAACACCGCGACGATCCCCTGCTGGGCGGGAGTCCATTGCGTTTTGGTTGCGAGGTCAGTCCGCGGGCTCGTGGCTTCCGGGGGCGCGGCTTGCGGCAGGTCGCGATCCGGTGCGGCGAGGACGGACCCGACCTTGGCGGCGCGGCTTTCGCTGAGCAGCGTCCAGTGCATGCCGTCGGCGGAGATTTCGCGCCGGTCGGTGAAGCTTTGGAAGTCTTCGGCGAACGTCACGAGACTGCGGAAGAGGTAGCGTTTTTTACCGGCGCGCAGGGTGCCGACCATGGAGACGCGGGGGCCGTCGAACGTGTAGGCGGGATCGATCACGGCGGTGTCGCCGGCGAATGAGTCCCAGAAGAAGCCGCCACGGGCGGGATCGAAGCCGTCGGACTCAATCCGGCGGAGGTTTTCCTCCGGGCCGGTTGCCTTGTCGCCGAACTCGCCGCCCGGCCCGGCGCGGAGGGGCAACACGGAGCAGGCACCCACGTTGGTGCCGTCGGCGCCGAAGGGGGAGGCGTGGGTCGTGGTCTCGAAGGTCCAGTCGCCGAGCCAACGCTCGAGCGGCTGGCTCTCGACGGTGGAGGATCCGGGCTGCGGAGCGGTCTGGGCGAAGACGAGGCCGGTCAAGGTGACCGCGAGGAGCGAGAGGAGCGTGGTTTTCATGGTGGTGGCGCGGATACTAGGGGGATGGGTTGGCCGGCGCGTTTGCTTGCAGGGCTACGGGCGAAACGACTTGGCGGTGCGAGTCTGCCGCATCTGGAGGCCCGCGCGTGGTGAAGGCGGCCCGCCCAAGGGCCGGAGCCGGGAGAGCGGCGTGCTCGGGGACGGTGGAAGCCGCGCGGACTCAACTAGGGCGCAGCGGGCGTGACCGCCTCGCGCGAGAGGTGGCTGGCGATGGCTTGCCAACGGCCGTCGCGGAACCGCCAGACATCGGTGATGCGGTGGACGGCGCTGACGTCCTCGCCCTTGTAGGTCGCTTTCTCCGTCTGGCGACCGGTGACGATGGCGGTGTCGCCGTGGAGCTGGACCTTGAGGTCGGACATCTCGAAGGCCGTGGCCTTGAACGAGCCGTCGGCGACCTCGCGGATGTCGTCGGCCTTGCCGAAGACTTCGCCCTTGGCGGTGGTGCAGATCCACTCGTCGGCCTCAAGGCGCTCGAGCACCTTCACGTCCGCGGCGACATAGGCGGCGGCCCAGGCCTTCTCGAGTTCCATGAGTTCCTCCTCGGGCGACACGGCCGCGGCGAGCACCCGGGTGAGCTTGGTCGCGCGGACTTCGCTGAGCGGGCTCCACGCGGTGCCGTCGGCGGAGATCTCGCGCTTGTCGGAGTAGCTCTGGGCGTCGTCGGCAAAAGTGATGGCGCCGCGGATATGGTATTGTTTGTCGCCGGTGGTCATGGTGCCGGAGTAGGCGGCGACCGGGCCGTCGAACGTGTAGGTGACATCGTTGATGGAACCGTCGCTGGCGAAGCCGTTCCAGCGGTAGCGCTGGTTGACCGGATCGTAGCTGTCGGTCTCGACCCAGTGGAGGGAGCCGGCGGTGCCGGTCTCCTCGCCGCGGAACTCGACGCACTTGCCGCCGAGGATGGGGAGCACGGTGTAGTTGCCGTTGTAGGTGCCGGCGGCGCCGAGGGGCGACTCGTGCAGCGTGCTCTCGTAGCTCCAGTCGCCGAGCCAGATTTCAAGTTTCTTGTGTTCGGTGGAGAGCGGGAGCGCGGGGATGGCGGTTTGGGCCAGACCGAGGGCGGTCAAGGTGGCCGCGAGGATCAAGCTGATGGCTGTTTTCATGGCTGTTCCTGGTTGGCGTGGGGGCGGAGATCGTGAGGGCCGGGGTGCCTGTCGCGGGCAAAGCGGCCGGAGGTGCGGACTGGGTGGGTGGCGAGGAGCTGCCGGGGCGGGCTGGGGTGCACCCGCCCGATGCTCGGGAAAACGCCGGAGCCTCCTCCACCGCGCGGTGCCGCGGCCGAGTGCATAGTTGGCCGGAAGATAGCGGACCCGGTGCGCCGGCGAAATCCGGCGAAGCGTGGTGCGGGCCTCGGGGTTTTGCTGAGTGGCGCGGCGGCGAGCGGCGTGTTGCGCGACCGTGCCGCTGGCGATCGCGACCGCAAAAGTGCCGTTAGTGGTGTTGACGCGCCGCGCGGTTGCCGGCGCAGTGTTCGACCTTCCTCCAACCATGTTCCACCGCATGAAACCCAAGATCTTTGTCGACGGCAGCGAAGGCACCACCGGCCTCGAAATCAACGAGCGGCTCGCCAGCCGCACCGATGTGGAGGTGATCGCGATCGATCCGGAGAAACGCAAGGATCCGGCGGCCCGCAAGGCGATGATCGCCGCGGCCGACATCGTTTTCCTCTGCCTGCCCGACGTCGCCTCGAAGGAGGCTGTCGCCCTCGCGGCTGACCTGCCGAAGGTACGTTTTCTCGACGCTTCGACGGCGCACCGCACCAACCCCGAGTGGGTCTACGGCCTGCCGGAGCTGCATGGCGGCAAGCAGCGCGCGGCGGTGCAGGCGGCGAAGAAGGTCGCCGTGCCCGGCTGCCATGCTTCCGGCTTCAACCTCATCGTCTCGCCGCTGGTCGAGGCGGGCATCGTGCCGCCGACGTATCCGATCGTCTGCACGTCGCTCACCGGGTTCAGCGGCGGCGGCAAGAAGCTCATCGCCGCCTACGCGGAGAAGGCGGCCGACGTAACCGCGCGGCAGGCCAAGGATTCGACGCAGGACCAGCGTGTGGCGCCGCGGCCGTATGCGCTCGGCCTCACACACAAGCATCTGCCGGAGATGCGGGTCGTGAGCGGGCTGGCGCAGAACCCGGTCTTCGTGCCGATCATCGGCGACTTCTATCGCGGCATGGCCGTGTGCATCGCCTTTGAGCGGCGGCTGCTGGCGAAGCCGGTCGGCGCGAAGGAGATCCAGGCGGCGCTGGCCGCGGCCTACGCCGGCGAGAAGTTCGTGCGCGTGGCGGCCGAGGTGAACCCATCGACCGAACTCGACGACGGCTTCTTCCGCACGCTGGCCAGCAACGGCACGAACCGTTGCGATCTCTCGGTCTTCGGGAACGACGAGCAGATCCTCGTGGTCGCGCGGCTCGACAACCTCGGCAAGGGCGCCTCGGGCGCCGCGGTGCAGTGCATGAACCTCATGCTCGGCTTCGACGAGGGCGCCGGGCTGATCGCCTGAGTGGAATGTGGAACGCTGGAACCGATCCGAACGGAGACGAGCCGAGCAGACGCGGAGAATCTGGAACGCATGAACTCAGATGCGCTGGGGCGCGGCCTTGCGGAGAAGCAACACGGCCGAGTCGGCGGAGCGGAGGATGACCACGGATCACACGGATGGGCACGGATGATCGCTGGATGATCCGTGTTCATCCGTGGAATCCGTGGTTGTTGATTGAAAGAGGAACGAACGCGTTCGGCGGCCAAGGCGCTTTGAACCGCTGTTGGACGCCGGTGCACGCCGACCACTGGTGGCTGGAGGGCGGCACCTTTCGCTCCGTGACGCAGATGTTGTCCTGCCGACTCTGTCAGGGCGCGGGCGTGCTGCATAGCCGGAGGAAAACGCCGGGGCCGGTCGTGGCCGGGAGCGTGACTTCGTGCGCGGCGGAACCGGCCGAGATCCACTCGGTGGGCACGGGTTGCCAGGGGGCGCCGAGCTCGGCGGTCCACTCGACGGAGGTGAGGGCGTAGCCGCCGGAGTGGTCGATCGGATATTCGAAACGGGCGACGGAGTCGGGCTCCTCCGGCGGGATGGCGCGCAGCGGCGCCGCGTCGGGCTGGGTGGGCGAGAGGCCGAGAGCGAATTCGGTGAGGAGCGGGAGACCGTCGGCGTCGGGATCGGAGGTCGGCGCAGTGTCGGCGGGCAGCGCGGCGGCGGCGAGCCAGTCGCGGAGAGGCTGGTCGGGGTCGAGTCCGAGCGCCGCGATGATCTCGCGGTTGGCCAGGGACGTGAAGCCGGCGGCGTAGCGGGTGTTCAGCGCGCCGAGGATCTCGTTGGCGATGAGCGCCTGCAGGACGGTGGAGGCGTGGAAGCCGTCCTTGGCGAAGAGGTGGTGCGGGTCGTTCTCGGGGTGGGCGGTCGGGAGGAAGGCGGTGCCGTTGAGCCGGAACGGTGCGGCTTCGGCGACGCGGCGGGTGAGCGTGAAGCTGTCGGCGAGGGCGATCCCGCGGTCGGCGGCCAAGGCGGCGAGCAGTGTATTGAGAGAAGCGATGCGGGTGGTGGCGGCGGCGCGGGCCTCGGGCGTGGCGCCGCGCGCCTGCACGGCGGGGGTGACGCCGATGTCGGGGGCGTTGACGAGGACGATCTTGAGCGCGGCGTTCTGGGTGCGGACGAAGTCGATCGTGGCGGCGAGGTTGTCGCGGATCGCGGCGAGTTGCGCGGGCGTGGCGGTGCCGGAGGCGAGCTCGGAGTAGAGGGAGCTGAGGTCGTTGCCACCGCAGAAGATCACGACCCAGGCGACGTCGTCCTTGAGCTGGCTCTTGAGCTTGGGACAGGAGAGGGCGTCGAGGAGCTCAAGCTCGTCGCGCGGCAGGAGCGGAGGGTTGATGAGCTCGGCGAGGTCGGTGGTCTTGAAACCGGGCACGGCCCAGTTGTAGGCGTGGCCGCCGTCGCGATAGTCGGGGTACGCGGCGAGGTTGCCGTCGTAGCTTCCGAAGGAGATCTCGGTGGGGCGGGTGGCGGCGAGGAGCTCGATCCAGTTGCGGAGGTTGGCCCGGAACGGATCACTGTCGGGCGCGGAGAACGGGAGCTCGAAGGCGTACTCCTCGGAGAGGCTGTCGCCCAGCACGAGGACGTTCTGCGGGGCGGAGGGAAGGGCGAGCGGCAGGAGCGCAAACGCGACGGCCGCGCAGACAACCCGGGGACGGAGGATCGAGGCCGGCATGGATGGTGAGCGAAGCGGTGCTGTTTCCCGGGGCGCGCCGGGGCGGTCGAGGGCGCTCAGGACGCGTAGGTGAGGAACTTGAGCACGCCGAAGAGCGAGTAGGCGTTGCCGGCGACGAACCAGGCCCGGCGGTGTGGCTGCTGCGGTGCGCGCACCAACTGCAGGTTGAAGGCGATCGTCAGCGGCAGCAGGAAACGGCAGGCGCCGTTGGGGATCGCCCAGACGAACCCGCCGAGGAAGACCATCAGGACCGAGAAGGCGACGCCGACGCGCCAGAGCGGATCGGCCGGGCGCCGGTGTGTCCAGAGATAGGTGGTTTGTACCAGCAACCCGGCGATGGTGGCCACTCCGCCTAGGCCGCCGGGGCTCAGCTCGCTCAGGAAGCGCAGGAGGTTCGCCCAGAGCGCGGCGGCCATGTGCACGAAGGGCAGGCCGAGAGTGCCGCCTGCGGTGAATGAGAGATCCCACCTCCAGAAAATGTATCCGTTCCATAGCGCGACGGGGACGAGTGCGGCACCAGCCAGCGCGAACCGTTGCCAGAGAGGACGCTGCACGGGCGACGGCGCGGCGTAGAACGAGGCGATGGCCAGGATGCCCGTCTCACGGGTGAGGCTCGCGGCCGCGAGCGCGGCGATGCCGCCGATCCCCGCGGCGCCAAGCAGTGCGGGCAGCACGGCGAAATACGAGGCCGGGAGATCGGTCACGGCCAGGCGCACGCTCTCCAGCGCCCCGGTGGAGAAGAGGATTGCGGTGATCGCGGCGCGCTCGAGGCCGGTGGCTCCGGGCACGACTCGCAGCAGGAGCGCGAGCAGGAGAAGCCAGAAACCGACGTTGAGCAGCGGGTAGAGGTGGACGATCCAATACGGCTGGCCGGCGCCGAGGAGGTAGGCGAGCCACGGCACAAGGATGCGCCGCGCGCGAAAGGCCGGTATGTCGAGCGCCGCGGGGGTGTGGGGATCGAGCAGCAGGGGGTCGAGGGCCAGCTGGCAGTAGAACTGCCCGTCGAAGCCCGTGGGGCTGCGTACGTGGTGGGGAATGGTGGCGAGCGCGGGGACCTGGCGCGGCTGGAAGACGACGTCGAACTGGGTGAGCGTGGTGAGGCCGTGGCCCGGCTCGTAGCGGAGGGCGACGAGCAGCAGGAGCGCGGCGATCATTCCGGCGATCCAGACGGTGCGGGCGGTGGGCATGCGGAACAGGCGCATGGTGGTCAGCGGCGCGCGAGCACGCCCACGAAGAACGCGTCGGTGTCGTGGACCTGCGGCAGGATGGCGGTGCCGAGCTCGCCGGCGGCGCAGCCGAAGGAGTCGGCCGGCGGGATGACGCGGAAATCCGGATGCGCGGCGAGGAAGGCGGCGACGGTGCCCTCGTTCTCGGTGCGGGCGAGCGAGCAGGTGGCGTAGACCAGGCGGCCGCCGGGACGGACATGGGCGGCGTTCTGCGCGAGGATCGCGAGCTGGCGTTCGTGTTGGCGGCGCAGGTCGGCGGCGGTGGTCTGCCAGCGCAGGTGCGGCGAGCGTCGCCAGGTCCCGGAGCCGCTGCACGGGGCGTCGACGAGCACGCCGTCGTAGAGGCGGTCGGCGGGGGGCGGAGCGGGGAGCGTGGCGACGTTGGCCAGACCGGCGCGGGCGGCGCGGGTGCGGAGCTCGGCGAGTGCGGCGGGGCGGATGTCGGTGGCGTCGACGTGGCCGGCGGGGCCGAGCAGGCGCGCGAGCTGCAGGGTCTTGCCACCCGCGCCGGCGCAGGCGTCGAGCCATCGGGTGCGGGGCGCGGGTGCGGTGAGGGCGAGGATGAGCTGCGAACCCAGATCCTGGATCTCGAAGGCGCCGGCCTCGTGGAGCGGGCTGCGGGCGACATCGGTCTCGACGAGCAGGGCGCGGGCGTCGGGCAGGAGGGGGTGGCGGCGGAAGGGGATGCCTTCGCGCCCGAGCCAGGCGTCGACCACGGAGGGATCGGAAGTCTGGAGACGCAGCCAGAGCGGCGAGCGGGTGAGCAGAAGGTCGCGGGCGGCGCCGGTGAGCGCGGGGGCTTCGGCGGCGAGCCAATCCGGGAAGAGTTGGTCGGCCGTCAGCGGTTGGCCGAGGCGGGCGGCGAGGAGCGCGGCTTGCGCCGCGGGAGCGGCGGGCAGCGCGGGCCAGTCGGCGAGAAGTTCGGTGCGGAGGGATGCGAGGGCGGGTTCGTCGCCGGCGAGCCAGAGGGCGAGGTCGGGCTGGAGGGAGGCGGGCGCGGCTTCGATCCAGGGCAGGTGGCGGACGGCGGCGTAGGCGAGGGCGCGGTAGATGCGGCGGTCGCGGGAGCCGAAGCGTTTGTCGCGGCCGAGGCGGTGTTGGAGATAGGCGGGAAAGTTGGCCTCGCGGCGGGCGGCGGGGGCGAGGCTGCGGAGGAGTTCGCCGAAGATGGCGAGCTGGCGGTGGGCGCGGCCCGAGCCGGGGACGGGAGCGGATTGGTCGGGCGTGGTCATGGACGGGCGGGATGGCAGATGGCGGATGGACGATGGCAGATTGAGGACGGATCGGGGACGGCGGAAGGGAAGAGGAACCACTGATTTACGCTGATGGACGCTGATTTCGGAGGGAGGAGGGCGGGAACCACTGATCCACACTAATGAACACTAATGGCGGAGGGCGGAGGGCGGAGGAGGAGGCACGATGACAGATGACTGATGGCAGAGGGCGGAGGATGGAGAACCACCAATGCACGCTGATGGCGGTGAGATCGGGGAGTGCTGAGGGCGGAGTGGTCGGCACGTTGCGGGTTGCGGTGAAAACGGAAGGCGCCGACGAAGCGGCGCCTTCCGGGGGAAACGGCTCGGCGGGTGCGGGGCCGACCGGTCGTCCAGTTGCGTCGGGCTCAGAACTTGAAGACCTCGAGCTGGAGGCGGAATTGGAAACCGGATTCGCGGCGCTGGCCCTCGTAGAAGGCGATCTGGTACTCAAGGGACCAGAGGTTGCGGAACGTCTGCCGCAGGCCGTAGACCTGTTCGTAGAACTGCGACTCGATGGTGTCGTAGCGCCAGAGACCGGTGAGGGTGAATCGCTCGTTGAGCCGGTAGGCGACGTCGAGCGTGTACTCCTCAAGCTGGTCGCGGAGGAACTGCATGCCGAAGCGGGCGGTCCAGAACTGGGCGTCGGTGAGGGTGACGCCGGCATTGAACTCTTCGACGCGCCAGTGGTGGGGGTCAAAACGCTGGAAGGCGTCGAACCGGAGCCACTGCGCGGGCATCACCGCGATGTCGGCGTGGAGATCGGAGCTGCGGCGGAGGGCGGGGGCGACGAGGCGGTTGAAGTGGCGGTCCTGCGCGAGGGTGAGGATGACGAGGTCGCGCACGCCGCCCTTGCCATCGCGGGTCTGGAGGCGTTGGGCGAGGCCGTAGCGGAGGGTGTTGAGCTCGGTCAGGTCGTCGAGGTGGCGGATGTCGCCGAGATCGATGGGCTGGAGTCGGGTGGAGAAGACGGTGCGGTCGATGTCGGGGATGTAGGCGCGGCCCTTCTCGGCGTCGGGGATGTAACGATACTGGGCGAACGGCTCGATGAGGTGGCGCAGGCCGTCGACGCCCCAGCGCTCGCTCTTCACGGCGAACTCGCCATAGGCGCGGGCGCGCAGGTCGGCGCCGAGCTGGCCGAGCACGCGGGTGTAGGAATCCTTGTCGCCGAGCGGCGAGAAGTAGTGGGTCACGCGCCCGCCGGCGACCGGGGTGTAGGTGAGCCACGGGGTGATCGCGGTGGGGCGCTCGAGGCCGAAGAAGGCGTCGAAGCGCTCGCTGGAGCGGTCGAGGGCGATGGTGGAGTCGTCCTCGCGCAGGCGGACGAAGCCGACGGAGCCGCGTTGGACGACCCCGAGGTCCTGGGGCGAGGCGAGGAGCTCGAGCTTGAGCTCGGGCTCGCGGCGGCGGGTGGAGTGGAAGTCGTTGGGCTGGAAACGGCCGAAGGCGGAGGCGACGTAGTTGTCGCCGGTGTAGGCGGCCTCGAGGAACGTCTCCGGCTGCTGGTTGCGGGGGAAGCGCTGGCGGGCGTAGTCGCGGATGACCTCGGAGTCGCTCCAGTAGGCGAGTTGGCCCATGAGGGAGAAATGGTCGCCGTAGGTCTGGAGGTGGCGCCAGTCGAGGTAGGCGCGCCGCGGACCGACCTGGCGGTCCTGGATGTCGCGGCCGCGTTGTTCGCGATCGCCGAAGTCGTAGATCCAGCCGGAGCGGAGGTGGCCGAGATAGGACGAGTCGCCGCGTTGGGTGTCGTAGTCGGCGGCGGGGCCGAGGATGAGGCCGCGCTTGGAGTAGAGGCCGATCTCGGGCCCGAAGTACACTCCCTCGGTGATGGGGGCGAGGGCGGTGACATCGAGGAAGGCACCCAGCGAGCTGCGGAAGCCGGCGCGGATCTCGGCGTCGAGCGGCGGGGTGTCGAGCCGTTGGCTGAAGACGGGCAGCGGCAGGAGGGGGATCGGGCCGAGGCGCAGATGCGAGCCGTGGGCGCGGAAGCTCTTGCCCTCGACGAAATCGAGGGAGGCGGCACGCAGGGTGGGGGTGAAGGCCCCGGGTTCGCCGTAGGAGAGGGTGGCATCCTGGAGCGTGAACTCCTGGGTGTTGCCCTCGAGGGTACGGCCCTGGAGGTAGAGCGGGTAGTAGCCGGCGCGCGTGTTGGTGAGGTGGACTTTGCCCTCGGCGAGCGAGTACGTGCCCTCGTCGGCGACGAGGCGGAGGGTGCCGCGGGTGAGGACGAGGTGGCCGCGGGCGGCGGCCTGGCGGGTCTGGTCGTTGTAGCGGATCTCGTCGGCGGTGAGCACGAGCTCGCCGTAGGTGAGGCGGGCGTCGAGCACGACCATCTCTCTGGTGCCGTAGTCGAACTCGATCGGCTGGTCGGAGAGGGAGACGAGGTCGAGGGTCTCGCCGGCGGCCGCCGCGCGGAGGGCGGAGAGGAGGGCGAGGGTGGAGACGAGGAGATAGGGACGGAGCTTCACGCGGCGGGCAGCAAAGAGGGAAGCCCGCCGCTGTGCAATCCCGGGGTGCGCCCGGGGCGGCCGGGCTGAATCCGACCGGTGGTGGCAGGGGCGCGGGCGCGCGTAATGGGGGAACGGAGAGCAAGAGCGGAGCGGGGGAATCGGGACCCACGAACTCATGGGACGGGGGCGGGCGGTCGGCGCAGTGCCAGGTGGTGCGGGCGCCGCAGAGCAACGGAGCAGATACGCAGATGAGCGGGACGGCGGGGCTGGTCGCGGAGAACGGTGCGGCTGGCACGGGGAGCGCTTGCTTCGCCGGTCGCACCGCGAATACTCCCCGCACTTCCTACCGCATGAGCGCCCAACCTGCCGCCGGCCCCACCCCCCTCCAACTCCTCCTGCGCGCCGAGCTCGCCGAGCCCCACTCCTTCCTCGGGATGCACCCCGACGCGCGCGGCGGCGAGCAAGGGGTCGTCGTCCGGGCCTTCCTGCCCCAGGCCAGCGCCTGCGAGGTGGTCGACCCGGCCCACAAGCCGGAGCGGCGCCACCCGATGAAGCAGCTCGCGCCGGAGGGCTACTTCGAGGTGTTCATCGCCAAACGGTCCGAGCCGTTCCGCTACCAGCTGCGGGCGACGTTGCGCTCGGGCGACATCCGGCAGTTCGCCGACCCGTATTCGTTCCTGCCGACCATCAGCGAGCACGACCTCTACCTGTTCAACCAGGGCAACGAGCATTTCATCTACAAGAAGCTCGGCGCGCATGTGCGCACGATCGACGGGGTGCCGGGCGTGACGTTCGCC
Organism: Verrucomicrobiota bacterium; assembly: GCA_023457035.1. GTDB lineage: Bacteria > Verrucomicrobiota > Verrucomicrobiia > Opitutales > Opitutaceae > CAJCBL01. The sequence continues at coordinate 19,923 of JAEWNN010000045.1, forward strand.
GTCTGGGCGCCGTCGGCCCAGCGCGTGTCGGTGGTGGGCAACTTCAACCGCTGGGACGGGCGGGCGCACCCGCTGCGGCCGCTCGGCGGCTCCGGCGTGTGGGAGATCTTCATCCCCGGGCTGGGCGAGGGCGAGGTGTACAAGTACGAGCTGCGCTCGCCGGGCGGCGCCGTCTTCCTCAAGACCGACCCGTACGCCACCTACTTCGAGGCCCCGCCGAACAACGCCTCCATCGTCTGCAACACCCGCCGCTACCAGTGGGGCGACGCCGAGTGGCTGGCCCAGCGCGCCGCGCAGCCCGTGCTCGACCGGCCGATGTCGGTGTACGAGGTGCACCTCGGGTCGTGGAAACGTATCGTCGAGGACGCCAACCGGCCGCTCACCTATCGCGAGATCGCGCCGCTGCTCGCCGACCACGTGCTCGAGATGGGCTTCACGCACGTCGAGCTCATGCCGTTGGCCGAGCACCCCTTCGAGGGCTCGTGGGGCTACCAGGTCACCGGCTTCTTCGCCCCGACCCACCGCTACGGCACCCCGGAGGACTTCCAGTTCTTCGTCGACTACCTGCACCAGCGCGGCATCGGCGTGATCCTCGACTGGGTGCCGGCGCACTTCCCGCGCGACAGCTTCGCGCTGCCGCTCTTCGACGGCACGCACCTCTACGAGCATGCCGATCCGAAGCAGGGCGCCCACCAGGACTGGGGCACGCTGATCTTCAACTACGGACGCCACGAGGTGCGCTGCTTCCTCGTCGCCAACGCCCTGGCCTGGCTCGACCGCTTCCACCTCGACGGCCTGCGCGTCGACGCCGTGGCCTCGATGCTCTACCTCGACTACTCCCGCAAGGAGGGCGAGTGGATCCCGAACAAGTTTGGCGGTCGCGAGAACCTGGAGGCGATCGAGTTCCTCAAGCAGGTCAACGGCCTCGTGCACCACTACTACCCCGGCGTGCTCATGATCGCCGAGGAATCGACTGCCTTCGCCGGCATCACCAAGCCCGTGCAGGACGGCGGTGTCGGTTTCGACCTGAAGTGGAACATGGGCTGGATGCACGACACGCTGCGCTTCTTCCAGAAGGAGCCGATCCACCGCAAGTGGCACATGAACGACCTCACCTTCGGGATGCTCTACCAGTATTCCGAGAACTTCGTGCTGTCGTTCTCGCACGACGAGGTGGTGCACGGGAAGGGCTCACTGCTGCTCAAGATGGGCGCCTGGCACATCCCGGACAAGGCCGCCAACCTCCGCGCGCTGTACGCCCACCAGTGGATGTGGCCCGGCAAGAAGCTGCTCTTCATGGGCAGCGAATGGGGCCAGTCGCGCGAGTGGGCCTACGACCGCAGCCTCGACTGGCACCTGCTCCAGTACATCGACCACGCCGGCATCAAGCTGCTCGTGCGCGACCTCAACGCCCTCTACCGCAACGAACCGGTCCTCGGTCTCAACGACCTCGACCACCAGGGCTTCCGCTGGATCGCCGCCTGGGACGCCGATAACTCGGTCCTGGCCTATCTGCGACACAGCGAACGGTTCCCCGACGAGCTCATCGTGGTGGTCGGCAACTTCACCCCGGTGGTCCGTCGCAACTATCGCATCGGGGCCCCGCGCCCCGGTTTCTGGCGCGAACTGCTCAACACCAGTTCCGAGTTCTACGGCGGCAGCGGCGAGGGCAACGGCGGCGGCCTCACGGCCCAGGATGTTCCGTGGGACGGCTACAGCCAGTCCCTCGAACTCACGCTGCCCGCGATGTCCACGACGGTCTTCAAGTGGCGCAAGGACGAGTGACCTGGCGCCGCTGGTGAGCGGCGAAGGGCGGGCGCCGTGCGGTGCCCGTGCCGATCAGGCCGCGAGCAGGGCCATGGGGCTGGTCGGGAACCGCCGGCTGGTCCGGAGCGTGCGCGCATGGGCCGCCGGGCGGCGCGGCCGGACGGCCAGGTGTGCGTAGCGCTCGCGGAGGATCTCGCCGGCTTCCCGGAGGACATGGCCCAGCAGCGGCGCGCAGTCGTCCTCCTCCGGTTGGTGGGCGGCGAGGAAGGCGTTGGCGGCGTCGGCGAGGCGGCCGAAGAACGCCCGCTCGGCCCAGGGGCCGCCGGTGAGCCGGCTGTCGTTGCGCAGTTCGAAAAACAGCCAGGAGAGGCGACGGGCGTGGCGGGTGAGCACCCCGAGGTGGCCTTGCCGGGCGGCCGCGCTCCCCGAGAGGGCGAGCGCGTCGTCGGTGAGGAAGACGCCGGCGGCTTGCCAGAGTTCGGCGGTCGGGGCATAGCCCGACATCGGGCCGGCCTGGGTGGATTCGATCTCGGCGGCGAGGGTGATGAGGAGCGGATGGCGGAGGGCGGTCGAGTGCATGCGCGCACTCTAGCGCACGGGCTCGGACATCCGCTGGCCGACCTCCCCGGCGCCGGAGAACACCCCGGGTGCAGGCTGGGGAAACGACCCCACAGGTTTTCCTTCAAGCGCGCGGGTGGCCGGCCGATCTCCGGGATATACCGAGAATCTACGTTTCCCCACCATGACCCTTTTCTTCGCCATCGTTGCCGTCGTCCATGTCTGCGGGTTGTTCGCGATGCTGATCGCGCTCCGGCGCGCCCCGATCGCGGTGGAGAATGCCAGCGGCTTCCAGGTGATCGCCGAACCGCAGAGCCAGCCGGAAGCCGCCGCCGCCCGGGCTTGCACGGCTTGAACCAATTTTCAGGGGACTGTGTTTCAGGGTTAGGCTCCCGGCTCGCGAGGCCGGGAGCTTTTTTGTGTTCCCTCGCGGCGCCGCGTGGCGACAGTCGGCCGATGACCACGCCCGCCCTTCGCCTGAAACACAACGCCGCCGCCCGCGCCTTGCGGGGGCACCCCTGGGTCTTCGGCAACGAGGTGGAGACGCTCCTGCCGCCGGAGCACGACGGCGCGGCGGTCGAGTGCCGCGACAACCGCGGGCGGTTCCTGGGCAGCGGCATCTACAACAGCCGTTCGCAGATCGTGTGGCGGCGCTTCAGCCGCGACCACGCCGCGTTCGACGCGGAGTTCGTGCGCGGGGCGCTGGCGCGGGCGTTGGCGCGTCGCGAGGCATTGGCGACGATCGAGGCGGGGCCGGCGACGGCACGACGTCTGGTCTGGAGCGAATCCGACGACCTGCCGGGCCTGGTGGTCGACCAGTTTGGCGGTGTGCTGGTGGTCCAGACACAAACGCTTGCCGCCGAGCAGCGGCTCGACGTGGTGCTCGCCGCCCTCGGCGAGTTGCTCCACCCCGAGGAGATCATCGTGCGCAACGATGCGCCGATCCGCCGGCTCGAGGGGCTTCCCTCCGAGGTGCGCACGCTCTCCGGCCGACCGTACGAGCCGCGCTGGGTGCACATCGGCGGGCTCGACTACTGGCTCGATCTGCAGGGCGGACAGAAGACCGGGTTCTACCTCGACCAGACGCGCGAGCATGCGAAGGTCGCACGTTATGCGGCGGGCCGGCGCATGCTGGATTGTTTCTGCAACCAGGGCAGCTTCGCGTTGCACGCGGCGAAGGCCGGTGCGGCGCGGGTGCTCGGGCTCGACAGCTCGGAGGAGGCGGTCGCGCTGGCGCGCCGCAATGCCGAGCGCAACGGAGTGGCGGGCGCCGAGTTCACGGTCGTCAACGTCTTCGACTATCTCGCCGCGGCCGAGACGGCCGCGCAGTGGGACCTGATCGTGCTCGATCCGCCGCCGTTCGCCCGCTCGAAGAGCGCGCTGCCCAACGCGCTGCGCGGCTACAAGGAGATCAACCTGCGGGCGATGAAGCGCCTGGCGCCCGGCGGCGTGCTCGCCACCTACAGTTGCTCGCACCATGTGACGGCCGAGGTCTTCCGCGATGTGCTCGCCGAGGCGGCGCACGATGCGAAGCGCAAGGTCCAGGTGCTGGAGTTCTGTCACCAACCGGCGGATCATCCCGTGCTGGTGACGATGCCGGAGAGCGAATACCTGCGCGGCTACATCCTGCGGGTCGAGTAGGCGCGATCGGGGGCCGGCCGGCGGTCCCTCGCCCCGTCGCGGCCGGGCACCGGTCCGCCCGTCCCGGGCTCAGCGCTTGGGGCGCTCGGCCAGGGCGCGGGTGATGGCGGCGGCGAGGCGCTTGGTCTCGTACGGCTTCGGCACCACGGCGACGAAACCGTGTTCGCGGTAGCGGGTGAGCGTCCGGTCGTCGGCGTAGCCGCTGGAGACGATGGCGTGCACGGCCGGATCGAGCTTGCGCAGTTCGGCGATGGTCTCGCGCCCGCCCATCCCGCCCGGGATGGTCAGGTCCAGGATCACCAGATCGAAGGGCCGGCCCTCGGCCAGGGCGCCGCGATAGGCGGCGAGGCAGGCGGCCCCGTCGGCCACCACCACGGCGTCGCACTGCAATTGGCCGAGGATCATGGTGACGAGGAGGCGGATGCCCTCCTCGTCGTCCATCACGAGCACGCGGGCGCCGGGGGCGACGGGCGGCGGCAGACTCGGGCCGGCCGGCTCGCCGGCGGGCGCGGGGGCGGGCGCTGTATCCGAAGCAGGGAGCCAGAGGGTGAAGGTGGTGCCGCGGCCCCGCACGGACTCGACGCCGAGGTGGCCGCCGTGCTTGCGGGCGATGGAGTAGGCGGTGGCCAGGCCGAAACGGTCGTCGCTCGCCCGGGCGGCGGCGTAGGGGTCGAAGATCGAGGGCAGGCGCTCGGCGGGGATGGCCTCGCCGCGATCGGCGATCTCGATGCGCACGTACCGGCCGGCGGCGAGCGGACTGGCCTGGCCTTCGGCGACGGTCTCGTTGCCGAGGTCGATCGCGACGACGCCGCCCCCGGGCATGGCGCGGTGGGCGTGGTCGAGCAGGTTGTGGAGCGCCCGGTGGACCTGGGCGCGGTCGGCCTGCACGGGGCGCAGCGTGGGCGGGGCGCAGACCTCGGCGCGGACGTTGGCGCCGCTGAGGGCGAGGGCGATGGTCTCGTGCACGAGGGGCGGCAGCGCGAAGGCCTCGCGGACGGGGTCGCCGCCGCGGGCGAAGGTGAGCATCTGCTGGGTGAGTTCGCGGGCGCGTTGCGCCCCGGCCTCGGCCTCCTTCAGGCAGTCGCCGGCCAGGGCCATGACCCGCTCGTCGAGCATGGCGAAGGTGACGTTGCCCATGATGACGGTGAGGAGGTTGTTGAAATCGTGGGCGATCCCGCCGGCGAGCGTGCCGAGGGAGTGGAGCCGCTGGGCGCGCTCGAGCTCGGCCTCGAGGTGGGCCTCCTTGGCGAGCTGGGTGCGCAGGAGGGCGGTCTGCTGGCGGAGCCGGCGGCGCAGCAGGACCACCCACAGCACGCCGATGGCGGCGCAGAAACCGAAGACGGTGGCGGCAATCCGGATGCGGTCGGAGGTCCACCACGGCGCGGGGGTGAGGATACGCACATCGTCCGGGCTGCGCAGGAGCAGCTCGAAACCGGTGCGCCGGCGGTGCTCGTCGAAGTTCAGGCGATAGATGCCGGTGAGCTCGACCACGCTGCCCCGCCGCCAAGTCCGGGGTGGCGGCGTGCCGGGGGCGGCGGGCAACCGGGCGACGAGGGCCTGGCCGAGGTGGCGGAGCTCGAGGAAGCCCTCGCCGCCGATATCGGTCACCTCGTTGAGCGTGCCGGTGAAGCGGATCAGCCGGGAATCGAAGTGGTCGTCGAGCCGGGCGGGGTCGTCGAGCGGGACCGGTTGGATACGGGGGGGATTCCCGAGCGGGCGCAGCCGGGCGTTGCGCAGCACGAGGCGCGGGCCGTCGCGGCCGGGGACGCCGACCACATCGACGCGGGTCCCGATGCGGAGCGGGGCCGGGGCCTCGGGGAGGACGGTGAGGGCTTCGGTGTTGTCCTGGATGATGAGATAGCCGCCGGGTGCGTGGTAGGTGACGATGCCGTGCGTGCGGTGCCAGTGGGTGCCGGCCTGGAACGGGCCGAACTGCCGGAGGCTGGTGATGGAGTTGACGGGCAGGGCGAAAAGGTCGGAAGGGGGCGGTTCCTCGATTTCGATCTGGCTGGCGGCGGGCACGCGCAAGCGGATGCCGGTGAGCTGGCGGCGTTCGTTGGTGAGCGCGGAGCAGACCCCGCGCAGGCGCACGAACGATCCCAGCATCGGCTGGAGGCGGGCGTCGGAGGGAACCAGGGCTTCGAAGTTGCCGGTGGCGGTGGTGATCTCGAGCCGGGTGTGGCGACCGCCCGGGTGGACTGCATGGAGCAGGCCGCTCAGCTCGACCCACCGGGCTTCGTGGGCGCCGGACTCCGCCTCGTGCAGGGACAGGCGGAGCGGGTCGGGAGGACTCATCACGTAACGAGTGATGAACCGGGTTGCGGTGACAGTGGGGGCGAAGGCCCCCATCGAGCTGAACCCCTCGACCGCCAGCCCCGCGTTGAGCTCCGGCACCGCGATCGTGGGGTCGGACCAGTCGATCCGCACGCCGCCGCTCGAATCCTGCAGGTAGATGAACGGCGTGCCGGGGGCGGACCAGGTGACGACGCCCTGCAACAGCACGGGCTGGCGGGCCTGCGCCGACTCGCTGGGCAGCGCGAGGACCTGCGCGGCCAACCGAAGCAGCGGCCGGCCCGCGGTGCCCGCGCCGGGACTCCGCCCGATCGCCCGCCGGACGAGGGCTTGGCGGAGTTGCCAGCGCCCGGCGGAGCTGACCGGGTAACCGATGGCCTCAATCTCGTCGTTCGCCTGCAAGCCGGCACTCTGGGGTGTCAGGAGTTCCAGTTGGCCGGTCGGGTCGCGGACGACGATCGCCCGACCGGGGGTCAGTGAGACGATCCGCCCGGCGATGTGCCGCAGCGCGGCCGGCTCGGAGGCGGACAGGTGTTCGATCGCGACGAGGGGGGGGGCGAAGCGGGGGTCGGTGTGGATCTGGCCGGTGACCTCGATGCGGTCGGTGGCCGGCACGACCAAGGTGATGGACTGCAAGTGGCCCTGCGGGTCGAGGCGGCTGCTGTAGACCCCTTGTATGCGGACGAACGAGTCGGTGAGTCGCGGTGCGGGGCTGTCGGCCTCGAGCCAGATGTTGGCCTCGAGGCGGATGCCTTCCGCGATGAGCACGGCCCGCAGGTGGTTGGGGTCGATGAGCGTCTGGCTTTCGACCAAGCCGGCGACCTCGACGAGGCGTTCGTTGAAGCGGTGGAAGTCGCCGAGACGGCCCGTCGTGGCCAGGGGCGGGAGGGTGGGGCGGTCGTCGAGGACGGCGGCCGCGAGGGTGGCGACCTGGCTGAAGTTGGCCGGCGTGGTGACACCGGTCAGCCGCACGAACTGGCCGGAACGGATCGGCAGGGGTGGCCCGGCGGGGGCGAGGAAGAACGTGGTGTCGCCCTCCTGCGCCCAGAGTTGGTGCCACACCGGGTCATAGTAGTGCACGACCGCATCGATCTGGAAGCGGTGCGGCTGGTTGCGTTTGGTTTCGTCCAGAGCCCAGAGCGCCTGGATCCCCACGATCGGCTCGGCGGCCGTGGTGGGCGGTGTCGGCACTGCGGCGCGCAGGAGGGACGGGGCCACCAGCGCGGTGAGGAGCGCGAGCAAAGGCAGCGAGAACCGACTCGGGTTTGACGGGGTGCGCGGCACGGGGTGTTGGCAGGTCTAGCACAGTGCCGGCGGGTGGCAACCACGGGCCACCGGGGAGGATTGCCCGGCCGGCTCCTCGCGGTCGCCCTCCGCGACCCTGCCGGGCCCGGCTGACTTGGAAACAAAACCGCCCACCGGCATCGGGCCGGTGGGCGGAGTCAAACTTGCGGGACGCCGGTCTCAGCGACGACCACGGCGACCGCGAGGAGCTTCTTCCTCCTCTTCCTCGGTCTCGTCGTCGTCCTCCTCATCCTCGTCGTCCTCTTCGCCCTCTTCACCGCGGGCGCCGTGCTTGTCCTTGGCTTTGGCGTCCTCGTCCTCTTCGCCCTCGGCGTCCTCCTCGTCCTCGTCCCACTTCAGGGAGGCGTCGCCCTTGAGCTTCTCCTCGTCCTCGTCGTCCTCGATGTCGGGGAACTCGTCCTCGCTCTCCTCGGCGGCGGCCTTGATCGGGGCGTCGTCGTCGGCTTCCCAGCCTTCGGGGACGTAGTCGAGGATGGCGATGACCTCGTCGAAAAGGTGGATGGACTTGGCCTCCATGAACCGGTTGCTCTGCTCCTCGCGCAGCTGGTCCTCGACCTCGTCGACGGTGAGCTTCTGCTCGAAGTCGAAGAGATCGTTGAGCATCTTCACGCGGGCACGGGTGATCTGGTCGAGGAAGTCGGCGTACGGCCCGTTCTCCTCGTCGACCACGTCGGGCAGCGCGAAGAGTTTCTCCTCGGACTCGAGGAAGGAGTCGCGCACGCGCACCAGGCGCACGCGGCCCTCGCCGAGGTCCTTGTCGATGCGGAAGGGGATGAAGGCGGTGTCGATGTCGTCGAGATCCAGGCCGTATTCGCGCAACGGTTCACAGAGCTCGACGATGTGGTCGATCTGGCGCGGATCGATGATGCTCAGGCCGTCGACGTCCCAGTGGACGGTGTCGCTGAGTTCCTCTACCCACCAGTTGTGATCGTCGCCGAGCCGGGTGATGGCCCAGGCCAGCGTTGGGGTTGATTTCGCCATGTTGTTTGGAAGTCGGTTCCGAGTGAAAAAGGCCCGCGTTTGTAAGTGCGTGGATAGGTGCCGCCAAAATCGGGCGATGCGTCAACACCTTTAACGAAGGTTTTTTCCGGGACGTGCGCGGATTGGCCCGGCGGAGGGAAATCGTGCTTGCGGGCGCTTGAGTAATCGCACCGCGCCGCCCAATGTCCGGCCCTTCCATGGGCTTGATTTACGAGAAGTTGGTCCGACCGCTCGCGTTCCGCCGCGATCCGGAATCGGTGCACGAACGGGTCGTCGGCGCCTTGTCGGTGCTGGGCCATCTGCCGCCGGTGTGCCGGCTGCTCGAGTGGTGGAACGGCCTGCCGGCCTGCGCGCGCAAACCGGTCGAGTGCGCCGGTCTCCACTTTCCCAATCGTGTCGGCCTGGCCGCCGGCTTCGACAAGGACGCCCACTGCTGGCCCGCGATGGCCGCGTTGGGCTTCGGCCATGTCGAGATCGGCACCGTCACCCGCCAGGCCCAGCCGGGGAATCCCCAGCCGCGCCTGTTCCGCTTCCCCGCCGAGGAGGCGGTCCTCAACCGTATGGGCTTCAACAACGCCGGCGCCGCGGCCATGGCCCGCCGGCTCGCCGGGCAGCCGCCGCGCGGCCGCCGCCGCATCCCGCTCGGCATCAATCTTGGCAAGACCAAGGTCGCCGCGCTCGACCAGGCCGTCGAGGACTACCTCGGCAGCTTCGCGCTGCTCGCCGAGCACGCCGATTACATCGCGATCAACGTCAGCAGCCCGAACACCCCGGACCTGCGCAAGCTCCAGGAGCACGACCGGCTCGTCGAGCTGCTCGGCGCGCTCCAGAATGCCAACACGGAGCGCGAGGCCGCCGCGATGGGCGGCCGCCGCCCGATCTTCCTCAAGATCGCCCCCGACCTCACCTGGCCGCAGATCGACGACATCCTCCAGATCCTGCACGATCTGCGCCTCGACGGCATCATCGCCACCAATACCACGCTGGCGCGCCCCGGCCCCTTCGCCGCCGTCGACCAGGCCGGCGGGCTCAGCGGCCGGCCGTTGTGCCGCCGCTCGACCGAGATCATCAACTACATCGCCCGTGCCACCTCCGGCCGCCTGCCGATCATCGGCGTGGGCGGCATCACCGATGCGGCCAGCGCCGGCGAGAAGCTCGATGCCGGCGCGACGCTGGTGCAGGTCTACTCGGGCTGGATTTACCGCGGCCCGTTCTTCGCCGCCGAGCTGGCGCGGGCGTTGACGCGGCGGTGAGGCGCCGCCCGTCGCCGCGGTTTGCGGCGATCGATCGCTGTGGCCCGGCGCGGAGTCGTCGCCCCCGCGGTTGAGGCGGCCGTCTCGCGCGCCACCTTCGTGGGGCGGCCCGACAGGAGCCTCCGGTCGCGACCCGACCTGCGCGGTCGGTCCCGTCGGTTGCACTCGCGGGGACAGCGGGGAGAGTCCGGCGCCCGAGCGAAGGGTTTCCGCCCATGTCAACCGCCCTGCGAGAACGTCTGCGGCTGTCGTCCGGCACGGAGGTGTCATTCATCACGGCCGGGGAGCCGTCGAAGCCTCCGGTGTTGCTC
>JAEWNN010000046.1 GCA_023457035.1 Verrucomicrobiota bacterium
TCCAACAACGCCGCGACGGCCGCATGGCCGCGGTCCAGTTTCTCTATTCCTGGGAGCTCAACCGCCCCGAGGATCTCGCCCACGCCCTCGAGCTGTTCTTCGCCGAGCAGGAGCAGCCGCGCGACCATTTCGCCTTCGGCGAGGAGCTCATCCACGGCGCGATCGAGCACATGTCGGAGATCGATGGACACATCCGCGGTCTCGCCCAGAACTGGGACTTCGAGCGCATCGCGAAGATCGACCTGACGATCCTGCGCGTGGGCATCTACGAGATGCTGCACCGCAAGGACATCCCGCCGGTGGTCTCGATCAACGAGGCGATCAACCTCTCCAAGCAGTTCTCCAACGCCGACGCCAAGCGCTTCATCAACGGCATCCTCGACCGCCTCAAGGACCAGCTCGGCCGCGACGCCCGTAAGACCCAGGACGTATGAGGCACGCGCGCCGGCACGGATGAGGGAATGTGGAAATCAGGAGAACTGGAAACGGAGCATCCCTCAGCGCACGGTGGTATGAACGAACTCGACCACAAGGAGCTCAGCGGACGCGTGATCGAGGCGGCGATCGAAGTGCACAAGGCGCTCGGTCCGGGGTATCTCGAATCGTTTTACGAGGAGGCGCTCTGCATCGAACTGGCGCATCGTGGCATCGGGTTTGAGCGTCAAAAACCGGTACCGATCACCTACCGCGGAGCCCAGATCGGCGAGCATCGCGTCGATTTGCTGGTGGAAGAAGTGCTCTTGCTTGAGCTCAAGGCGGTGGCTGCCATCGACGATGTTTTCTTCGCCATCGGCCGCTCCTACTTGAAAGCGCTCGGCTTGCGCGACGGTCTGATTCTCAACTTTGCCGCGATGCCGCTGGAGATTCGCCGGATCGGCCCCGGCCAATCTCCGGCTTCCTGATTACCAGTTTCCACATTGCTCGGTCCGAGATCGGAATCCTTCCGATTCCTGATTCCCTGATTTCCACATTCTCTCTTCCGAATCTCCTCCTCAGTTTCCCTCATTCGATGTTCGGCCTTTTCAAGAAGTTCAAAGACGGTCTCACCAAGACGGCGCAGAAGCTCGTCGCCAGCGTCGGCGGGCTGTTCGGCCAGAAGCCGATCGATGCCGCCACGCTCGACCAGCTCGAGGAGGCGCTCTATGGCGCCGACTTCGGCGTCGAGACCACCAGCGAGATCCTCGCGGAGATCCGCGCCGCGTATAAGAAGGACAAGGACCTCCACGGCCAGGAGGCCGCCGCCATCGGCGCCGCCGTCCTGCGCCGCGTGCTCGCCGGCTCCGAGGGCGTGCTCGGCCCCGTGGGCGACAAGCCGACCGTCATCGCGCTCATCGGCGTCAACGGCTCCGGCAAGACCACCACCTGCGCCAAGCTCGCTTGGCGCCTGAAACAGGATACTGCCAGCGTCACGATCGGCGCGTGCGACACCTTCCGCGCCGCCGCCAACGAGCAGCTCAATGTCTGGTGCGATCGTCTCGACCTCGAGCTCATCGCCAGCCAGCACGGCGCCGACTCCGCCGCCGTCGCCTTCGACGCCATGGCCGCCGCCAAGGCCCGCGGCCGCGACTACGTTCTCCTGGATACGGCCGGCCGTCTGCACACGAAGTCGAATCTCATGGACGAGCTGGCCAAGGTCCGCCGCGTCCTCCAGAAACACGATCCGGCCGCCCCGCACCACAGCTGGCTGGTGATCGACGGCAGCCACGGCTCCAACGCCATCGAGCAGGCCAAGGAGTTTCACCGCGCCTTCGGGCTCACCGGGCTGGTCGTCACGAAGCTCGACGGCACCGCCCGCGGTGGTGCGCTCGTCGGCATCTACCGCCAGCTCAAGCTCCCGGTCTATTTCCTCGGCTTCGGCGAACAGCCCGAGGACCTGCAGCCCTATACGGTCGACAACTACGTGAAGGCTGTCTTCGGGCTGGAGAGCTGAGGCGGAGCACGGCAGTCGGACCGACTGAAGGTAACGAAGAGAACGAAGGCGAGGCGGTGGCCGCCCGCGCGCCGGGTTCCGTAGAAGAAAGTCGTCAGCGGCTGCCGAGGCGCCCACGCTTCGCCCCATGGAACCTCCCGCCCTTGTCCTGCTGCTCGATTACCCCGAGGGGGAATGGCTTCCTGCGGCTCTCCGGCAGGCGGTGGGCGACGAGTTTGCCGCCCGGATCGTGCGACTGCTCGCGGAACTGCAACTGGCGAACGCCCCGCAGAACTGGCCGGCGGAAGTGCACGTGGCGCCGGGCGAACGCGTGGCGGACGTGCGCCGGTGGTTGGGTTCCAAGCCGATCACGGTGCATGGGCAGCTGACGGCGCCGTGGGGCGAACGGTTGGCCCAGGTGGCGGCGGAGGCGACGCTGCGGCACGACGACATTGTGATCCTCCTGCGCAGCGACTGTCCGTACTGCGGGCTGGAGCAGATCGTGGCGGCCGCGAAGGCGTTGCTTGACCACGACGTGGTGCTCGGACCGGCGACCGACGGCGATTTCTACCTGCTCGGGCTGCGGCGCTGGCCGGAGGGCCTGCTGCACGAGGTGAACTGGGGCACGAACCAGGTCCTCTTCGCGATCACCAGGAGCTGCACGGAGCTGGGGCTGAAATACCAGCTGCTCGACCCGCTCGAGCGTGTGACCAACGAGGCCTCCTGGGATCGCGCGGTGGCGCGAATCGCCGGGAAGAAGGAGTAGGCGGCCGGCGTGCTGCGGTCGCGGGGCGCGGTCAGTTCGGACCGTTGTCGCCCGGGGTGGGGATCGGCTGGGCGGGGAGGTGCACTGTCACCGTCGTGCCCATGTCGGGCTGGCTGGTGATCGTGAGCTGGCCGCCGTGCAGCTCCGCAAGGCGCGAGACGATGGCCAGGCCGAGCCCGGAACCCTGCTGCTCGTGGATACGGCGCTCGAACTGCACGTAGGCGCCGATGTTGTCGACGTGCTCCGGCTTCATGCCGCGACCTTGGTCGCTGACGCTGATCTCGGTCCAGGATCCGTCGGTGAGGGTGCGGACCACGACCGGCTTGCCGGAGGCGGAGAACTTGCAGGCGTTGTCGACGAGCTCCTCGACGATCTTGGTGAGGTTCGACTCGGACATCGCGACCAGTCCGTCCAGGAGGTCGAGCTGGAGATCGGAGGCGCGGCCGGCGTCCTGGACTTTTCGTCGGGCGGCGGTGCCGACCGGGCCGGCCGCCGGGAGAGGCGCGACCGCGCGCAACGCGCGAACTCGCTCGGGCTGGACGGTCATCATCTCGATCTGGGCGTAGACCAGAAAGTTCATGATGAGGCGGTGGAGGCGCACGCCGGAGAGCTTGATGTCGTTGCCGAACTCGCGCAGCTCGGCCGGGGCGAGACTCTCCGCCTCGTTGGCGATCATCTCGGCCATGCCGATGATGCCGGTGAGCGGGGTGAGCAACTCGTGGGGCAGCATCATCGAGATGTTGCTGCGCAGCTCCGAGAGCCGGTGCTCGGCCTCCTCGCGGATGGCCTGCTGCTTGTTCAGGCGCGTGCGGACGACGTCGACCAGCTCGTGGAGGCGGAAGGGTTTCGGCAGGTAGTCGTCGGCGCCCAGCGACATGCCGTGCCGCATGCCCTTCAGGTCGGCACGGCCGGTCATCAGGATGAAGGGGATGTTGGCCGTGGCCTTGTCGGTGCGCAGGGCGGAGAGGGTGTCGTAGCCGTCCATACCCTTCATGTTGATGTCGCTGACGATGAGGTCGGGGCGGACGGAGCGGGCGAGCTGCATGCCGCTGATGCCGTCCTCGGCCTCGAACACCTCGAAGTTCTCGGCACGCAGGCCGAGGACGATGGCTTCGCGGAGCATGACTTCGTCGTCGATGACAAGGATCTTGGTCATGGGCAGGTGCGCTGGCGTGGGAATCGGAAAGGACGATAACGAGGATCGGCGCAAGGGAGAGCGGATTGTGTTCAAAGATGTATGAAAGCAGGTCGGTTCCGCTCGTGGCGTGAGTGTCGGCGAGTGGGGCGTGGTCGGGTGGGCGGGGCACGCCGCACGATGGCCCGGGCGGGGTCAACGCCCGATTGGCGGCTGGGAAACTTCCCTCTGCTGGTGGCGGAGGCGGAGGAGTGCCCTTTGCGCGCGGCCGCACGGACGACACGAAGAGCCCCGCGCCGGGGTGGGCGCGGGGCGAGAGGTGTGTGCGAGGCGGACGGCTCGGAGAACCGTCCCTACCGGTTCACTTCTTCTTGGCGGCCTTCAGCTCGGCGACGGCGGCCTGGGCGGCGGAGAGGCGCGCGACCGGGACGCGGAAGGGCGAGCAGGAGACGTAGGTGAGGCCGAGCTTGTGACAGAACTTCACCGAATCCGGATCGCCGCCGTGTTCGCCGCAGATGCCCAGCTTGATATCGGGCCGCGTCTTGCGGCCCTTCTCGATGGCGAGCTGCATGAGCAGGCCGACACCGCCCTGATCGATCGAGGCGAACGGGTTCT
>JAEWNN010000047.1 GCA_023457035.1 Verrucomicrobiota bacterium
AGTCCACGTCCTCTACGATTTCTCGGCCGGAGATACGCTGGCGCCAAAAGATGGCTGGTCGTTCGCGAGCACCTCGTGGATCCTTGAACAAGTCCCCGGAAGCACCGCTATCGGTCTTCAATTCTCCTATCCGGGTAGCAAGGTCGGCGAAGACGGCATGCGCGAAATGCGCTTCAATTCGCCGCCGACCGACGAGTTCTGGCTGAAGTTACGACTGCATATTCCCGTCAACTATACCCACCGCTCCGACGTGAGAATCGATACGCCGGATGCGAGCGCTCAAGGCTGGCAAGTCGGAGATCGCATCCAAGGAGCGGACGGCCTCTCCCAGGGAACCATCTCTGCAGTCGATTCCACGGGCTTCTTCCTCCGAAATCCCGCCCGTGGGGGGACCAACTCGGTCTGGGTCGGCGTCGTCCGCAATCTGACCCGCAACACTACAGCCACAACGACCAAGCGCTTCGGCTACTCCAGCAACAACAAGCTGCTCACCTTGTGGGCGGACGGATACTCAGCAGGCGGACTGGGTTCGACGATCATCTGGGAAATGTGGCCGGAGACTGGCGGCAGCCCGGGCTCCACGCCCACCGCAAGCAACCTGGCAGTCCATTACTCGACGGGGGGACACACCGGGTGCGGTCCCCACCTCCAATCAACACCATTTGTCACGCTCCCCGACGACGGAGGGCACTACATCGACATCGTTGTCCGGGGGCGTTTTTCCAGCCAAGCCGGAGCCAAAGATGGGATCATCCAGACTTGGCTGCGCAAAGAGGGGCAGAGCGTATACACCCGCATTCACAACATCGAGAATGCCGACATGGACAAGCGAGGGACCGACACCTCGCCCGACCTCCAGCCGTGGCAACACGGCTACCTCATGGGCTGGTCAAACTCCGGCTACGACGAAACCACAACCTTCCACATCTCGCGCATCGAGTATTCGTCCACCCGTCCGGCTGATCTGCCATCGGCCGCCGCCACCTACACCTCGTGGCGCGCCGCGAACTTCTCCGGCGCCGATCGGACCAACGACGCCATCTCCGGCCCCGACGCCGACCCCGACGGCTGCGGCCTCACCAACCTCGCCCGCTACGCCTTCGGCCTTCCCGCCCGCGGACGCGTTGCGAACCCGACCACCCCCGGCACCACCACCGGCGGCACCGACACCTTCCTCACGCTCACCTTCCCCCGTCGCGCCGTCGCGAGCGACCTGACCTACACGCTCGAGAGCAGCACCGACCTCGTCACCTGGGCCGCCGTGCCGGGCCGCACCTACACCGCCGGCTCCGACCCGATCACCGCACGTGACGCGGTGGCGATCGGCACCGCCACCCCGCCCCGCCGCTTCCTCCGCCTGCGCGTGACCGGGACTCCGTGATCATCCCGTTCTGCACTCTGCCTTCTCCATTCTGCCTTCCCTCCTCCCGCCGCTTCCGCCGCGCAGCGACGCCCTGAGCCTGTCGAAGGGCTGCGCCTCCGCATCGCCCAAGCCGTGTCCCTGGACGACGCACCGCGGCGCTGACGCGACGCAGTGGTGCATCCTGCGGCCAGACCGCATCGCGGCCACGAGAAGGCGCACATACGCACCGAAAGAGCGGATCGTTCTCGTGGCAGCTTGCGCCTCTTCGTCGCGGGGTCCCTTTGATTCTCGATTCCGCCGTTCGGATTAGCCGCAAAGATCCTAGCGCGGCTCCGCCGCATCCGTAGGCGCAGAATGATGAACCACGGATTTCACGGATGGGCACGGATTCCGGGGTACCCTATCCGTGGAATCCGTGTGATCCGCGGTCAACTTTCCCGACAGGGCGCGACCCAGGGAAATCGCGTGCACAAAATGCAGCGTTTGCAGGGATAGCTGCGCCAACATTCTTCCAACAGAATGAGCACCACTGGATCGCAACCATAGCGCACCGTGATAGCGGCACCCTCACACCTGCCACCCCTTCACCGGGCCTTGGTCATGTTCCCCGCTTGCGCGGCCGCGCCCGGACCCGCAAACCGTCCCTCCCGATGTCCACACCTCTCCCGCTCACCGAACGCCAGCGCGCCGATCTCCATGCGGCGCTGCGCCTCTTCGATGGGCGCGATCGTCAGCGTGGCATCCAGTACCTGCGGGACCACCGCGTGCTCCACCTCGGCCCTTACGACAACGGCGCACGCGGAGTCGAGAACGGCTTCGCCGCCGATGTCCAGGGCTCCGACCTCTACGTGGTGGAATGGATCTGCTACGGCCCGGACGAGTGGGCGAACGACTGCACCTGCCCGCTCGGCGGCGACTGCAAACACGCCTACGCCGCCGCGTTGGCCGCGCTCGGCACCGCACCGGGCGGGTTCGCCGGCCCGCGTGCCCCGATCTTCGCTATCGCACCCGCCCGCGCCGCGACCGCCGCTCCGGCCGACGAGCCGCAACTGATCGACCTCCTCGAGCAACGCCACGGCCGCTCGCTCGAGAAGAAGGAGCGAAACTTCGTCCGCGAGCTCGCGCAGCTCCTCCACCGCAACCGCCAGCGCTGCGCCATCTTCGAGGACGATCTCAGGCGCTGCGGACTCGGCGATCCCGCCCACTACTACAACAGCTACCGACCCGTCATCACCGACTGGTGGGACGGCGCCGCCGCGCCCGCCACGCTGCTGGAGTTCTGGCAGTACCTCGCGCTCTTCGCCGAACGCTTCCACCGCGACCTGCCGCCGCTGATGCGGCCCGTCACCGATGTCGCGCTCGTGCGCGAGCGCGTGGCCGCCCGCGAGCGCCGCGCCGCCGTCGAACACTGGCAACGACTCTTCGCCGAGGACCGTTTCTCCACGGTCGCGCCCTCCGGCCCGCCACCGCGGCTACCCCGCGAGATCCGCCTGCGCCTCACCGCCCCCAAACTGACCTGGGAGTTCCGCGACACTGCCGACGCCGTCTGGCAGGTCGCCAAGGCGCCGCAGGCCGCCACGTGGTTCGACGCCCTCGGCCACAACCCCGTCGGCGCCGAGCCCGTCACCCTCGCGCTGCTCCAGCACGTGAAGCTCCAGCGGCTTCAGCAGCAATACTGGAGCGGCACCGAACCGCAGACGCTCAAGCTCGCCGAGGAGCGCACCCTCGACCTCATCCGCGCCCTGCTCGACCAGCCGACGTTCCACCACCTGCTCGTGGCCGAGAACGGCGAACCGTTCGCCGCCGCCCGCGTGCCGCTGCATTGGCTCGGCCGCCCGCTGCCCGACCGGCCCGACGACATCGCCTTCGAACTCGTCCAGCCCGATGGCGCCCCCACTCCGGCCGCCCTGCTCCGCCTCCCGGGCGAACCCCCGCTCGCGCTCGCCAACCGAACCGTCTTCACCCTGCCACCACCGTTGCCCGGCCACCAGCCCCGCAACGTCGTCGTCCCGCGCGAGGCGCTGGCCACGGCCGCCGCCGCCAAGGCGCTGCGCCGGGCCGCCGCCCAAGTCGAGGGCGTCGCGCTGCCCGAGGTCGAGATCCTCACCCTGCGCCCCCGCCTGCGCTGCACCCTCGGATCCCTCGACCGCGCCTTCGACGACACCGAGTGGCTGCTGGTCGAGGTGCACGGGGTCTCGCCCGACGGCGAACTCGTCCAGCGGCGCGACAGCAACGGCCGCTGGACCACGCTGCGCGGCACCGCCGCCGCCCCCGCCGACCGGGTACGCGAGATCGAGCGCCAACCGGCCGAGGCCGCGATGCCGTTGCTCCACGAGTTCAACCTCAGCCACGACTTCGACAGCCACCAGTGGCGCCGCTCCGCCTCGCCCAAGGCCTTCCCGGAACAGTTCGCCGCCTGGGCCGAACGCTGCCGCTCGCTCGGCGTCGAGCTCGAATGCGACCCCGAACTCGCCGGCCTCGTCCGCGCACCGGACCGCGCCCGCGTCGATGTGTCGGTGAAGTCCGGCGACGAGAGTTCCGGCATCGACTGGTTCGACCTCGAGATCGCCGTGCGCGCGGAGGACACCACGCTCACCGAGGCCGAGCTCAAGCTGCTCCTCAAGGCCAAGGGCCGTTTCGTCCGGCTCCCCGGCAAAGGCTGGCGCCGCCTCTCGCTCGAACTCTCCGACGAGGAGACGGCCAAACTCGCCGAGCTCGGGCTCGATGCCGCCGCGCTCGAGGGCGGCTCCGAGAAACAACGTTTCCACGCGCTCCAGCTCGCCGACGAGCGCATCGCCGGCCTCCTGCCCGCGCAGCACGCCGCCCGGGCCCGCGAGCGCGCCGCGCAGCTCACCGCCATCGCCGAGCCGCCCCTGCCCGCCGGCCTCGTCGCCGAGCTGCGCCCATACCAGCGCGAAGGATTTCACTTCCTCGCCCACCTCTCCGCCAACGGGCTCGGCGGCGTGCTCGCCGACGACATGGGTCTGGGCAAGACCGTGCAGGCGCTCGCCTGGCTGCTGCACCTCGCCGCGCAACGCACAGCGGCCGAGGGCAGGAAGGCGAAGCCGCTGCGCGCGCTCGTCGTCTGCCCGAAGAGCGTCGTGCCGAACTGGTCGCTCGAGGCGAAGAAGTTCGCGCCCTCGCTCACCGCGGCCCCCTTCGCCGCCGGCGCGATCCCGGCCGGCGCCAATCTCGTCGTCGTCAACTACGCCCAGCTCCGCCGCGCGGCCAAGGAGCTCGGCGCCGAGCGGTGGGACGCCGTGATCCTCGACGAGGGCCAGAACATCAAGAATCCGCAGTCGCAGACGGCCCGCGTCGCCCGCGACCTGCGCGCCACGCACCGGCTCGTGCTCACCGGCACGCCGATCGAGAACCGCGTGTTGGATCTCTGGAGCCTGTTCGCCTTCGCGATGCCCGGACTGCTCGGCACGCAGGCCTCGTTCAAGCGCGCCTTCAACGACAAGGACAACCCCGGCGCCGCCCGCGCCCGCCTCGCCCGCCGCGTGAAGCACTTCATGCTGCGCCGCACCAAGGGCCAGGTCGCCGCCGACCTCCCGCCGCGCACCGAGGAGGACCTCGCCGTCGAGCTCGACGGCCCGCAGCGCCGCCTCTACGACGCCGAGCTCAAGCGTACCCGCGCCATGCTCCTCGGCGTCAAGACCGACCGCGAGTTCGACAAACAACGGTTCAACATCCTCCAGTCGCTTCTGCGCCTGCGCCAGATCTGCTGCGACCCGCGCCTGATCGGCTTCGAGGACGGGAAAACCAAGCGCACCGGCGCGAAGCAGAAGACGGCAGCCGCCGCGGCGAAGGCCATGGCCAAGTCGGCGGCCAGCGCCCGCTCCGGGAACGACCGCGACGCCGAGTCGCCGAAGTCCGGCGACACCGGATCCGCCAAGCTCGAGGCGTTGCGCGATACGATCGAGCCGCTCGTCGAGGAGGGGCACCGCGTGCTGGTGTTCTCGCAGTTCGTCACGATGCTCGAGCTGATCGCCACCGAGCTCACGGCGCGCGGCATCAAGCACCTGATGCTCACCGGCCAGACGGAGAACCGCCAGGAGCTGGTGAACCGGTTCCAGTCCGCCGAGGGCGAACCCGTTTTCCTGCTCTCGCTGAAGGCCGCCGGCGCCGGTCTCAACCTCACCGCCGCCAGCTACGTCGTGCTCTACGACCCGTGGTGGAATCCCGCCGTCGAGGCGCAGGCGATCGACCGCACGCACCGTATCGGCCAGACCGAACACGTGATCGCGTACCGCCTGCTCGCGCGCGGCACCATCGAGGAGAAGATCCGCAAGCTCCAGCAGGCGAAGGCCGAACTGGCGCGCAGCATCGTGCAGGAGGAGAACCTCGCCACCGTGCTCAGCCTCGCCGACCTGCGCTTCGTGCTGGGCGAAGATCCGGCGGAGTGAGCTGCGCGCCGCGCGCGAGCTACCCGCCCGCAGCCCGGGCAACGTATCGCATGCGGTGGGCCCGGGTCTTCGACCGGACGCCCCAGGTGTTCATCGACTCCCATGCGCCAGTCCGCCGCGGCCGGGCGGGGACCGGCCCGACCGCATGCACCGCCCCGCGCAACGAAGCGCGGCCCGAAGGGTTCCCCGCCCCGCCGGGATTCTCCCTCCTTACCCCGTCCCTCGTTCACCCCGACTCGCCATGCGCACCGGACTCCTCCGCCAACTCGCCGCCGCCGCGCTCCTGTTCACCGCCACCGCGGCCACGACCTTCGCCGCCGATGCCCCGCCGGCCTCCATCACCGGACCGGCGGTCGCCTGGAGGTTCGACACGGGCAAGGAGGTCGTCGCGTCACCGCTGCTCGCCGACGGCGTGCTCTACTGCGGCAGCACCGGCTACGCGTTCTATGCGATCGACGCCGCGACCGGCACCCTCGTGTGGAAGGTCGACGCCAAGTTCCCCGTAAGCTCGAAGCCCGCCATCGCCGGCGACATCGTGTGCTTCGAGTGCGGCAACGCCCTCACCGGAGTCGACCGCAAGACCGGCAAGGTGCGCTGGGAGTTCGTCGCCAGACCGTTCCGACCCATCGCCTCGATGGACCTCACCGACTACCACCGCTCCTCGCCGGTGATCGCCGCCGGGGTCGCCTACTACGGCGACGACTGGGGCAACCTCAACGGCGTCGATGTGCGCACCGGCCAACTCGTCTTCCAGTACACGACGCCGACCCAGCGCCCGATCCGGGCCACCCCGGCAGTGTCCGACGGCATAGTCTTCTTCGGCGACTGGGAGGGCGAGGTCTACGCGGTCTCGCTCGCCGACCGGAAGCCGGTCTGGCAGCACACCCAGGCGAACTGCCGGCCTTACTACGGCGCGGTCGTCTCCGAATTTGTGGTGCAGGGCGGCCTCGTCTACTTCGGCAGCCAGCACGACATCTTCGCCCCGCTCGACATCGCGACCGGCAAGCCCGCCTGGACCTTCGCGGAGCCGAAGCAAACCTACCTGCCCGCCACCCCGCTCGTCCACGAAGGCCGCGTGATCATCGCCACGACGATCTTCACCCACTCCGTCCTTTGCCTCGACCAGGGCACCGTCGTCTGGGCGTTCAAGGGCGAGGGCATCTTCTTCACCAAGCCCGCACTCCACGGCACGACCCTGATCGTCAACAGCACGAACTTCGGCGGCCCCGGACACCTCTACCTGCTCGACGTCGCCACCGGCAGGCTCGTCAACAGCCTCCGCATCGAGAAGGCCAGGCCGTCCGCCCCGGCCCTCGACAACGAGAAGGTTTACCTCGGCGCCGGCGACGGCTGCCTCTACGCGCTCAAGCTGCGCGAACTGCTCCCCGCAGCGGCCTCCCCGGCGGCACAGTAGACCGGCCCCACCTTGTTGGCTCGGGAGGGATACCGTTTCGCCAGCGGCAACACCGGCGGGCTTTTGCCGAAACAGCGGTTGCGCGCACACTTCCGGACATCCCCGTCATACCATGAGCGAACAGCCGGATGCGCCAGAAGCCCTCCCCCCCGCCGCCAAGCCCCCTCGGCCCCCGCCCTCCATCGACCTCCTGCAGGCGCTGCTCGAAGGCACCCCGGACGCCGTCTACTTCAAGGATCGGGCCAGCCGCTTCACCCACATCAGCCGCGGGCTCGCCCGCCAACTCGGCCTCGCGGACCCGCAGGAGGCGTATGGAAGAACCGACCGCGACTTCTTCGCCGCCGAACATGCCGACCAGGCCATGGCCGACGAGCGGCGCATCCTGGAGACCGGCGAGCCGATCATCGACCTGGTCGAGAAGGAGACCTGGCCCGACGGCCATGTCACCTGGGCATCGACCACCAAATTGCCGCTCCGCAACGCCGCCGGCGAGGTCGTGGGCACCTTCGGCATCTCCCGCGACATCACCGCGCGCAAGGCCGCCGAGCAACGGCTCCAGGCGGCCCAGCACGACCTGGTCGCAGCCGCCCAACGCGCCGCGGTGACCCAGTTCGCCGCGGACGTGCTCACCCGCGCCCTCGGCCTGCTCGACACCGCACAGCACAAGACCGAGCGGATCCGCCGGCGCGCCGCCCACACCTCCGCCGACGCACTCGGGCAACTCGCCGGCCAACTCGCCGCCCTGCTCGCCAATGGAAGCGCCGCCCACCAGTTGGCGGTGGATCTCTGCGCGCTCACCGCCACAGCCGCGGCCGAACAGAAGGCGCTGCTCGAGGACATCGACGATCTGCGGCTCAATCTGCGCGAGCTCACGCACCTCCTCGAGGAGCCCAAATAGACAGAAACGGCGCCACCGTTGCCGATGGCGCCGGCGCAATGCGGAACTGGTTACGCGGGAGAGGGAGCTCAGGCCCCGCCGCCGCTGGTGACGGCCGGAGCCTGCTGGAAGGTCGAGCGCACGGTGGCCGCGAGGTAGTCGCGGTTGAACTTCGAGATGAAGTCGTGGCTGATGCCCTTCGGGCAGACGGCCGAGCACTCGTACTGGTTGGTGCAGCTGCCGAAGCCGGCCTCGTCCATCGCCGCGACCATCGCGAGCACGCGGCGGTCCTTCTCGGGCTGGCCCTGCGGAAGCAGGTTGAGCTGCGAGCACTTGGCGGCGGTGAAGAGCATGGCGGAGGCGTTCTTGCAGGCCGCGACGCAGGCGCCGCAACCGATGCAGGAAGCGGCGTCCATGGCGAGGTCGGCGGTCTCCTTGGCGATCGGCGTGGCGTTGGCGTCCTGGGCGGCGCCGGTGCGGATGCTGATGAAGCCGCCGGCCTGCATGATCTTGTCGAAGGACTTCCGGTCGACGATGAGATCCTTCAGGATCGGGAACGGCGCGGCGCGCCACGGCTCGACGGTGATCTCGTCGCCCTCGTTGAAGGAGCGCATGTACGTCTGGCAGGTGGCCACGCCCTTGTGCGGGCCGTGGGGCTTGCCGTTGATGACGGCCGAGCAGGTGCCACAGATGCCCTCGCGGCAGTCGTGGTCGAACGCGATCGGCTCCTCGCCGGCGTTGGTGAGGTCCTCGTTGACCACGTCGAGCATCTCCAGGAAGGACATGTTCGGGTTGAGGTCCGGGGTCTCGTAACTCTTGAACTCGCCGGCGGTGGAGGCGTTCTTCTGGCGCCAGACTTTGAGTTTAACTTTCATGGGCGGAGGGAATGGGCGGAAACGGTTGGTCTATTTCTTGGAAGGGGTGACGCGGCCTGCGGCGTGAAAACCGATTTCGCGGCCGTGGGTCGGGGTATCGTCGGACATGAGCGCGTGGATGGCGTCGAAGACGACCTTGAACTGCGCATCGTACTTGGCCTCGAGGGCCTTGAGCTTGCGGGCGAGCTCCACATGGGTGGAGAGCAACTGCCGGAGCTTCACGAAGGCGCGGACGATCGCGATGTTGACCTGCACGGCCCGCTCGCTGCGGAGCACGCTGGAGAGCATCGCGACCCCCTGTTCGGTGAAGGCATACGGAAGCTTGCGAGTACCGCCGTGTTGCGAACTTGAAGTACCAATCTGGCACTTCAAGTACGCAAGCTCTTGGCGATCAATCTGAAACATAAAGTCAGCCGGAAAGCGCTCGCTGTTTCGCTGCACCGCGCGGTTGAGCGTCTTGGTCTCCACGCCGTACAGCTCGGCCAGGTGGAAATCGAACATCACCTTCTCTCCGCGCAGGAGGAAGATGCGGGTTTCGATCCGCTCGGCCAATACGGTTTTGGAGGTGGAGGCGCCCATGCGCGCGAGGGTGTGGCTGATTACTTGTAGGAGCGGGTGACCATCTTGGCCTCCTCGTACACGAGGGGCTCCTTGTTGAGCTCGGGCGCCTGGCCCTCCCCCTTGTACTCCCAGACGGAGACGAAGGCGAAGTTGACGTCGTCGCGCATGGCCTCGCCGTCCGGATACTGGTGCTCCTCGCGGAAGTGGCCGCCGCAGGACTCCTCGCGGGTGAGGGCGTCGCGACACATGAGTTCGCCGAGCTCGAAGAAGTCGGCCACGCGGTTGGCGCGCTCGAGCGACTGGTTGAGGTCGTCGCCGGAGCCGGGCACGTTGACGTTCTGCCAGAACTCCTCGCGCAGCTTCGGGATGAGGTCGAGGGCGCGGGAGAGCGACTCCTTGGTGCGGCCCATGCCGCAGCCTTCCCACATGATCTTGCCGAGCTCCTTGGCGAAGCTCTGGACGGTGCGCTTGCCCTTGATGGATAGGAGGCGCTCGTTGATCGCGCGCACGTTCTGCTCGGCGGCGGCGAACTCCTCGCGGTCGGTCTTCGGGCAGGAGCCGGGCTTCTGCGTGGCGAGGTAGTGGTTGATCGTGTTGGGGAGGACGAAGTAGCCGTCGGCCAGGCCCTGCATGAGGGCGGAGGCGCCGAGGCGGTTGGCGCCGTGGTCGGAGAAGTTGGCCTCGCCGAGGACGAACAGGCCGGGGAGGTTCGACATCAGGTCGTAGTCGACCCAGAGGCCGCCCATCGTGTAGTGGACCGCCGGATAGATGCGCATCGGCACCTTGTAGGCGTTCTCGTCGGTGATCTCCTTGTAGATGTCGAAGAGGTTGCCGTAGCGCTCGGCCACGGCGGCCTCGCCGAGCTCGCGGATCTTCTCCGCAGAGGGGTTGGCGAGGCCCTGGACCTTGGCGGCCTGCTTGCCGTAGCGGTTGATCGCGTCCGCGAAGTCGAGGTAGACGCCCAGGCCGGTCTCGCCGACGCCGCGGCCCTCGTCGCACACCTGCTTGGCGGCGCGCGAGGAGATGTCGCGGGGAGCGAGGTTGCCGAAGCTCGGATACTTCCGCTCGAGGTAGTAGTCGCGATCCTCCTCGGGGATGTCGTTGGGGTTCTTCTTGCAGTCCTCCTTCTTCTTCGGGACCCAGATGCGGCCGTCGTTGCGCAGCGACTCGGACATCAGGGTGAGCTTCGACTGGTAGTCGCCGCTGACCGGGATGCAGGTCGGGTGGATCTGGGTGAAGCAGGGGTTGGCGAAGCCCGCGCCGCGCTTATAGGAGCGCCAGGCGGCGGTGCCGTTGGACTGGCGGGCGTAGGTGGAGAGGTTGAAGACGTTGCCGTAGCCACCCGTGGCGAGCACGACGGCGTCGGCCGCGTGGCGGGTGATCTCGCCGGTCTCGAGGTTGCGGACGATGATGCCCTTGGCCTGGCCGTCGACGACGACCAGGTCGAGCATCTCGGCGTGGGTGAACATCTCCACGGCGCCGCGGGCGATCTCCTTGGTCAGGGCCGAGTAGGCGCCGAGCAGGAGCTGCTGGCCGGTCTGGCCGCGGGCATAGAAGGTGCGGGAGACCTGCGCGCCGCCGAAGGAGCGGTTGGCGAGCAGACCGCCGTATTCACGGGCAAAGGGCACGCCCTGCGCCACGCACTGGTCGATGATGTTGGAGCTGACCTCGGCCAGGCGGTAGACGTTGGCCTCGCGGGCGCGGAAGTCGCCGCCCTTGAGGGTGTCGATGAACAGGCGATAGACGCTGTCACCGTCGTTCTGGTAGTTCTTGGCGGCATTGATGCCGCCCTGGGCGGCGATGGAGTGGGCGCGGCGCGGGCTGTCGTGGTAGACGAAGCACTGCACGTTGTAGCCGAGCTCGGCCAGCGAGGCCGCGGCGGAGGAACCGGCGAGACCGGCACCGACGACGATGACCGTGTACTTGCGGCGGTTGTTCGGGGCGACGAGCTTGCCCTGGGCGATGTGGTTCTTCCACTTCTGCGCGAGCGGGCCGGCGGGAATCTTGGCGTCGAGTTTCATTGGGCGGACGGCAAAAGGGTTATTGGTTGTCGGGGCAGCAGGCGGAGTGCGCGGCGGTCGCGGCCGGGCAGCAGCCGCCGACCTTCACCACACCGGCGAGGACCGCCGCGGGGATCGCGATGCTGCCGAGGATGTAGCCGATCGCGAAGAGCCGGGTGGCCCCGCGCAGGAAGTTGCCCCAGCGGCTGGTCCGCAGGCCGAGCGACTGGAAGGCGCTCTCGAAGCCGTGCCAGATGTGGATGCCGAGCAGCGTCACCGCGACGATGTAGAAGAGCGACACGAGGACGTTCTGGAAGCCTAGGACCATCATCGTGTGGACGTCGTGCACCTTGGCGCCGGCCGCCAAGATCGGCAGGCCGAAGAGGTGGAAATCGCCCTGCATCACGTATTCATCGATACGCGTCTTGAAGCTCCCGCCGGTGAAGAACCCGCTGCTCGAGCCGATCGTGAACTGCATGAGGTGGTAGACGAGGAACGCGGCGATGATGAAGCCGGTCCAGCGCATCGAGCGCGAGGCCCAGGAGGCCTCGATGAAGCGCTTCACCCCGTACTGCACCGGGCGGGCCTGGACGTTCTCCAGCGTCAGGGCCGTCATCGCCCAGATGTGCAGGGCGACAATGGCGAGCAGACTGCCGCGGACCGCCCAAAGCGCGGGCCCGAGGTGCTGCAGGAAGTGGGCATAGCCGTTGATCTTGTCCGGGTGGGAGAAGACCTGGAGGTTGCCGACGAGGTGGCCGGTCAGGAAGCCGATCAAGGCCAGGCCGGTCAGCGCCATGATGTATTTCTTCCCCAGAGAGGAGCAGAAGATGTTACGAACGAGGCTCATTGCGGTGGTGCGTTGGAAAGGGTGGGTTCGGGAAACGAAAGCGCCGACGGTAGGGCCCCCCCGGGGCCCGGCAATTCCTTATTAGCGAAAAACGCGTGGCGGCGCGCCGCTATTCCGGGTGCTTAAGCCCGCGGCCATGAGCGCTTCTCATCGCGCCGGCCGAACCGCCGACCACCACCACCGGGCGCAGCCTGCGCCCGCGGCGCGGCAAGATCAGAGCTTCGCGCCCACGCCCAACGGCTTGAGCAACGCGAACTTCCCGCTCGCCGCCGGTGCGATGAGCCGCCGGCGCGCCGTCGTCACGCGCGCCCCGTCGCCGAGCATCGCGGCGACCGCCTCCGCCACCTCCGGCCCGGCGCTGTGCTCGGCCACGTAGTCGAGCTTCCACGCCGTCTCTCCGGTCTGGCCCAGGCAGTAGTGCCAGCAGGAGAAACCCGCGGGCAACGCGCGATCGATGTCGGCCGGCGAGACCAGCGAGCCGTCGCGCCGGAAATGCAGGTCGCGCTCGCGCCCGGCCAGGCGGAAGCCGCTCGGGAAGCGCTGCACGATGTCGCCGGTGAGGTAGCGCAGCAGCGGCATCGCCTCGCGCCCGCGCGTCGTCACCACGATCTGGAACGTCTCGGGCAGGTCGCGGAACGGCACCAGCTCGATGAAGACATTGGCGTCGATCGGCCGCGAGTTGTCGGCGAACGCGTCCCCCACGAAGATGTAGCCGGCCTCCGTCGACCCGTAGAGGTCGACCTGCGGCGCGGGGAACGCCTCCGCGATGCGCCGGCCGTGCTCACGGCTGGCCTTGCCGTAGGTGAGGATGACGACCTTCACGCTGGGCACGCGCACCCGGCGTTTGCGCACCGCGCGGGCGAGCAGCGACAGGTAGATCGGCTCGCCCTCGATGATCTCCGGCTGCGTGGCCTGCAGCTCGAGCACGATCCGGTCCCACTCGCTCTCGAGGAACACGAACGGGTCGCTGTGCAGATTGAGGTAGACGGTATTCTCGATGAATCGCTGCGGGAACTCGAAATCCTCGTACGGGCAGAGATTGCTGGAGCAGCCCACCGGCGCGAGGATCGCCCGCCGCCCCATGCGCTCCGCGTACGGGGCGAGCAGCGGATGCGCCGCGTAGGCGCGCGCCGTCTGCGCCGGCCACCAGCTGCGCTCCATGATCACCGTCATCGGCCCCTGCGTGGTGCCGGAGGTCGACTCGTACTCCCACTCCTGCCGCTGCACCCGCGCATCGACCTCGGCGCAGTCGTCGAAGAACGCGCAATGCCCACGTTCGACGATCTCGCGTTTGGTCAGCAGCGGGATCGCCGCATAGCCGTCCCACTCCAGCCGCCCGCCGGCCAGCGCGTGCCGCTTGGCGTAGAGCGGACTGCGCCCATAGATCGCGCGGATTTCGTCGGCCAGCACCTCGGGCACGTAGCCGTTCACAGCGGCACCGAGCGTGGTGGAGGCGTTGGCGAAATGTGGCGAGCGGGAGGCGTTCATGGCTGAGAAGCCCAACAAAGACCCCGCTCCGGCCGTGTCAAACCGCCCGCCGGCGAGCGCGGGATCCGCGGCTCGCCTACCCCGGCCGCCCCTCGCGCCACGCACGCAGATAGAACAGCGCGTCGATCACCAGCGAATGCTTGATCTCGCCGCGTTCGGCGCGCGCGAAGACCTCGTCGATCGGCCACAGGCTCAGCTCGATCTCCTCGTTCGCGTCGAGCTGCATCTCGCCCACGCGCACGCAGCCTTCGACGAGCACAATGTGGCAGACGTTGGCCTGGATCGCCGGATTCGGCCGCACCTGCGCCAGCAGCCGGGCGGAGCGCCCCGCGTAACCGGTTTCTTCACGCAGTTCGCGCACGCCCGCGGCCACGGGATCCTCGCCGGTCTCGATGACGCCGCCGGGGATCTCGAGCGTGAAGTCGTGGATGCCGAAGCGGAACTGCCGCACCAGGAGCATCCGGCCGTCGTCGGTGAGCGCGAGCACATTGACCCAGTCGTTGGCCTCGATGACCACGAACTCGCCCTCGCGCCGATCGCGCGGGTGCCGGTAGCGCGTGCGCCGCACGCGGAAGACGCGGAAATGGTCGGTCGCCGCGTCGGCCAGCCGCTCCCACATGCTGAGGCGGGGCGGCGCCGGAGAGGGCTCGGGGTGGCTCATAAAAAAGCCTCCCGGGCGTTAGCCGCGGGAGGCGAAAGGGACGCGCGAGGGTTATTTCGGCAGGTTGAGCTTCTGGCCGACCTTCAACTTGGTCGGATCGATGCCGGGATTGGCCGCCATCAACGCATCGGTGGAGATCCCGTGCGCGCGGGCGATCTTCGCCGGATAGTCGCCGGCCTTCACCGTGTAGTCGCCGCCGGGACCCGCCGCGGCGCCTTCCTTGGCGGCGGCGCCCTCCTTGGCCTTCGGGGCCGAGGTTTTGGCTGTAGCCAGTTTGTTGAGATCGGTGCGGATGTTGCCGATCTCGGCGGTGACGGCGTCGAAGCCGCGCTGCGTCTGGGTCGCGAGATTGCTCACCGAGCTGTTGGCACGGGTCGCCGTGTCCTTGGCGGTGCTGACATCGCCGGCCATGCTCGAGACTTGGTTGTTCAGCCCATCGACCGTGGCCGCGAGCTTCTTGACCTGACCGAGCTTGACCAAGGCCACGACGGCCAAGATGAGCCCAAGGCCGCCGAGGATGGCTCCGACCACAGGGAGGATGCTGGGATTGTTCTCGCGAGAAATGGTATCCATGGAGTGAAAAATGTAGGGAGAGAGCGATAGCCGCCCCGGCAGGCAAAGCAAGCAGTTAACTGCACGGAGCTTACGTCTCGCCCCCGGTTGTCGTTCTGTTTACGACCGAGGCCAACGGAAGCATTGACACCGCCGTCCGGCGGTCGAGGCTTCGCCGACGAACGTGCTTCGGGGCGTAGCTTAGCCTGGTAGAGCGCCTGGTTTGGGACCAGGAGGTCGAGAGTTCGAATCTCTCCGCCCCGACCACCTCGGATTCCGGTCGCCCGCAGCCACCAGACCGGGACCCTTCCCTCCGCCACCCGGTGCGCGACCGCCGCCCCCACCCGCGCCGCGCTCCCCGCACCGCCATGACCACCGCCGCCACGCCCCGGAACCTCTTCGTCTGCTGCGACGGCACGAACAACCAGTTCGGCGCCGAGAACACCAACGTCGTCCGCTTCGTCCAGATCCTCGACCGCGATCCCGCCGCGCAACAACTCATCTGCTACGACCCCGGCGTCGGCACCCTGCCCCCGCCCACCGTGTGGTCGTGGGTCGGCCAGAAGGCGTCGGTCCTGGCCGGGCTCGCCTTCGGCGCCGGCATCGCGCGCAACCTCGCCGAGACCTACTCCTTCCTGATGGAGCAACACCGCCCCGGGGACCGCATCTTCCTCCTCGGCTTCAGCCGCGGCGCCTACACCGCCCGCGCCCTCGCCGGCCTGCTCCATCACCTCGGGCTCCTGCGCGCCGGCTCGCAGAACCTCGTGCCCTACGCCATCCGCCTCTTCCGGCAGATCAACGAACTCCGCCCCGGCACCCCCGCCGCCAACGCCTACTGGCGCACCTGCGAGGAGTTCCGCAAGACCTTCGCCCGCGTCGACCCCACCGGCCCCGTGCCCACCACGCGCTGCCGCACCCATTTCGTCGGCGTGTGGGACACCGTCTCCTCGGTCGGCTGGGTCTGGACACCGCAACGCTTCCCCTTCACCGCGAGCAACCCGGGCGTGGCGATCTTCCGGCACGCCGTCGCCCTCGACGAGCGACGCTGCTTCTTCCGCCAAAACCTCTGGCGCCGCCACGCCGACGCCCCCGACCAGGACATATCCGAACTCTGGTTCCCCGGCGTGCACTCCGACGTCGGCGGCGGCTATTCCGAACGCAGCGGCGGCCTGTGGCGCGCGCCGTTCCTGTGGATGGTGCGCGAGGCCGGGCGCGCCGGCGCCCGCCTCGACGAGCGCCGGCTGGGGCGCGTCCTCGCCCGCACCCCGGTGCCCTTGCCCTCGTGGGCCGATCGTGCCCACGAATCGCTCACGCCGGGCTGGTGGCCGGCCGAGCTCTTCCCCAAGTTCCCGCGCGGCTGGTGGCCGGAGTTCGGCCTCGGCCGCCGGCGCAAGGTCCCCGCCGGCGCCCTGTTCCACCACACGCTCCTGCGGCGCCTGCGCCGCAGCGAACTCGGCTATCGCCCGCGCAACGTCGCGGTCCGCTTCATCGCCCGCCTCTCCGCCACACCGGTCCTGCCCTTCGCACTGCCCTACCGCCCCGACTGAGCCGGCCGGGAAACAGAAACGCGCACCGTTGCAGGTGCGCGTCTCGGGAATATCTCGGGGCGCCGGAGGCGGCGCTTGCGTCACTGCGCGCCGGGCAGGTTCAGCTTGAACCCCACATCGGCGTCCGCCGGGGCCTCCTCCGGGGCGCTCGGCGCCGCCGGCAGGCTCATCCGCAGGGCCGTCGCTCGCTGCATCCAAGCCCCGGTGATGTCGGTGGATTGCAAGTCGTCGAGCGCCTTGCGCGCATCCTCGGCGCGCCCCGCCTCGACCGCCATCACCGCGAGGTGATACCGGGCCTCGGAACGTGTCGCCGCGGACTGCTTGGCATCGGCGGCAAGCGCCTTGAAGGTCGTCTCGGCCTTCGCCTTGTCGCCGCCGAGCGACTGGCTGAACGCCTCGCCGATCACCGCGCGGCCCGCAAAGGCGCTGCCCGCCGTGAGCGGCGCGGCCTTCGCGTAGGCGGCCGCGGCGTCGGTGTACTTGCCGTCCTTGAACGCCGCGTCGCCAAGCGCCAGCCACGCCAGACCGGCGAGCTGGTGACCGGAGTGCGCGGCCGTGAAGGCGCGCAGCTTGGCGGCGTCGTTCTCGGCGGCGGCGAACTCCGCGCCGATCGCCCGCTCCCGCATCTCGCGGTAGTTGTCCCAGCCCACCCGGGCCACAAGCACCAGCAGCATCAGCGAGCAGGTGAGCAGGATCGTCTTCTTGTTCTCGATCCAAAATACTTGGGCGCGCTCCTCGAGCGTCGGCTCCGGCAGCGGGGTGCCGTCGGCCGACACAACCTTCGGTTCGTCGCTGTGCCGCGGGGATTGGGAGGAGGGGGTCGGCTGGCTGCTCATGGAAATGGAGTGTTCGACAGGAAAAGGCGCGAAGCGGTAGCAAAGCCCCGACGCCCCGTCCAGCCTCTTCCCTCCCGGCACCGTTTTCGCACCCCGTGAGCCGGTGCCAGCACCGGCCACTACGGCCAAACCGGCGGGGGTTCCGCCGCGAACCGGGGGCATTCCCCGAGTCGCGCCCACCTGATCGCACCCGCCACTCGTATCCCGGAAAATGAGCGAAGCCCGGCAGTGCGCCGCCGCCCCGCGCGAAGTATGCTCCGGTTATGCACAACAAGTTCATCTCCGCCTCCGTATTGGTCGCCGCCGCCGGCTGCTTCCTCTTCCCGTTTGGCGGGTTCATGCTCTTCCCCGTCGCCTTGGATCTCTGGGAACACGGCAGCACGGAAAAGACCACGGACTGTTGAGCCGCGCGGTAGACCTACCCCTGTGGAGGCGGGCAGCGCCGCCAAATTCTTGGTGCCGCCGGCGCCTTGACGCACATCACTCCGACACGTGCGGCGCGTCTGCCCCGGTGTGCCTCAGCCACCCAGCAGCCGCGCCGGCAGGAACAGCAACGCGCGGACCAGCGCCAGCACCGCCTCGATCAGCGCACCGACGATCCGGAACGGAATCGCCAGCAGCCAGAGAAACGGGAACGCGACCAGAAACAGCAGCGCCAACGGCCAGCACAGCGCCAGCAGCAGCGTCCAGAGCAGAAGCGAGAGCAGGAGTTTCATCGGTGGTCGGCGGGGCTTTCCCGCAACACACCGCGGCCCGCGGAAAGTTGCACCGCATCTGGGGCCGTGCGACGCCCGCAGCGGGGTTGTCCAGCGCTCGCCCACCCCCTTGGCCGGCCCAGCTTCTCCCTTTCCATCGCCCCGCGGTTTCCTCCACCTTCTCCGCTCCGTGGACGAAATCCTTCATCTGCTCGCGATCCTCGCGCCCCTCTTCGTGCTCATCGCCATCGGCGCCGTGTTGCGTCGCGCGAACTGGCTCACCGTCGAGGCCGACTCCTCCCTGCTGCGCCTCGGCGTCAACCTCCTCTTCCCCTGCCTGATCTTCCAGTCGGTCATGGGCAACGCCGCCCTGCGCGATCCGCGCAACCTCTTCTGGCCCCCCTTGCTCGGCTTCGGGTCCATGACGCTCGGCTGGCTCGCCGCCTGGTGGACGGGCCGCGCCCTCGGCCTCGAGCGGGGCAAGGGCCTGCGCACCTTCGCCTACGCGACCGGGTTCTACAACTACAGCTACGTCCCCATCTTCATCATCGGCGCCCTCTACGGCACGGGCACGCTCGGCGTGCTCT
This sequence comes from Verrucomicrobiota bacterium, assembly GCA_023457035.1. Lineage (GTDB taxonomy): Bacteria > Verrucomicrobiota > Verrucomicrobiia > Opitutales > Opitutaceae > CAJCBL01. The sequence continues at coordinate 18,713 of JAEWNN010000047.1, forward strand.
TCGTCTTCACCACCGGCAATGAGTTCGCCGCCTGGACCGTGGGCGTGCTCCTGCTCGCCGGCGGCACCTTCCGCGAGAACTGGCGCAAGGCCCTCAACCCGCCCGTCTTCGCCCTCGTCGGCGCCGTCGCCCTCAACTCCGTCCACGTCGAGGTCCCGCCGATCGTCCAGCGCACCGTCGCCTCGCTGGGCGCCTGCGCCGTGCCGCTCGGCCTGCTGCTTATCGGTGCCTTCCTCGAGGAACACCTCCGCAACCCGCGCGCGCTCATCGGCCCGCGCGTCGCCCTCGGCTCCGTCCTGCTGCGCCTGGGCCTGCTGCCGCTCACCTTCCTCGCCGCCGCCAAGTGGCTCCCGCTCTCGCCTGAGTTGCAGCAGGTCCTCATCGTGCAGGCCGCCATGCCCGCCGGCATCTTCCCCATCGTGCTCGTCAAACATTACGGCGGCCAGCCCCTCACCGCCGCCCAGGTGGTCGTCAGCACCACCCTCGTCTCGATCCTCGTCATCCCCCTCTGGATGAAGTTTGGCACCTGGTGGCTCGGCCTGTGAGCCAGCGGCCGCCTCCCCGTCGAAGGCAGCTTGCCCCCCGGGCCCGGATGCGGTTTCTTGCCCCTCCCATGAAAACGATCCGCGAGTTCGCCGGCGCCAAGGCCGAGGGACGCAAAATCGTCGTCGCCACCGCCTACGATGCCTGGTCGGCCCGCCTGCTGGCCGACTCCTCCGTCGACTGCCTGCTGGTCGGCGACAGCGTGATGATGACGCTCTACGGCGAACGCGACACGCTCGGCGCCACCACCGAGATCATGGCGACCCACACCCGCATCGTCGCCCGCCACGCGCCCGAGAAACTCGTCGTCGCCGACCTGCCCTTCCTCGCCGTGCGCAAGGGCGCCGCCCACGCGCTCGACTGCGCCGCCGCCCTGCTGCGCGCCGGCGCCCACGCCGTGAAGGCCGAAGGCGTCCGCGGCCACGCCGAAGTTCTCCACCACCTCGTCGAGTCCGGCATTCCCGTCATGGGCCACCTCGGGCTCACCCCGCAGTCCGTCCACGCGCTCGGCGGCTACCGCGTCCAGGCCCGCGAACCCGCCGAGGCCGCCCAACTCCGCGCCGATGCCGCCGCCCTCGAGACCGCCGGCTGTTTCTCCATGGTCTTCGAGTGTGTGCCCGCGGCCCTCGCGAAATCCGTCACCGCCTCGCTCAAGATCCCGACCATCGGCATCGGCGCCGGCCCCGACTGCGACGGCCAGGTGCTCGTGCTCCACGACCTGCTCGGCTTCAACCCCGACTTCAAACCGAAGTTCGCGCGCCGTTTCGTCGATACCGTCGCATTGATGAAGACCGGTGTCACCGCCTATGCCGACGCCGTCCGCGCCGGCACCTTCCCGTCCGACGAGGAAAGCTTCCGCTGAGAAACCGATCCCGTCCCATCGGAACCCACAAACGGTAACGAACAAGACAAAGACCGTTCCGGAGAACCGAACGCCCCGCCCATCTCCAGCATTCAGTCCTCCTCCTCCCTTCGCTTTCCTCCCTTCGTTCTCTTCGTTACCTTCTGTCGCCAGTTCGTACCGTCCCCGCCATGGCCTCGAAAAACATCCTCTTCTTCCTCACCGGCTCCATCGCCTGCGCCAAGGCCACCACCACGATCTCGCGCCTCGCCCAGGCCGGCGTGACGGTGCAGACGGTCGTCACCCCCGCCGCGCTCCACTTCATCGGCAAGTCCACGCTCGAGGGCCTCACCGGCCGCCACGTCTACGCGGATATGTGGGCCGACGGCGCCGCGCTCGACCACATCGAGTTCGCCCGCAATGCCGACCTCGCGATTGTCTGCCCGGCCACCGCGAACGCCATCAACCGTCTCGCCGCCGGCATCGCCGACGATCTGCTCGGCACGCTCTTCCTCGCGTGGGAGCTCGACCAGAAGCCTTGGCTCGTCGTCCCCGCGATGAACCACCGCATGTGGCAACATCCCGCCACCCAGGCCGGCGCCGCGACCCTGCGCGGCTGGGGCGTGCGGTTCATCGAGCCCGCCGAAGGCATGCACGCCTGCGGCGAAGGTGGCCCCGGCCGCCTCCCCGACCCCGAGTCCATCGCCGCTGAGGTGCTCAAGACGCTCGGCTGAACGCCCGCACGACTGTACTTGCACCCACGAATCGGAGCCGGGAACCGACAAAAGGATACCTGAAGAGAACAACCCCACGATATCAGGCAGACCCCGGCCGCGACTCCGCTTCGTTCCCTTCGTTGCCTTCTGTCCCCTCCGGCGTCCGTTACTCCATCCTCTGTCGTCCGCCCCGTCGTCTTTCGCCTTTCATCACCCCATGAAAATCCTCGTCACCGCTGGCGCCACCCGCGAACCCCTCGATGAAGTCCGCTTCATCTCCAACGTCAGCTCCGGCAAGACCGGCGCGGCGCTGGCCGACGCGCTCGCTGGGTTCGGCCACGATGTCACCCTCCTGCGCGGCGAAGGCTCGGCCAAACCGAAGCAGGTGACCGACGGCGAGAAGTTCTCCTCCTGCGCCGACCTGCTCGCCAAGCTCCAGCGCCGACTCGGCACCGGCGCATACGATGCTGTGGTGATGACCGCCGCCGTCGCCGACTACCGCCCCGACACCGCCCAGACCGGCAAGATCCGTTCCGATGCGGACGAGCTCGTCATCCGACTCGTCCGCAACCCGAAGATCCTCCCGCAGCTCAAGGCGATGTCGCCACGGCCCCTGCGCGTGATCGGTTTCAAGTTCACCGTGGGCGCCGATTTCGAGGCGCGCCGCGCCGCGGTCACGGCGCAGTGGACCGCCGGCGGAGTCGACGCCACCGTGCACAACGACCTGCACGAGATCCAATCTTCGGCGACACACCCCTTCTATCTCTGGGCGCGGCCCGCCACGACCCCCGTGCTCCTCGGCGGCGTCCCCGCCCTCGCCGCCGCCCTGCACGCCGTCTGGTCGACCGGCTGAGGCCGCGCCGCCGCCCGCGCACGGCAGTGGGCCGGAAGCATCTGGTCGGCCGCCGCGGGTGCGGCACCGCCGCCGGCGGCGAAGGTCCCCGGCCCGGGTCCGGATCTCGTCGCCGGCACTACCACCCCAGGAGCTCGCGCAGCGGGCCGATCAGCTCGGCGCCCATTTGCTCGTGCTGGAACGCGACGGGATGGGCGTTCGTCGGCGTACCCGGATACTGGTGCAACGGAGCAAAGGCCACGCGGGTGTCGCCGGCCTCGTGCGCCGCCGCGATCACCGTGCGCAGGCACTGGCGCTGGAACTCGCGTTTCTTGCCGTCCTCGGTCGCCGGATCCTCGCTGCGCATCGGGCTTTCGGTGAAGAGCACCGCCGCGTGCGGATGGACCTTGCGGATGTCGGCGAGAAAATTGGCGAACGCCGCGGTGAACGCCGCCTCGTCGACCCAGCCGGCGCTGAGATCGTTCTGGCCCAACGCGATCACGACGGCGTCGGGCTGATACAGCGCATGATCCCACTTCGCCGCGGGATCGTCGGGCAGCGCACGCTGGAAGAACTGCGGCGCGGTCACGTCGCGATCCGCCCCCTCGCCCTTCCAGTTGCGCATCACGCCGCGGCCGCCGCAGCTCACGAGGTGGACCTGCGCGCCGAGCGCGCGACCGAGCAGCATGCCGTACGAACGCGGGGCGTTGGCCGTGCGCGGGGTGTTGTCGAGCTCCGGCGGGTAGCGGTCGATGGCCTCGCCACCCGTGATCGAGTCGCCGATGAACATCAGCCGGCGCTCGGGCAGCGGCGGCGGCGCGAGCAGCTCGCAGCCGGCCGGCAGCACGAGACCGCGGAACGCCGCGACCCCCTGCCAGTTCTCGTTGCGGCGCGTCAACTCGACCAACCACCCCTCCTGCGGCGCGACCCCGGATGGGAGCGGCAGCTCGCTGCGGCCCTCGGGCAGCCGGATCACGACCGGTTCCCAGCCGTTCACGGCGAGGTTGAACGCACAATACGGCGAAGAGGCGCCGAACAGCACCGTCGGCGCCGGCCCGCGGTAGGCGAAGCGGATCGTCACGCCGGGGAAACCGAGCCGGGCCTCGTCGCCGACCAGGGCGAAGCGGCCCATGTACTGGAAGTGCGGATCTTGGGGTGGGACGACGGCGGAGGCGGGATTCATGACCGGAAGCTGGGCGGGAGCGGCCGAGCATGGGGTGCGCTGGGCAAACGCGCCGAGCACCACCAACGCTGCCGCCAGCCGCAGAAAACGGGGGGGACAAAGCGGGAACATCGCTGCGCAGCGTGGACCTCGCCCCAAGCGTGAGGCGAGCGGTTTCCCGCCCCGGACGCATCAAGTCGGCATTACCGCGAACCCGCCGCGAGCTTCTCCAGAAACACAAGCGTCACCGCCGGCGAAAGCGCTTCGGTCCGGAACGGCCGGTAGCCGAGCCTCGCATAGAGGCGCAGGTTGCGCACGCTCCGCTCGCCGGTGAACAGCTCGAAGCGCTGCACCTGCGGCAACGCACACTCCAGCGCCCGCATCAGTTGCGAGCCGATCCCGCGGCCCTGGAAGTCTGGATGCACCATCAACCGGCCGACATGGCACGTGCCGCCTTCGATCCGGCCGCGCACCGCGCCGACGATTCGGCCACCCTGCGTCGCCTTCAGCACGTGCATCTCCACCAACGCCCGCTCGGTCGCCGCCAGCGGCTCGACCAACGGCGGAATGGTCCAGTCGTCGTAAAGCTCCGCCTCGCTGCGGTAGGCGCGGCGTTGCAGCTCGTGGAGCGCGGCGGCATCCGCCGCCGACGCACGGGCGATCTCGCTCGCCGGAACTTCGGGCCGGGTCTTCATCAGTCTCCTCAACGGCTCATTCGCCCCGCGGCAGGTAGTCCTCGCGCACCGGGGAGAACACTTCGAGCGCCACCGCGTCCTCGAGGATCGCCGCCTGGTGCTCCACCCCGCCGGGGATGCTCCAGCTGTCGCCCGGCGCAAGCTCGCGCTCCTCGGTGCCGATGCGCAGTCGCAGCCGCCCCGAGACCAGGTAGCCGGTCTGCTCGTGCGGATGCGCATGCGCCGGCAGCACGCTCCCGCCCTTCAGCCGGAACTCCGTCATCAGCATGCGCTCGCCGTGGCAGAGCGTGCGGCGTTCGATGCCGGGCAACGCCGGCGCGTAAGGGACCGAGTCGTGTCGTGTGATCATCGGGGAAGCGTCGCCGCCACCAAGGCACAACGCGCGCCGCACGTCGATCCGCGACCGCCACGGTCCGCCAATCCATCCCGGACCGTTTACCTTCACGACCGTGAGCGTAAACATCCCCGAAGAGCATGGTTTCCGAGCGACAGGTCGCGCGCGTCCGACCGTTTACCTTCACGGTCGTGAAGGTAAACGGTCGCATCACGACTGGCGGTGTTCGCCGCCGGACCGCAGCCCGCCCGGGCTGGCGCCGTAGCGGGCCCGGTAGGCGCGGCCGAAGGTGTTCGCGCTGGCGAAACCGCACGCCCGCGCCACCTCGGCCAGCTCCAGCTCGGTCGTCGCCAACATCGTATTCGCATGCTCCAGCCGCAACCGTCGCAACATCGCCCCCGGCGCCTCGCGGTACCGCCGCCGAAACGCTCGGATGAAGTGCTCCCGCGAGATGCCGCACTTCGCGACGACCGTCTTCAGGTTGATTGCCGAGCGGAAGTGGCTCTGCAGATAGTGCCGACCGAACTCCACCGGATCGCGCTCCCGGGCCTCCTGCACCTGCTCGCGGTAGAGTGCGATGAGCAGCCGATAGAGCAGCTCCGACTCGTGGAAGCGGTCCCGGAGGTTGCGGCGGCGCACCCCGTCGAAGACCTCGTCGAACAACGCCGCCGCCTCCGACTCCTCCGGCATCCGCACCACGGAGCCGAAGTCCGCGCGGAGCCGGACAAAAAGCGGCCGCACCCCGATCGGCGAGAACGCCAGGAAGCGGTGCCGGTAGGGCTCGGTCGCACCGGGCGGATACCCGTACGCCGTGGGCTCGCGGTGCGTGAAGAGCATCGCGTACCCCGCCGGCACGGAGCGTTCGCCCTTCGCGTCGCGGAAGAAACCCGCTCCGCCGAGCGTGCGCTGGATCACCAGCCGGTCGGCGTCGCCGCGCGTCGCGTTGTCCCAGCGGTAGGCCTCGCTCGTCTGTCGCTCCTCGGCGGCGGCGTGCACAACGGCGAAGGGGTCGAGGGAGGCGGCAGGCGCGGGCATGGGCTGAGGATCACATTTTGCACCGGCGGAATCAATCTTCGGCCCTCGCGCCCGTGCGAAAATCCGCCATCACTCTCTTCCCCACGTGCGCCGCGCGAATCACATTCCGCGGTTTCCGAGTCCAACGTTCCCATGAAGAAACTCCTCAGCCTCCTCCTCGCCGCCGCGTTGCCCGCGCTGCCGGCGCTCGCCCAGAAGTTCGAGGGCCTCGCCCTCACCCCGCCGATGGGCTTCAACACCTGGAACACCTTCGCGAGCAACATCAACGAGGTGCTCATCATGGAGACCGCCGACACCATGGTGAAGAACGGCATGCGCGACGCCGGCTACGACTACATCGTCATCGACGACTGCTGGCAACTCATGGAGCGCGACGCGCAGGGCAACCTCGTCGCCGATCCGAAGAAGTTTCCCTCCGGCATGAAGGCCCTCGGCGACTACCTCCACGCGCGCGGCTTCAAGTTCGGCATCTACTCCTGCGCCGGCGCCAAGACCTGCGGCGGGTTCCCCGGCAGCCAGGGCCACGAGTATCAGGACGCGCTCCTCTTCGCGTCGTGGGGGGTCGACTACCTCAAGTACGACTGGTGCTCGACCAACACCCGCGACCCGAAGGAGGCCTACACCACCATGCGCGACGCCCTCTACGCCGCCAAGCGCCCCGTCGTCTTCAGCATCTGCGAATGGGGCGGCAGCAAGCCGTGGGAATGGGCCAAGGATGTCGGCCACCTCTGGCGCACCACCGGCGACATCACCGACTGCTACGACTGCACGCAGCGCTGGGAACGCGGCTGGAAGGTCATCCTCGATCTCCAGCGCACCCTCGTGCAGCCCAACGACGGCCAGAACAACGGCCTCGGCCAGTACGGCGGCCCCGGGCACTGGAACGACCCCGACATGCTCGAGGTCGGCAGCGCCGGCCTCACCTTCGCCGAGTCCCGCGCCCACTTCTCCCTGTGGTGCATGCTCGCCGCCCCGCTCATGGCCGGCGCCGACATCCGCCACGTCTCACCCGAGATCCTCGCCGTCTTGACCGACAAGGAGGCCCTCGCCATCGACCAGGACCGCCTCGGCAAGGCCGCCTGGCCCTTCCGCACCGAGCCCGGCCGCGAAATCTGGGTACGCGAGCTCGCCGACGGCTCCTGGGCCCTCGCCCTGCTCAACACCGGCGACCAGCCCGCCGAGCTCTCCGTCGACTTCCACCACATGTGGTTCCTCGGCGGCGAGTGCGCGATCCGCGACATCTGGGACAAGAAGGACACCGGCACCACCGGCCACTCCTTCACCAAGCGCCTCGACTCGCACGACGTCGCCCTCCTCCGCCTCACGCCGCTCAAGAAGAAGTAACCTCCCCGGTAATCCTTGGCCGGCACCCGGAGCGCACGCTCCGCGTGCCGGCTTTTTTGCAGCATCGCAGCTGGGCCCGCCCCGTAGGTCTGGTCTCCGGCCGGCCCCCTTCGGCACCGCCCGTCCGCTGCGACTCGCGCCCCCGCGGCCGGTCAAAGACCGGTCCTACCTAGCGGCCGGCCCGGACACCGTCGACGCCCGCAAGCCCCGCCGCGCGAGCACGCCGCACATCGGCCACGCACACACCGCCATGAACGCCGCGCTGCCCCACAACACGCCGTTGAGCGGCACCCCGGCATCGTGTGCCCAGCCGAACACCATCGGCGACAGCGCCGTGCACACCACGCCCACCGCTCCGCTCAACCCGCGGATCAGCCCGAAACGTTGCACGCCGAAGAGCTCCGTCCACGCCGTCGTCATCACCCCGCTCGAGGCCCCGAAGCCCACCCCGAGCAGCGCGAAGAACACGTAGGCGAACACCGGCGACTCCAGCGTGAGGCAACCCAGGCCGGCGCCGAACAGCGTCGTCGGCAGGGCCAACAGCCGCAGCGAGCCAACGCGATCCGCCCACGCGCCCGCCGAGATCGAGAAGAGCGCACGCACGACCGCGAACACGATGAAGCCCGTCGGCATCACCGCCGCGTTCCAGCCGCGCGCCTCGGCGATCATGCCTTGGAAAAAGATGATTCCCGTGCCCACGAACGGCACCGGCGCCGTGACGACCAGCATCGCCCAGAACCGCCAGTCGCGCACCACCTCCCAGAACTCCGCCGCCGTCGCCGCGCGCCCGCCTTCCGGCGCCTGCGCGACGCCATGCACCGCCCGTCGCCGCGCCAGCAACGCCGTGGCCGCCGGCGCCAGCACCAGCGCGCACACCGCTGCCACCGCGATCCACGCCCACCGCCAGCCGAGCGCATGGAGGAGCAGCGTCGCACCGATCGGCAGCATCGCCTCGCCCAGCGGGAACCCGGTCACCGCCAGGCTCACGGCCTTGCCGCGGTTGTGCTCGAACCAGCGCGCCGCACGCGTCAGCCCCACGTTCACGCACATCCCCTGACCGAAGAAGCGCAGGAGAAACATCGCCGCCGCCAGCCACCACAGGTTGGACACCGCCGCCGCCACCAGGCAGGCCGCCGTGAGCCCGCCGAAAGTCACCAGCCCCGCCCGGCCCGAAGGTGCACTATCGAGCCAGCGACCCGACAGCGGCAGCAATGCCCCGGCCGCCAGCGTCGCCAGCCCGTACACCAGGCCGAGCGTGCCCGCGGAGAGCCCGAGCGCCGCGCCCCAGTACGGACTGAACAGCGACAGGAAGAACGTCTGCCCGAAGCTCGAGGTGAAGATGAAGAGCGTGCAGTACGCGATCTCCACCCGCCTCGCCTTGAGCAGTTCCCAGTAGCCCTCGCCCGTCGCATCGCGCGGCCACGCCATCGCCCCGGCCTTCTCCCAGAAACCGCCCAGTAGCCGCAGCGAGTCGGCCGACCACTCGTCGACCTGTTCGGCGGCCTCCTCCCAGCTCTCGGGTTCAAGCGGCTCGGCCATGTCGGCCTACGTTGTCCCTCGCCCGTGCCCATGCGACAAGCCCGTTCAGCCCAGCCCGCCATCGAGTCGGGAAGATCAACCAGCCGCACAGCAAAGAACAGAACCCGCAGCACAGCACACCGCGGTGGAAGAAGCTCCACCGCAGCGCACATCGCGGCGCGACGGCCGAGGGTTCAGCAGCGCATTGACGATCTCCAGCTCAGCCGGGCCAGGCGGGCGACTGCTCGCCCCGCTCAACGCCAGACCGGCGATCAAGCCGCGCCGGAGGGCGCTGCGCCAATTGGTTTGTTCGTTTTCCATAATGACTCCTTGAGATTCGTCGGATGGCCGGGGCCCGCGCTCAGCAACATTCGCCGCCACAGCCGCAACTTCCCTTCTCGGGACCGCCGCAACCGCAGTCCGGCGCCGTGCCGCGGAGCATGCCGTTGATGATCGCCGTGGCGCAGCCGACCCCGGCCGTGACGGTCAGTGCGCCGGACGCGCAGTTGCGCGCGCAGGCGCCGCATTCCATGCAATGGTCGCGGCGGACGATCTCTGCCCGACGCCGGCTGTGCGGCGGAGCGCCAAGCGCATCCGCCGGCGCGGCCGGGCGCACGAGCGCGAAGACGTCGTGCGGACATACATCCACGCAGCGCCCGCAGCCGGTGCAGCGCGAGGCGTCGAGTTCGAGGGAGATGGCCGAGGTGTAGTAGAACAGGCTCATGGTGTTTCCTCAGAACGCGCCGACGATCTGGCAGACCAGCCCCGCGACTGCCGCCGCGCCGATGAGCGGCAACGCCCTCCTGGATTCGAGGACCGTGCCGGATTGGGAGGTGAAGACGGTGGCGCCGGTGAAGTTGAGCCCCACGTACGCCGCGATGGCACCGCCCGCCAACGCCGAACCGGCGATCGCCCAGCCGCCCTGGAACACGGACCAAAATCCGGCGGCGCCGGGCGAAGCGGCGAGGCCGGCCAGCACCGCCGTCAGCGCCAATCCGACCGTCGCACCCTTGATGGAGAACGACCGCGTCGGCAGCCAGGGGAGCAGCGCCGGCACAAGGAGGCAGGCGATGATCGCGGCGCCGGCCAGTTGGGCAAGATAGCCGGCGAACGCTCCCGCAAGCTCCGCGTTCACGCCGCGCGAGCGGAGCAGACCCAGCCCAAGCGCCACCGCCGCCATGACGAGCAGAGGCATGCGGCCGTTGGATATTTCGACCGGGACGAGGACCAGCCGGTCCCAGAGCGAGAAGCTCACGGTTCGCATCGCCGCGTCCTTCCGCCGTCCGGCCTTCAACCACGCAGGTATGTCGGCGGCGCGCACCGGTCCATAGATCACGGTGAACCCCGTCGCCTCGGCCACGCGATGCGCCGCCACACCGACCGCGCCGAGTTGCGGCAGGATCAGCCGCCGATGGGAAACGACGCCGGCCAGCCCCGTCGCCTCGATGCGGCGGACGAGTTCCTCGGTCGAGAACGTGCCCTTGCCCGCCGCGCACCAGACATTCACCCCGTGGGTGTCGAGCACGAGCAGCCAGACATCCATCCCCCGAAGCGCGCGCCGCAGGTGATCGAACGAGAGCTTGTAGTTCGCCGTTACGAAGACCGGGGCCTCGACGCCAGGGTTGCCGAGCGAATACAGCCCGACCTCCACCCGGTAGTCCATCCGGCCGACGTTGAGCCGCACCGAGAGCGCTCCCAACCAATCGGCCAAGGACCACTCGCCGCGGACGTTTCCGCTCCGCGGGCCACAACAACCACCCGCGACGGCGCCGGCACTGCACGCGCAGGAGCTCATGAGCGGCATCCCTTCTTCTTGGGCACGCAGGTCCCGGCGCAGGTCTCGAACTCCTCAAACGCCTTCGCAAGGTAGTCGACCGCGCACACGACGGTCGCCTGCTCCTTTTCCGGGATCATCCCGAAGAGCCGGGCGTACTTCTCGTCGGAGTAGTCGTTGATCTCGGCGACCTTCGCGCGGCCGGCCTTGGTGAGCGCGATCAACACGGCCCGCCGGTTCTCCGGGTTCTGCTCGCGCGTGACGAGCTTCTCGCCCACCAGGCCGTCGACGGCGCGGCTGAGCGCGGCCTTGTCGGTCGCCATGGCCTCCTGCAGCTCGCGGAGCGAGACGCCGTCGCGCCCCTCGAGCTCGAGCAGGATGTGGCAGGGCAGGAAGCCCACGCCGCAGCAGGTGGTGTCGTCGCGCAGGTTGCGGCTGATCTTGCGGACGAGCAGCCGCAACGCGGCGCGGAAGGAGCGGACCTCGGAGGTGGTGCAGCAGGAGCGCGGTTTCATTGCCCGGGACAACTGTTGTATTTCGCAACTTTTATCAAGACCAACCTTCTAGCCCTCCCGGCGAGCGGCTCATCGAGCCTCGCACCTCTGCGCTACCGCTTGCGGGTGGACCCGCTTGCCCTCAAGCGGGTCGTGGACGCGGCCCGCTGAAGGCGTCTTCTCCGGCTGCAGACGCCGTTCGCCTCGGCTCATGCCCGCGACCGCGTTGGGGGGCAACGCGGTCCACCTCGGTCAAGCGCGGGCACAGCTCCAGAGGCAACCGTCCCCATTGTAGCCGTACGCTCCCGTCGCGTTCGGGGTTCAGGAGCAACCGCAGCCGGCCGCCGCGCCGGGGGCCGGAGCGGCGCAGGAGGATCCCGCGCTTTCACCGCCCGGCTGGGTGAGGCGCTCGGCGAGCTTCAGGATGCTGCGGGCCGGGGCCTCCTTCACCTTCGCGGCGAGGGCGACGGCCTTGGCGATGTCGGCGTGCGAGATGCCGACCTTCAGCGCCTCGGCCACATGGTAGCGCAGGCAGGGTTCGCAGTTGGCGCCGATCGCGGCGCCTAGGGCGACGTACTCAGCGGCGATGGGCGAGAAGCCGGCCACGGGAGCGGCACAGGCGTTGGCGGTGGCAGGAGCTGGGGCAGCGCAGCCGCAGTTGAAGGGCATGTTCATGGAGGTGTCGTGTTCCGTGTTGTTGCGGCCGGTCGCCTTCGCGCGTCGTGCGCGGGCGGCCGGCCTCACCTCCTTGGACGAGATCGGCGGGGCAAGAGATACGGACTTTGCGGTGACAGGCTCGGAATTCTTCCGGTCGCAGGCGAGCGTGCCCGTCTCGCTCTGGTAAAACTCGCAGCCGCGCTCCAGCTCCCGCCGCAGCGCCTGGCGTGCGCGGTGCAGCCGGATCTTCGCGTTGTCCACGCTCACACCGAGGCGCGTGGCGATCTCCTGGCTGGTCAGCCCCTCCAGATCCTTGAGCTCGATCACCGCGCGATGCTCCGGCGCGAGTCGCGCCACGTATTCGCGCACGCAGGTGCTCATCTCGGTGCGCACGAGCCGGCGCGGCGCCTCGGCTTCTTCGTGCGGCTCGGGGACCGAGTCCGCGTCACTGTCGGCCTCCGGCTCGGCGGGCGTGAGCGAAACGGTACGCTTCGCCTCGCCGTGCCGCCGGCTGCGCAGGTGGTCGAGGCCGACGCCGCGCGCGATCCGCAGGATCCACGTGGCAACGTTGGCCTCGCCGCGGAACTCCGGCAGCGCGCGCGTCACCCGCACGAAGACTTCCTGCACCATATCGTCGGCCTCCGTCTCGCCGACGAGCCGCACGAGAGCGCGTCGCACGCGCTCGCGATGGGCGGTGAACAAGGTGGCGGGATCGAGTGACGGAGGCATCGGATCTCGAGAGTGTCGGAACGACAGAAGGCAACGAAGAGAACGAAGGGGTGAGTGCTCGATTCTCAGGCTTCGGATGGAAGCTCAACGCCCGCTCCGAGTTGAGGTGGCCCGTTCACCGGTACGTCTTTGTTTCCTTCGTTATCTTCTGTCGTCCGGGAAAGGTACGCTCATGCGGCCGGTTCGAAGCGCCGCTTGAACCAGAACGCCACGTGCACGAGGCCGATCAGCGCGGGCACCTCGATCAGCGGGCCGACGACCGCGGCGAAGGCCACGCCGGAGTTGATCCCGAAGACCGCGATGGCCACGGCGATCGCGAGCTCGAAGTTGTTGCCCGCCGAGGTGAACGC
>JAEWNN010000048.1 GCA_023457035.1 Verrucomicrobiota bacterium
GACTCGCGCCGGCGCGAAGGTGGCGGGCGGGGCGAGGGGCAGCGTGCCAGTGCCGGCCCGCGCGGTCGCTCCGGCCACGGCGGCGGCCGTTCGCGCGAACGCGATGCGTTGCCGCGCCGCGACTACGAGGAGACCCATGCCGCGCCGCTGGCGGAGTTGCCGCCGCTCCCGGCCCTCGATCCGGAGCACACCTTCTTCAAGCTCGGGTTGCGGGCCGAGGTCGTCGCCGCGGTGGTCGAACAGGGGTACTCTACCCCCACGCCGATCCAGCAGCGGGCGATCCCGCTGGTGCTGACCGGGCGCGATCTCATCGGCACGGCGCAGACGGGCACGGGCAAGACCGCGGCGTTCGCGTTGCCGGTGCTGCACCGGCTCGGAAGCCACGGCCGCTGCCGCTGCCTCATCCTCGAACCCACGCGCGAGCTCGCGCTCCAGGTCGAGGAGGCCTTCCGCAACTACAGCAAGTTCACCGGGCTGCGCGTCGCCGTCGTGTACGGCGGCGTCGGCTACGGCAAACAGCGCGAGGAGCTGCAGCGCGGGGTCGACGTGATCGTCGCCACGCCCGGCCGCCTGCTCGACCTGCTCGGCGACGGCACCGCGCAGCTCGACGCGCTCGAGGTGCTCGTGCTCGACGAGGTCGACCGCATGCTCGACATGGGGTTCCTGCCCGACGTGCGCCGCATCATCCGCCATGTGCCGGCGAAGCGGCAGACGCTGCTCTTCAGCGCGACCTTGCCGCCGGAGATCCAGGGGCTGGCGCAGTCGGTCCTCACGAATCCGGAGACGATCGAGATCGGCATCCGCAGCTCGCCCGCGGAGACGGTCGACCACGCGTTCTACCCGGTGGTGGCGGCGCAGAAGTTCGAGCTGCTCTCCACGCTGTTGGAGCGCACCGAATACAAGAGCGTGCTCATCTTCACCCGCACCAAGATCGGCGCCGACAAGATCGCGCACCGCCTGCACTCGCTCGGCCACAAGGCCGGCGTGATGCACGCCGACCGCTCGCAGCGCGAGCGCACCGAGGCGCTGGACGGCTTCAAGAGCGGCCGGTACCAGATGCTCGTCGCCACCGACCTGGCGGCGCGCGGCCTCGACATCCGCGGTGTCACGCACGTCATCAACTACGACATGCCCGAGAATCCCGAGGACTACGTGCACCGCATCGGGCGCACGGGCCGCGCGAACAACGAGGGCGACGCCTATACCCTCATGACCGAGGAGGATCTGCGCAACGCCCGCTCGATCGAGCGCATGATCGGCCGCCCGGTGCCGCGGCGCAAAATCGAGAATTTCAACTACCTCTATTCCGCGCTCTTCGAGGAGCGGGAGAAGGCGGAGCTGGCCCCGAAGGTGGTGAGCCGTCTGTCGCGCGGTCGCCGCTGAGCGGCGACCGACGGGCCGGGTGGGGCAAATTGAACGGGCGCCGCGCGATGCGCGCGACGCCCGGTTTGGGCGAACCCGCGCAGAAGGCGGGCCGGGCGTTGGGACTTCGCCGCAGCGGCGGGGTTCCGCCTGCCGGTCAGCGGCGCGCGCCGTGATCACTCGGCCGCATCGGGCGACGGATGCGGTGCGCCGGCGGGATCGCCGGGCTGGCGTCGCGCCGCTTCGGGGCGCACGGCGGCGAATTTCGCGCGCTGTGCGGGCGTGAGGACGGCCGCGATCTTCTGCCGGTGGTCCCGGCGCAGCTCCCGGAACTTGGCGCGGCGCTCCTGGCGGTTGGGGGAGGTGGCCTCGAACTGCTTCATCGTTTCGGCCTCGGAGGCGAAGATCCGGCGGATTCTGGCCTGTTGCTCGGCCGTGAGTCCGAGCTCCGCGGTGAGGCGCGCCAGCCGGCGCTCGGGATCGAGGCGCGGGCCCGGATGCCCGGGGCCGCGTTGCGGAGGCGCCGCGGTGTCGTCGGTGGTGTTGGCGAAGGAGCCGGAGGCGGCCCCGGAGGCGGCGAGCAGCAGCACCGAGATAGGAATACAGTGGAGGGTTCTCATGACGGGAGGGGGAGTGCCGGAGGACGGCGACGGGCGGTTGACGGCCGGGGCGGCCGCGCGGTTACGGGAGCCCAGGACCGGGGAGGGCGGCCCCGCCCGCGGGTCTCTTGACCTCAAGACGATGGTGGCGGACCGTCCGGCATGCCGTCGCGCCCGCCGATCCCGCCCGAACACCTCTACCTGATCCTGTGGAAGGCGTTCTATGCCGTGGAGGCGCACGACCGGCGCAGCATCCGCAGCCTCGGCTTCGCCTCCGACAGCGACTTCGCGGTGCTGGAGGCGTTGTATTCAAAAGGACCGTTGCCGGTGAACGCGCTGGGCCGCAAGCTCCTGCTGACGAGCGGGGCGATCACCACCGCGGTGGACCGCGCCCAACGGCAGGGGTTGGTGCGGCGCCTCGCGGAGCCGACGGACAAACGCGTGGTGCGGGTGGAACTCACGGAGGCCGGCCGCGAGAAGGCGCGGCACGCGCTGGACCTCCATTTCCGGAACCTGGCGGCGGCACTGGCGGGACTGGAGCCCGCCGAGCAACGCCAGTTGGCCGATCTGCTGCGCAAACTCGGCAAATCTGCCGCGGCTGCCGGCGAGACGCAGCCGCGCACCGGGCGGCCGGCTTGACCGCCGCCTAGGGCGCGGCCGGGGCCTCGTCGACCGGAACGGTCGGTGGCGGTTCCTCGGGGAGCGCCGGGGACTCGGCGGCCGCGGCGGGCGCCGGCGGCGCCGCCGGCGCGGCCTCCCGTTCCTCGGCGGCCGGCAAGTGTTCGATTTGCGGATCGGGCGATCGGCCGGTCGCGGCCCAGGCCGCGAGCGCCTCGACCGCCGCCGGCAGGGTCGAGAGCTCGGTTGGAGATTCGACGGCGTCAGGAGGTGGTTGATACCAGAGGACGGGGACGATGCTCTCGGCGTTGGCGGCGGCGCGGGCGCGGGCCTGGTAGGCGATCATGTCCGCCGCAGTGGCGGGGCCGAACAGGAGCAGCAACGGGGCGCGCGGTTGGTGATCGCAGCGCAGGCGCAGGGCGCGCGGGTCCCGCAGGTCGAGTCGCGGGTCGCGGGCGAGGAAGCCGTGGAACTCGTCGGCGTGGCGTTCGGCCATCAGGATGGCGATCAGCCCACCCATGCCGGCGCCCTCGAGGAGCACGGTGCGGGGCGCCCCGAGTTCGACGGCGAGGCGGTCGCGCAGGGCGCGGAGGTCGTCGATGGCATCGACCAGGATCGGGCCGGTGCGCCGGTAGTTGGTGGTGGCGAGCGCCCAGCCCGCGGCGAGCAGCGCCTGGTGGTCGGGCGTGGCGGGGTCGAGTGCGGCGGCGGGCGGGGCGGGCGCGTGGGGCAGATCCGGGGCCTCGAGCAGAAGCTGGCCGCTCCAGTTCTCCGGCACGAGGGCGGCCCAATGGGCACCGGCGATCACGCCCTCGAGGCGCTGGGGCTCCGCCGGGAGGGCTCCCGGCAACGCCGCGATGCCGGGCGAAACCAGCCAGAGGCAGAGGAGAAGAATGCGAGGGAAGGGCATGCGGGGAGGGGTGGCGCTCCGCGGAGCGCCACGAATGGCGGAGTGCCGCGCCGTTTCCAAGCCCGGAACGGAGTGTCGCGCGGTGATGCGCCACCGGCTCGGCGAAATTCTCCTCGGGATGTCGCGGGCGTGCTCGCAAAAACGATGCTTCATCGCATGCTCCGGTTGTCCGATATGCAGTTGGGCCGGCCTTGCCGGCCCGGGTCTGAAGACGGTGTTCCTTTGTCAGGTGTCCGGTTGCCTGCCTAGTGCGGGTGGCCGGTCTCAAGAGTCTGAGAGGTTCTGTTTCAGCTGACTGCGGAAGGTACTGATTCGACGCGGTGGTCGCGGCCGGAGGCGCGTCCGCCGCGGGGCGACGGCCCGGTCCGATCCGGGGGAAACAAACGACAGGCAATGTCCGGAAAATCAGGAGACCAAGCCCATGAAACTATCCGTGTTGCTGACGATCCACCAACGCCTCGTGCAGAACGCGCGCCTGGCCAACCTGGCCTGCGCCTACGCCGCGCTGCGGTGTTTTGCGGTGCGTGTCCGCCGGGCTCGCCTCACCGGATTGGTCCAGTTGTGCCAGCCGGATGCGACCGCCGACCGGAACTGGGCCGAGTTGCGCGCCCTCGAGGGTTCGCAGGCGCAGTTGGAGGAGTGGTTCACCGACGAGGACCTGATGGAACTGGCCGACTCGGTGGCCTTCGCCCGTGGCGTGAGCGGGCTCGAGGTGTGTTTCCGGCTCGAGGAGATGGAGGTGGAGTTTGTGCGCCCTCTGGAGGCGGCATTGCGGCGGGCCGGAGTGGTGATGGATCTGCCCGCGGAGGCGTACGCCGACTGGACGGAGGACTTCGCCGACTTGTACGGCGACGAGTCCGAGGGTCGGGATCGGCGCTGAGTGGCGACGGCCGTCGCGGGACTGTGCGCCCCGGCGGCCGGACTCCGGCGGCGCGAGCGCGGGGGGCGTTGACGGCGAGGTGGCGGGGCGTTTGCTCGGGCGCGTGAACGCCCGTGGTCTCGAAAGCCTGCAACGCCTCGTGCTGCCGGACGGCTGGCAGGCGCAGGGCATCACGGCGCTCAAGGCCGGCCGCGATGTGATCCTGGATGCGCCGACGGGCGCCGGGAAGACGTTCGTCTTCGAGAAGTTCGCCGAGGCGACGAGCTTCGCGAAGCCGGCGATCTACACGGTGCCGACGCGCGCGCTGGCCAACGACAAGTACGCGGAGTGGAAGGCGCGCGGCTGGAAGGTCGGCATCGTGACCGGCGACCTGACGATCGCGCCGGAATCACCGGTGGTCGTGGCCACGCTCGAGGCCGTGCAGACGCAGCTGCGCGCGGGCGGGCGCTGGGGCTTCCTCGCCGTCGACGAGTACCAGTGGCTGAGCGATCCCCACCGCGGCAACCACTACGAGGGCGTGCTCGCCGCGCTGCCGCGGCAGGTGCAACTGCTGCTCCTGAGCGGCTCGGTGGCGAACCCGAACGACGTTGCCACGTGGCTGCGTCGCCTTGGGCGGACTGTCGAGCTGATCCGCCATCGCGAGCGGCCGGTGCCGCTGGAAGAAATCGAGGTCGACGACCTCACGCGCGGGCTGCCGGCGGAGATCCAAGGATTCTGGACGCGACGGCTCGCCGGCGCGTTGCGCGAGGGGCTGGGCCCCGTGCTCGTCTTTGCGCCGCAACGGCAGGAGGCGGAGCGGCTGGCGCGGCAGTTCGCCCGTGAGCTGCCGCCGCCGGACCCGCTGACACTCACGCCCGAGCAGGAGCAGGCGCTCGGGCCGATGCTGACGAAGCTGGTGCGGGTGCGCGTGGCGTTCCACCACAGCGGCCTCACCTATGCGCAGCGCGCCGGGGTGATCGAGCCGCTCGCGAAGGCGGGCCAGCTGCGCGCGGTTGTCGCGACGCTCGGCCTGAGTGCGGGCATCAATTTCTCGCTGCGCTCGGTGATGGTCACGGCCACGCACTACCGGCACGACAACCTCGAGCACGAGATCGAGCCGAGCGAGCTGCTGCAGATGATCGGCCGGGCCGGCCGGCGCGGGCTCGACGACACCGGCTACGTGCTCACGAGCAAGAACTCACCGCGCATGAGCCGTGCCCATGCCGAGAAGCTCAAGCGCGCCGCGCCGCTGCCGTGGGCGGTGTTGTTGCGGGAGTTCCGTGCCGGGCGCCCGGCGGTGGAGATCGCGGCCGGTGCGGCGGGGCGGTTCTTCACCGAGGAGCCGGTCGTATTCGGCGCCGAGGAGACCGCCGCGTTTCCCGGCGAAACCTTCCCGTGTGGGCAGCGCACGGACACCGGGCGGGCGCGGCTGGTGCGGCGCGAGCGCAACCCCTCGGAGCTGTGCCCGCGTTGCCGCTGGCGCGCGGCCTGCCTTGCGTTGGCGCCGGCGCCGACGTTGTTCTGGCAATGGCAACGACTCGGCATGCTCGACCGCGAGCTGCGGCTTACGGCGCGTGGTGAGATCGTGGGGGCGTTCGCCGGTCCGGAGGGCTTGGCGGTGGCGGCGGCGCTGGAGGACCGACGCTACCCGCTCGACGATTTGATCTTCGACTTGGCGAACCTCTTCGCCACCGACCGGTTTTCCGGCACGAATCCGCGCTGGCTGGGGCGGCTGGCGTCGGTGTGCGAGCGCACCTACCGGCGCAGCGAGGCGGAGGGCTTTCTCGTGCGCGGTGTGCCGCCCAACTACGGCAGCGGCGCGGCCGAGATCGTGCGCGGGCTGATCGAGCAGGGGGCGACGGCGCGCGAGGCGATGGCCGAGGCCGAGCAGGCCGGGCGCGGCGACCTCGACCGGTTGCTCATCGAGTGGCGCAGCCTGCTCAAACAGCTCGCCGCGGCGGAACCGTTGGCGTTACCGGAAAGCGGAAAGCGGAGACCGGAGACGCGAAGGATGGGTCTCGGAGGCCGGGGAGGGGGACGCGAAGCCGCCGGCCCGACGCCGGAGGCCGTGCTTGCGGCCCGTTGGGACGCGCTGCGGACGCGGGCCCAGGAATTGTTGGTACGGCTGCCGCGGATGAACCTGCCGGAGTTGCCCGCGCTCACGCAGGAGCAGCGCCGGCCGGTGAGCCACCGGCTGGGCCAGAGCGGGTTCCGAGCGCACCTGGCGCCCCCGGCGCGCTGAGCGGGCGGTGGGGCGCGATCAATCAGGGTTTCCCCGCACAACGCGGCGTCGACAGCTGGCGGATTTCCCGGCAGAACCGCGGGCGCAAACCCAAACCGAGTCCTATCCATGAATATCTGCTGCATCGGTGCCGGCTATGTCGGCGGTCCCACGATGGCCATGATCGCCCGCAAGTGTCCGGACATTCGCGTGACGGTGGTCGACATGAACGCGGCGCGCATCGCCGCCTGGGAGTCCGACCAGTTGCCGATCTTCGAGCCGGGGCTCGATGCCGTCGTGCGCGAGGCGCGCGGCCGCAATCTGTTCTTCTCGACCGATGTGGCCGGCGGCATCAAGGGCGCGGACATCATCTTCGTCAGCGTCAACACCCCCACCAAGACCTACGGGCATGGCGCCGGGCGCGCGGCGGACCTGAAGTACATCGAGGGGGTGGCGCGCACGATCGCCGAGCATGCCGACGGCCCGAAGATCATCGTCGAGAAATCGACGATCCCGGTGAAGACCGCGGAGTCGATCTCGACGATCCTCGCGGCCAACGCCCGCGGCCTGAGGTTCCAGGTGCTCTCGAATCCGGAGTTTCTCGCCGAGGGTACGGCCGTCGCCGACCTCGAGGCGCCGGATCGCGTGCTGATCGGCGGCGAGCGCACGCCCGAGGGCGAGGCGGCGCTGGAGACGCTGGCTGGCGTCTATGGCCGCTGGGTGCCGCGGGAGCGCATCCTCAAGACCAACCTCTGGTCCTCCGAACTCTCGAAGCTCGTCGCCAACGCCTTCCTCGCGCAGCGCATCTCGTCGATCAACTCGATCTCCGCCCTCTGCGAGGCCACCGGGGCCAACGTGGACGAGGTCGCCAACGCGATCGGCAAGGACTCGCGCATCGGCCCGAAGTTCCTCCGCGCCTCGGTCGGATTCGGCGGCTCCTGTTTCCAGAAGGACATCCTCAACCTCGTCTACCTTTGCGAGCACTTCGGGCTGCCCGAGGTGGCCGCGTATTGGGAGAGCGTGGTCAAGATGAACGACTGGCAGAAGCACCGCTTCACCAAGCGCATCGTGCGGGACCTCTTCAACACCGTCGCCGACAAGCGGATCGCGATCCTCGGCTTCGCCTTCAAGAAGGACACCAATGACACGCGCGAGTCCGCCGCGATCACCGTCTGCAAGGACCTGCTCTCGGAGCAGGCGCAGTTGGCGATCTACGACCCGAAGGTGCCGGCGGCGGAGATCCTGCGCGATCTCGGAGTCCCGGCGACACTGGCCGACGGGCGGCCGAACCCGGCGGTCACCGTCTGTGCCGACCCGTATGCCGCCGCCGCGGGGGCGCATGCGGTGGTCGTGCTCACCGAGTGGGACGAGTTCCGGGAGATCGACTTCGAGCGTGTCCACGCGACGATGATGAAGCCGGCCTCGGTCTTCGACGGCCGCAATATCCTCGATCTGAAGAAGCTTCGCGCACTCGGGTTCAAGGCCTCCGGCATCGGCCAGGGCTGACCTGCCGGGGCCGTGGGCCGGCCGGCGCCGATCCGGGCCGGCGCGGCCGGCGGGGGACGAGGGGCTGCCGCGGCGAGGTTTTGGCGTGCGTGACCGTTGGATTCCGCCCAGCGTCGCGGTCGCTTCATCATGATCATTCGCACGTTGGCCTATCCCCGCGCGGCCCTGATCGGGAACCCCTCCGACGGGTATTTCGGCCGGACCGTGTCCTTCACCTTCCGCAACTTCTCGGCGCACATCGAGCTGTGGGAGTCGCCCGAGCTCGAGTTGCTGCCGAGCCGACGGGACCACTCGGTGTTCGACAGCGTGGCCGGGCTGCACCGCGACGTGTTGCAGAACGGCTACTACGGCGGCTTCCGGCTGCTGAAGGCGTCGATCAAGGCCTTCTACGACTATTGCTGCACGCGCGGCATCAAGCTCGACAATCGCAACTTCACGCTGCGCTACCGCTCGGATGTGCCCAACCGCGTGGGCCTGGCCGGTTCCAGCGCGATCATCACCGCGTGTATGCGGGCGCTGATGGGGTTCTACAACGTCACGATCTCGCGCCACACGCTGGCCAACCTCGTGTTGTCCGTCGAGAACCGCGAGCTGGGCATCCCCGCCGGGCTGCAGGACCGGGTGGCGCAGGCCTACCAGGGGCTGGTGTACATGGACTTCGACCGCGAGGTGATGCAGGCCCGTGGATACGGCACCTACGAGCTGCTGGATCCCGCGCTGCTGCCCCCGGTTTACGTGGCCTATCGTGACGACCTGTCGGAGGGCACGGAGGTCTACCACAGTGATCTGCGGGCGCGCTGGAACCGTGGCGACGCGGACATCGTGGAGGCGGTCAAGTACTGGGCCGGCCTCACCAAACAATTCCGGGAGGCACTGCTGCGCGGCGACCGGCCCGAGCTGGACCGGCTGGTGAATGCCAACTTCGACAAGCGCGCGAGTCTCTACAACGTGGGCGAGGGCAACCTCGACATGATCGCGACCGCGCGGCGACAGGGCGCGAGCGCCAATTTCGCCGGCAGCGGCGGGGCGATCGCAGGTTTCTACGCGGACGAGGCGATGTTCGCGAAGCTCGAGAGCGCGTTCGCCAGCAAGGGGATCCGCGTGATCAAACCCGACTTCGCACCGATGCTACCGCCGGAGAACGGCAACGGCCTGGTGAAGTAACGCTGCCGCCCGACCATGAAAGCCGTCATTCCCGCCGCCGGTTTCGGAACCCGTTTTCTCCCGCTCGCGAAGGCGATCCCGAAGGAGATGCTGCCGCTCGGCGACCGGCCGGTGATCCACTATGTCGTGGCGGAGGCGGTCGCGGCGGGCTGCGACGAAATCCTCATCATCCTGGGCCGCGGCAAGGAGGCGATCCCCGCCTATTTCATGCCCAACCCCGAGCTGGAGCGCCACCTCGAGCAGACGGGCAAGCTGCGCGAGCTGGCCGCGGTGCAGGAGTTGTCGCGGTTCGGTCGTATCCACTACACCTACCAGGCGGCGATGCGCGGCCTGGGCGATGCGGTGAGACACGCCCGGGAGTTCGTGGGCGCCGATCCGGTGTTCGCGGTGTTGCTCGGCGATACCGTGATGCACGGCGGGTCCCCGCTGCCGGCGATGGTGGCCGCGTGGGAAGCGCGGCGACTTCCGAGCGTGGCGCTGGAGGAGTGCCCGGCTGAGAAGGTCGTGCGGTATGGCGTGGCCGGTGGCCGCCAACTTGCCCCTGATCTGTTCGCCCTCGACCGGTTGGTGGAGAAGCCCCGGCCCGAGGAGGCGCCGCGGTTGCTCGACGAGGGCGGGGGGCCGCTGCCGTTTCATGCTTTCGCCGCGCGCTATCTGCTGACGCCGGAGATCTTCACCCTGCTTGACCAGACCCAGCCGGGCTACGGCGGCGAGGTGCAAGTCACCGATGCGATGGAGAGCCTGCGCGCCCAGCGCGGGTTTCTCGGCGTCAGGTGGCCGGGGCGGCGGCTCGACATCGGGCATCCCAAGGGGTTGCTCGAAGCGGCGCACTTGTTCGCCTGAGCCATACGCTGCGGTTGGCGCGGTTGGCCCACCCGTCCTCCGGTTGTAGGGGCTGAGCTTGCTCAGCCCGCTGACCCCCGCCGTGCCCGGCGGGGCAACCAAGGTTGCCCCCTACGCGGGCTGCACGACCACGCCTGAGCTGATGGGGCGGCGGCGCGAAGGCGCGGGGGCCGACAAAAAGGCCGATCCATGTGTGGATCGGCTTGAGAGGGAAAAACGGATGCGGTGTCCGGCTCAGGCGCGGCCCATGTAGGTGCCGTTGTCGGTGCTCACCTTGATCGTCTCGCCTTCCTTGATGAACAGCGGGACCTGCACGACGAGACCGGTCTCGAGCTTGGCGGGCTTCTGGACGTTGCTGGCGGTGTCGCCCTTCACGCCGTCGGCCGACTCGACGATCTTCAGCGTCACGGAACTCGGGAGGGAAACGGTGACCGGGACGTCGTCGACGAAGAGCACTTCGACGGTGCCGTTCGGGACGATGTAGTTCTTGGCGTCGCCGATGAGCGCCTCGTTGAGCTCGAACTGCTCGAAGGAGGTCGGGTTCATGAAGAACCAGGTATCGCGCTCGACGTAGCTGAGCTCAAGGGTCTGGCGATCGGTGGTGAGGACCTCGACGGGCTCGGTCGAGTTGAACCGCTGGTCGCCGGAGCGGCCGGTGCGCAGGTTGCGGAGCTTGGCCTGGACGAAGGCGCGCAGGTTGCCGGGGGTACGGTGCATGACCTCCATGACGAGGCAGCTTTCGCCGTTGAACTTGATGACTTGGCCCTTGCGGAGGTCGTTGGCTTGCATGACGGAAACGGGTCGGAGTTGGAAAAAGGGTTTCGAGTAAGGTGGGGCGTGAGCTGCTGTCAACCCGCCAGTCTGGCGGCTGCGCCGCTTGGTCGGCGGGGCGCGCGGTGCGCTCCGGGGCCCCGTCAAAACTCTTGCCAGTCCGTCGGGGGGCCGGACACTTGAACGCTTTCTTGATGAAACAACGCACCCTGCTGCGCGAGGTCTCCACCAAGGGCGCCGGCCTCCATACCGGCGACATGGTCCGCCTCACCCTCAAGCCCGCGCCCGCCAACCACGGCATCGTCTTCAAGCGCGTCGACCTCCACGGCCAGCCGGAGATCCGGCCCGCGGTCGATGCCATCGTGGACTTGGTCCGCAGCACGACCATCGCCAACGGCCACGCCAAGGTGCACACCGTCGAACATGTGCTCAGCGCCCTGCATGGCTGCGGCATCGACAACGTCGTCATCGAGATGGACGGCCAGGAGCCGCCGATTCTGGACGGCTCGGCGCGGCCGTTCGTGAACATGATCCTCGAGGGCGAACCGGTGGAACAGGACGCCGAGCGCGAGTACTTCGTGCTCGACCAGCCGGTGTCGGTCTCCCGCGGCAGCTCGTCGATCATCGCGCTGCCCTGCGACCAGTTGAAGATCACGTGCACCTCGGCCGATGATCGCGGCATCCACACCCAGCACCTCTCGCTCACGATCGATCCCGAGATCTTCATCGCGCAGGTCGCCGCCGCGCGCACGTTCACGATCTACGAGGACATCGAGGAGCTGCTCAAGATGGGCAAGATCCGCGGCGGCAGCCTCGACTGCGCCGTCGTCATCCGCGGCGACAAGGTCATCTCGAAGGAGCCCCTGCGCTTCAAGGACGAGTTCGTCCGCCACAAGATTCTGGACATCATCGGCGACGTGATGCTGCTCGGCCGACCGCTCAAGGCCCACCTCATCGCCATCCGCCCCGGCCACGCCATCAACTCCGAGCTCACCAAGGTCCTCTTCGACCGGCTGCAGGAGCAGAAGAAGGGCAGGCCGAAGGCCGAGAAGCCGAGCAACAAGGTCATCCTCGAGACGGAGACCGCCCTCGACATCCGCCGTATCCTCGACATGGTGCCGCACCGGTACCCGTTCGTGATGCTCGACCGCGTGCTCGAGCTGGGCGAGGGCGACGAGCTCGTCGCCCTCAAGAACGTGTCGGTCAACGAGCCCTATTTCCAGGGACACTACCCGGGCAATCCGGTGATGCCCGGCGTGCTGCAGATCGAGGCGATGGCGCAGGCCGCGGGCCTGCTGCTGCTGCGGCGGGTCTCCGCCGAGGGCAAGACCGCGCTCTTCATGAGCGCCGACAAGGTGAAGTTCCGCAAGGCGGTGCGCCCCGGCGACCAGCTGCGCATCGCGGTGAAGCTGACCAAGAACCGCGGCAACAAGATCTGCACCGCCGAGGCGACCTGCACGGTCGACGGCCAGACGGTCTCCTCCGCCGAGCTCATGTTCGCGCTCGTCGACAACAGCGAGATCGACTGATCTCGTGATCGCGCGGGCGGCGTGCCGCCCGCGTTTCGTTTTCTCCCCACAGAATCCGATGCCCACGCAGATCCATCCCACCGCCATCGTCGATCCCGCCGCGAAGATCGGCGCCGATGTCGTCGTCGGCCCGTATGCCTTCGTCGGCGCCGGCGTCACGCTTGGCGACGGCACCGTGCTGCACCACCACGCCACCGTCGAGGGCCACACCGTGCTCGGCTGCGGCAACGAGGTCTTCCCCTTCGCCTGCGTGGGCCTGAAGACGCAGGATCTCAAATACAAGGGCGGCCGCCCCGGCACGCGCATCGGCGACCGCAACGTCTTCCGCGAGTTCTGCACCGTGCACGCCGCCACCTACGACGGCGATTTCACGACGATCGGCTCCGACAATACCTTCCTCGCCTACACGCACATCGCGCACGACTGCCAGGTGGGCGACGACGTGGTGATGAGCAACAGCGCCACGCTCGCCGGCCATGTCACGATGGGCAGCCATGTGGTGATGGGCGGGCTCTCCGCGGTGCACCAGTTCTGCCGGATCGGCGACCGCGCGATGATCGGCGGCATGAGCCGCGTCTCGCAGGACGTGCCGCCGTTCATGATCATCGAGGGCAATCCGGCGGTGGTGCGCGCCTTCAACAAGGTGGGTCTCGAACGCGCGGGGTTCACGCCCGAGCAAATGGACCACGTGAAGACGATCCACCGCATCTTTTTCCGCGAGGGACTGAACCGCTCCCAGGCGTTGGAGAAGATCCTCGCGACCGACATCGCCGGCGCGAGCGAGGTGGCGGCCTTCATCGAGTTCGCCGAGAAGAGTGAGCGCGGGCTCACCCCCGGCGCGAAGTAGGGGCCCCGTTGCGTGGGCGGAGCCCGCCGTGCCGATGCTCGGCGTCGGCGGGCTTGTGATTGCGGCAGTGCCCGCATTGCGGGCGATTGGCGCGGATTTCACTCGGCCGGGCCCCGGCTTCCGGTTGTAGGGGCTGAGCTTGCTCCGCCCGGTGGCGGTCGCTCTTGCCGAGCGGTGCGAGCGAGCTCGCACCCTACGACGCCTCCAGGAGACAGCCCCGGTTCTTTCCGTCCGGGGCAAATCGCGTTTTGCGGTGGGGGCTGCATGACTCAGGCGGTTCATTTCCGCGTCCTCCGCGTCTCCGCGTGAGGACGGACTGGTCTGGTTCCCGGCGGGGGCCGGCGGTTGATGTGCGAGACTGGAGTGGTTCCGATTTCGGAGGGGGCTCACGCGGAGGCGCGGAGCGCGCGGAGTCGATGCGCCCACGCGCATCGCTACGGGAGGAGGAGGGCACACCGGGGCACGAAAAAGGGCCGGTCGGAGAGACCGGCCCGGGAAGGGGAGGCGGCCGCCGCGGCGGCGCGGGGTGGTTACTTCTTGTAGACGGCTTTCGGGTCGAACTTCGGCTGGCCGAGGAACTCGAGCGCGAAGGTCTCCTTGTCGGCGAGCTTGCGGTAGAAGCAGGACTCGTAGCCGTTGTGGCAGGCGGCGCCCACGCCGGCCTGCTCGACCTTGATCAGGAGCACGTCCTGGTCGCAGTCGGTGCGCAGCTCCTTGACGAGCTGCACGTTGCCGGACTCCTCGCCCTTCAGCCAGAGCTTCTTGCGGGAGCGGCTCCAGTAGGTGGCCTTGCCGGTCTTGAGCGTGTGTGCGAGCGACTCGGCGTTCATGAACGCGAACATCACGACCTCGCCGGAGTGGATGTCCTGGGCGATGCAGGGGATGAGACCATCGGCGTCGAACTTGGGCTGCAGGGTGCGGCCTAGCTCGATCTCGGCGGTGTTGGTGCGGGCGGGGAACGGAACGAACGTGCTCATTGGAAAAGGGCTTGGTGGAAGGGGGACGGTACGCGGGGGCCGGGGTTCAAGGCGGGGTGGGCGTGTCAACCGACGGACTTGGGCGGCAGCGACGGGTTGTCGTGCAGGCGCCGCAGGTAGTCGTAGGAGTACAGGCCGGTGCGGTGGCCGTCGCTGAACTCGAAGTTGAGGGCGTAGTTGCCGATGCGTTTCCAGCCCAGGACGGTCACCCCGGGGAACGCGGTGCGCGGGTCGCCGCCGACCTGCCGGCCGAGCACATCGCGCTCGCCCATGTTCTCGGCGCTGGGCGAGGCGGCGCGGAGGAACTCGCCGGCGAAATAGCTCTCGACGCCGTCGCTCCAACGAATGGCGATTTCGTTGCCGATGAGCTGGATGTCGGTGGGCGTGAGCATGGGTGGAGCCGGGCAGCGTAGGTGGGGCGCGGCGGGGGAAAAGCGAAATCCCACCGGCGAGGGACGCGCGGTGGGACTTGGAGCCCGGCGGGAACCGATGCCGTGAGGCTCAGGCGCGCCGGCGACGGCGATGCCAGAGCACCCCGGCGAGCAGCGCGCCGGCACCGATCAGCCCGTAGGTGGACGGCTCCGGGACCTGATAGTCTTCCTGCAGGTAGAAGGAGACCGCGACTTTGTCGCTGCCGTCGGCATTGTCGCAACCGCAGCGGTCGTAGGTGTGGAAGCAGCCCTTGGTCTTGAACTGCGACGTGGACGAGCCCGCTTGGGGCAGACCGCTGGTCTGCTGGAAGCGGAACGCCATGTCGTAGATGTCGTCGTCGAGGTCGTTGAAGAAGAAATCGAGCGGGTTGAACGTGGCGGCGTCGAAGACGGGCCCGCTGAATCGGAAGCGGAAGCTGGCGCCGTGACCGGCCGCGAGTCCGCTGGTCGGGTTGCCGCCTTGGACGTTGGTCGAGGTGGCCGTGCCGACATCCATCACGAACGGCGAACCGGTGCCGCCGGAGAGGTTGTAGTCCTGCAGACCAAGGAAATTGGTGTAGTCGTTCCCGAAGACCCCGGGGACATTGAAGGCGGAGTTGGACCACGAGGAGAACGCGGTTGCCCAGAGATTGTCCGGGGCGGTCTCGAAGCCGAAGCCCATGAGCGTGCCGGCCCCGAAGACGACGCTCTCCTGCTTGGCGCCCACGCCGACGACCCGGGTGCCGCCGGAGAGGTTGGTGACGTCGATGCGGAGGGTCTTGGCCGAGGCGTCGAAGTTCAGGCTGAGGCGGGCGCCGGCTCCCTGATTCTCGTTCGCGTAGACCGCCAGCGGCGTGGTGATGCCGCGGAAGGCGAACGTGAGGTTGGTGTCGGTGAGTTGTTCGATCCAGAGTTGGCCCCGGGAGAGGGCGGGGAACGCGACGAGGGCGCATAGCACCGCTGTGGGAAAGTGCAGTCTCATGGGCCCGAGGATAGCCGAGTAGGTGGCCGGCTTCTATCGGGGTAGAACTGATTCGGGCCTCCGGGTCCGGCTACTTCGGCGATGGCGCGGCGGGCCAGGCCGGGCCGGCTCGGCGAGCTGCGCTCCGCCTGGGGCCGGGGGCGCGGGAGCGAACTGGGGCCTCCTACTCGCGCGGCGCCGCGCGCGCGGCGCGGCGCAGTTCGTGGGCCTTGGCCACGGAGAGGAACTCGTAGAACCCGTGCAGGCGCGCGAAATAGTAGCCGGGGCGGCCGTCGAGAAAGCCGAGCTGGAAGAGGTACACGTAGAGGAAGCGCAGCGTCGGCCGGAACGGCAGGCGGCGCGACCAGGCCTTCAGTCGCCGACGCCAGGATACGGCGTCGGACTGGAGCGCGGCGCCGGCGCTGCCGTGCCCGAGCGCGTCCTCGAGGGCGAGGCGGGCCTCCCAGTTGGAGTAGCGGTTGTGCTTCTCGACGAAGATGTCGACGGAGGGGAAGGCGTAGTGGTCCATCTCGGCGCGCAGGCGCGCGGTGGCGCCCCGGACGACGATGTGCTCATGCACCTCGTTGTCGCCGCTGGCGGTGGCGCCGTGCACGAGCCGCTCGTAGCGGCCGAGACGGTGGCGGAAGAGCCGCAGGTTCCAGTTGGGATAGTAGGCGTGGCGGAGCCAGCGCCCCATGAACATGAAGCGGCGGTTGATCCAGTATCCGGAGACCGGGTTGGTCGGGGCGGCGACGATGGCGCGGACCTCGGCCTCGGCGGCGGGCGGGAGTACCTCGTCGGCGTCGAGGATGAAGACCCACTCGTGGCGGAAGGGGAGGTTCTCCAGCGCCCAGTTCTTCTTCTTCGGCCAGATGCCGTTGAAGGCGAACTGCACCACCTGGGCGCCGTGGGCCGCGGCGATCGCCGCGCTGTCGTCGGTGCTCCGCGAGTCGACGACGAAGATCTCGTCGGCCCAGGCGACGGAGGCGAGGCAGCGCGGCAGGTTGGCGGCTTCGTTCTTGATCGGGATCAGGAGGGAGACCGGGACTCGCGCCATGGGCGGAGGCGTAGCAGCGGCGGGGGTGGGCGTCATGCTTTCTTTTTCGGACGATTTTCCGGATACGGCGAAGGGGGGCGAGGGGCCCCGAGGGTGTGCCGGGCGGACGGTGGCCGGTGTGGAGGTGATGCGCGGTTGCGGATCGGGTGGTCGGAAACCTGGCGGTCCGAGGCCGCCGCCGCGGGGGCCGCGGCGGCCGGCGCGTCGCCGTGTCACATACAATCGGACACGCTCTCCAGACCCAGGGCCAAGCGGAAGTTCGTGCGCCCTGCGTGCCCCCGGGCGGGGCAGTGGCTCCGGCCGCGGCGGTTGCGCGGTCGAGGTTCGGCCGAGCTTCGCGGCCCGAGCGCCGGCGTCTTCCCGCAGGGCTCGATCGGGCCGGAACGCGCCGGCGCCCGAGGTGGTTCGGGGAAACCCCGATGCCGGGGGGCGGGTTGAGTTGCAGCCCTCAAACAGGCTGGGACCGATTTTGGAGGGGGTGGGCCTGTGCTACCGTGCTGGCGAGACAACCGGTGGAGGCGTTGGTGCCTCCGATCATCAACCATAAACAAGAATAAACATGAAAAGACTGTTGCTTACTGGTCTGGTTCTGGCGGCAGCTTCCGCCTACGGCTCCCTGAACACGGCGACCGGAGACCTGCTGACCGACTACACGAATTGGTTCGCGCCCGAGTTCAACGTCGCGAGCGATGCCAACTACATCGGGGTTCCCCATCCAGCCACGGGGGCGCCGGCTGCTTTTGTGGACGCCAATCGCCAATGGAGCGGCTGGACGGCGAACTGGGGAGCCACGGGCCTGAAGTCGACATCCGTTGCCACCCCGTTCTGGAACGACCCGTCAGTTGGTAAACCCAC
>JAEWNN010000049.1 GCA_023457035.1 Verrucomicrobiota bacterium
CCCGCCATGTCGAGCTGGCGCAACTTGCGGCGGGAGACGTGCTGGATGGTGGAAGGAACCTTTCGACTCCGGCCTTCGCGGTACAGCGCCTCGGTCTCGGCGCAGCGGAAGGACAGAATCATGCGCCAAGGTTACGCGCCGCGGCACCATGGTCAAGCGCGGGGCGCGACCGCTCCTGATCAGCGTCGATCCGCGTGCATCCGCGGCCCCACCTCCGCCCTCTGCGTCTCCGCGCCTCTGCGGGAAACCTCCGATCCGCCGGGGTCATCGCCCCGGCTACAGCCGGCCAGCGTCTCACCGGGGCCGCTTCTGTTCAGCAGAGCAGGCGGTTCGCCCTACCCTCGCCTTCCGTTCCTGCTTTCCCGCTTTCCACATTCCACATCCGGCTGAACGACTGCGTCGCCCGGCTACGGGCTACAGCCGCTCCGGCCCTGAGTTCATGAGTCCAGATTCTCCACATCCGTCCGGCCCCGCGGTCAGCAGGGCTGTGTCGCCCGCACCAACTCCGCGAAGAGCTCCTCGTACTCGGCGGTGATCTTCTCGAGCCCGTAGATCGCCGGCCCCTCCCGGGCGGCCGCGGCGGCGCAGCGTTCACCCGCCTCGCCCAGCGCGGCCTCGATGCAGTCGGCCAACGCTGCCGGATCCCGGTGCGTCGCCAGAAATCCGGTGCGCCCGTGGTCGATCAGTTCCTCGACGCCCGGCGCGCGCGTGCCGATCGCCGCGCAGCCCGAGGCCATCGCCTCGATCAGGCCCAGCGGCAGCCCCTCGAAATGCGTGGAGAGCACGAACACCCGACTGCGGCCGACCAGCTCCGGCACATCGCTGCGCATGCCGAGCAGTTCGACAAGTCCGCCCAGCCGCAGCCGCCAAATCAACCAGCGCGCGTGCCAGCGTTGCAGGCGTTTGCCGCCGCCGGCCATGCGCAAGCGCACCGGCCGACCGCGGTCGCGCAGGAGGGCGATGGCGCGCAGCAACGTCGCATGGTCCTTCTGGCGCCCGAACCGCGCCGTCGACATCACCACCGGTTCACGCTCCGCCCACGGCCGCGCCGCCGCGCAGAAACGGTCCAGCCGGACCGTGTTGTAGATCACGCGGAGCTTCTCCGCCGGCAGCCCGAGCCGCCGCAGGTTGTCCGCCACCGCATGGGAAACCGCAACGATCGCGCCGGTCTGCGCCGCCAACCGCCTCGTCCGCCGCAGGTGCAGCCACTTGTAGTGCTCGTGGTTCTGCTCGACCTGCAACAACACCGGCACGCCCGCGCGCTGGGCCGCGAACCGCCCCCATATGTGCTCCGGGTAGCCTTGGCCAACAAACACCTCCGGGCGAAACTCGCGCATCACCTGCTCCAGCTCCGCCAGCAGGCGGGATTTCGGGCGCGGCGCGACCTCGCAGAACGCCACGCCGGCCTCCGCGAGCTGCCGGCGAAACTGCTCCGCCAGCGGCTGGCCGCGCTTGCGGCGAAAAACCAGATACGGCTCCACCCGCCCGCTGCGCGCGTGCCCGACGGCGAGGTTGACCATCATGTGGGTCACGCCCTTGCCGCCGCCGCTGCCGAAGTAGAGCACGCGCAGCTTCGTCATGACTTGGCGCCGCTTCGCCCGCCCTCCTTGCGTTTCCACTCCGCGAACAGCCGCGCGTACACCGCCTCGATGCCGGCGGCTTCGCGCTCGATGGAGAAGTTCGCGATCACGTGTTCGCGCCCGGCGCGGCCCATCGCGGCGGCCCGCTCCGGATCGGCCATCAGCTCGCCAACGCGGCGCTGGAGCGCCGCCATGTCGTCGACATCGCACAGGAAACCCGTTTCGCCCTCGCGGATGAGGTGCATCGCCGCGCCCACGCGCGTCGCCACCACCGGCGCACCGCTGGCCATCGCCTCGGCGGGCACGAGCCCGAAGCCTTCCCAACGCTGCGGGCCGACCACAATCGTCATCCGCCGCAGCCACAGCGGCACCTCCTCGGCCGGCCGCTCGCCGAGAAACACGATGCGTTTCTCCAGCCCCGCCGCGGCGACTTTCGCCTGCTGCTGCGCGGCGAACTCGCGCTGGTCGAGCGTGATCTGCCCCACCACCACGGCCGTGAAGTCCGGATACTGCGGCAGCAGCTCGATCATCGCGTCGACGAACCGGTCCACGCCCTTCTGCGCGCGCACGCGGCCGAAGACGCCCACGCCGTACTTGCCCGGCAGCCCGGTCGCCGCCCACTCGGCCGCGCGGTCGGCGGCGGGGCGGTAGGTCTCGGTGTTGATGCCGTGCATGTTCACCACGTGCGGCACCTCGAGGTACGAGCCCGACTCCGGCGAGACCGCGATCACGGCGTCCATCCGGCGGAGGAGAAAGCGCGTCCACGCCGAATGGCGACGCTGCGCCGCGGAGGTGAAGAGCAGCTTGAGCGGCTGGCGCAGCACGGCCTTGAGCAGCCAGCCGGCAAGCATCTCGTTGTTGCGCCGCGCGTGCCAGATCCGCCCCGGCCGGCCCGGCGGGCGGCTCCAGCCCTTGGTGAGCAACGCGCGCCACGTGACCTTCGGCCAGTGCGCCGGCAGCTTCGGCCCGAGCGCCGCGATCGGCAGCCGTTTCGCATGGACGGGCAGCAACGCGGCCACGGTCGAGGTCA
Source organism: Verrucomicrobiota bacterium (assembly GCA_023457035.1). Taxonomy (GTDB): domain Bacteria; phylum Verrucomicrobiota; class Verrucomicrobiia; order Opitutales; family Opitutaceae; genus CAJCBL01. The sequence continues at coordinate 2,611 of JAEWNN010000049.1, forward strand.
CGCCGCTGTAGCGGACCTTCATGCTGGCAGCGATCACCTCGGTGGTGCGCAGGTCGCGGATGTTGTTCTCCATGCGTGAAACGGTGCCGCCACGGAACACCCCCGCCGCGCCGAGGGCCAACCATTTCTCGGAGGAAAGCATAGCCACAGATCCACACTGATCTTCACCGATCCGGATTCCGGACATCGGTGTCGATCGGTGTTCATCGGTGCCCAACTGCTCCGCCCTCCGTCGTCTGTCCTCCGCCCTCTGCTCCTGCCGTCCGTCTTCCTTTCCTTCGTTTCCTTCTGTCGTCCGTTCTCCGTCATCCGTCCTCCGTCGTCCTCTGCGCTGCACGCCGTTTTCCCTTTGCCCCGCGCCGGCCGGCGTCATCGCATCGTCGGCACCGATGCCGTTGCTCGAAGTCACCGACCTGCGCACGCATTTCCACACCCGCAACGGCGTGGTGCGCGCAGTCGACGGCGTGAGCTTCTCCCTCGAGAAGGGCGAGACGCTCGGGCTCGTCGGCGAGTCCGGCTCGGGCAAGTCCGTCACCTGCCAGTCACTCCTGCGCCTCGTGCCGCAGCCGCCCGCGCAGCTCGGCGGCCGCGCGCTCTTCGCCGGCACCGACCTGCTCTCCTGCCCCGCGCGCGCGCTGCGCGCCATCCGCGGCCGCCGCATCGGCATGATCTTCCAGGACCCGATGACGTCGCTCAATCCGTACCTGCGGATCTCCGACCAGCTCATCGAGCCGCTCCTCATCCACGAGAAACTCTCCCGCCGCGACGCGCTCGCCCGCGGCCTGGCGATGCTCGAGGCCGTCGGCATCAACGACGCCGCCGCGCGCCTCCACCACTACCCGCACGAGTTCTCCGGCGGCATGCGCCAACGCGTGATGATCGCGATGGCCCTCATCGCCCGCCCCGAGCTGCTCATCGCCGACGAGCCCACCACCGCGCTCG
>JAEWNN010000050.1 GCA_023457035.1 Verrucomicrobiota bacterium
TTTCCCTCGACTTCGGGGAAACATTGGCCTCGCATTGGCGGCGAAACGACGTGCTGGCCCCATGAACGTACTACCCGAGCTCACCCCCGAAACCTATTCGTTGTTCCAGTTCACGCTCACCTCGCGCGACGAGGGCACCGCCGCCCAGCGCTCGCACTGCTGGGGCGAGAACTTCAGCATCGAGGAGGCGTTCAACGCCGCCAAGGCGCTCGTCACCCGCGACTACGATGCGATGCGCACGCTCCTGCGCCAGAAGGGCGGCACGGACGAGAAACTCAATCTCCAGATAAATGACACGGAGTTCGGCTACGATCTGCGCCACAACTTCCTCGTCGTCTCGCGCTACTGGATCCACGCCAAGCCTTCGCTGAAGAAGACGGTTTGAGCCTTTCCGGCGACCGTCGCGGAGGCGCCCGGCCCGCGCGGCCGAAAATGTCCGGAAAAAGCGCTTGCCGGTGGCGCGGGGGCTGTCCAGCGTCCGCGTCTCCCTGACGCCGAGGTGGCGGAATTGGCAGACGCACTAGATTCAGGGTCTAGCGCCCGCAAGGGCGTAGGGGTTCGACTCCCCTCCTCGGCACCACTTGACGCGACGGCACGCCCCGTCGCGTTTCGTTTTTCGGCGGCGGAAGTGGACTCCGGCGCACCCGAGGGGCGCTTGGCGCGCCGGGGGCCTCTCCTCAGGCGGTGACTCCAGCACTTGTCGTGGCGATGCGTTGCCAATCCGGGGCATTGCGGCGTCGCCGGGCTCGCGGGTACGGACGCGGGAGAACGCAGTGGCGGATGGATGGGGGCGTGCTGCCCGTTTCGCCCTAAAGTCCGGGCGGGGTGGGCCGTTATTAGGCAACGCGCCCGCCGCGCGCATCGCCAACTCTACCATCATGGACGCCGAAACCGTCACCACCGCCACTGCCCGCGCCAGGAACCGCACCGGCAAGTACCTTACTTTCTCCCTCAGCAACGAGTCGTATGGGGTCGATGTGCTGAAGGTGCGGGAGATCATCCGCTTCCTGAAGATCACGCCCGTGCCGCAGATGCCCGCCTACGTGAAGGGGGTCATCAACCTGCGCGGCAAGGTTCTCCCGGTCATTGACCTGCGCCTGAAGTTCGGACTTGAGGCGGCCGAGGCCACCGAACGTACCTGTATTGTCGTCGTGCGGGTGACCGCCGGCGGGCAGGACATCACCTTGGGCATGATCGTCGACTCGGTCGAGGAGGTCATCAACCTCAACGAGGCCGAGATCGAGGAGACCCCGGAATTTGGCGTCAAGGTCGACACCGCCTACCTCATGGGCATGGCCAAGGTGAAGGGAGCAATCAAGACGCTGCTCGACATCGACAAGGTCGTCTCGCCCGAGACGCTGCGCGGTTTCTAGTTCGTACGCGAACATCCCCGGTAATCTCCGGCCGAGGGCTTCAGCCCTCGGCCTTTTTTTCGCCGGGCCGGTCGGGGCGCGACCGTGACTTTCGGCTGGTTGCCTGGGGCCCTGGAATTCTGCACGCTGGCGGGCGTGTTCAACTCTCCACCGCAGGGCAAGGTTCGGCATCTCTTCCGTGGCGCATTGTTGGCGGTGATCGCCTCCGTGCTCATCCCGGTGCTGCTGGATGCGGCATTCCGGCCGCTGGCACCCTCCAGCCTGGTGTTGTACGGCCTCTTCGGGGTCTACGGGGTGGTGATGATGCACGGGGTGGGCTGGGCGAAGGCTGTGCTGCCAAGCGCCTGGGCGTGGCCGTTCTTTGGCGGCATGCTCGGGCTCTTCACCCTGTTCCATTTTGTCGCGGTTCCGTCGCACACCGTCTGGATCCTGGCGATGCCGGTCGTGAGTTTGGCGGCGGGCACCGTGCGGTTGCGGTGGGCGATCTTGGTGGCGGTTGCCTGCCTCGCCGCGCAGGCGGGTTTCTTGGTTTCCAAGGACGTCGAGTGGCGCGCCATCTCGACGTCGACGATCGCGTTGTCGGTGGGGATGGTGTTCACGCTCGCGTGCACGGAGCTGGCCGTTTGGGCCGATGCCTCGCGTGAGCGGGCCGAGCAACTGACGCGCGAACTCGAGGCGGCGAACGCGGAGCTGCGGAGCGCCGCCGAGAGCACCGCTGCACTGGCCGCGGCCACCGAGCGCAACCGCATCGCCCGCGACATCCACGACGGGCTCGGCCACTACCTCACGGTTGTCGCGGTGCAATTGCAGGCGGCGCGGGCGCTGCTGCCGGCGCAGCCCGAACGCGCCGCCGAGGTGGTGGCGAAGGCCGAACAGGCGGCGCGCCATGCGCTGGACGACGTGCGTCGCTCGGTCGGCGCCTTGCGCGAACCAAGCAACCGGCCGCCGTTGCCGGTGGCGTTGGAGGGGTTGGTCCGGGAGAGCGGGCTGGCGGCCTCCTTCGTTTGCGTGGGCGAGGTCCGCCGGCTCGGCGAGGCGGCGGAGCAGGCGCTGTTCCGTGCCGTGCAGGAGGGGCTGACCAACGTGCGCAAACACGCGGGGCCTGCGCGTGCGGCGGTCGTGCTCGACTATCGGGGACCCGAGGGCGTCGCCGTGGAGGTGACCGACAACGGGGCGGGTGGTGCGGTGTCGCCGGAGAGTGGATTCGGGCTGGCCGGGCTGCGTGAGCGGCTGGCGGCAGTGGGCGGGGCGCTCAGTGCCGGGCGGGCTCCCGCAGGCGGCTTCCGGCTGCGCGCGGAGGTGGCCGCATGAAACGCGTCCGTGTGCTGCTGGTCGACGACCAGGCGCTTTTTCGCGAGGGGCTGGCGACCTTGCTCGGCCTCAATCCGGAGCTGGAGATCGTCGGCGAGGCCGGGGACGGTGCGGCGGCGGTCGAGCTGTGTGCGCGGCTGCGGCCCGAGGTGGTGCTCATGGATCTGCGGATGCCGATGATGGACGGAGTGGAGGCCACCCGGCGGATCCTCGCGGCGCAGCCGGCGGTTCGCATCCTCGTCCTGACGACGTTCGAGGAGGATGAGGAGGTTTTCGCGGCCGTCCGCGCGGGCGCCGCGGGTTATCTCCTGAAGGCGTCGCCCTCGGAGAAGCTGCTCGAGGCGATCCGTGCCGTGGCGGCGGGCGAAAGCGTGCTCCAGCCTTCGGTGACGGCGAAGCTGCTGGCGGAGTTCAACCGGATGGCTGTGCGGACGGAGCGGCGCGCGGTGCAGCCGCTGCCTGAGCCGCTCTCGGGGCGCGAACTCGGCGTGCTCCAGTGCCTGTGCGACGGGCTTTCGAACAAGGAGATCGCCTCGCGGCTCGGCATCGCCGAGGGCACGGTGAAGAACCATATGACGAACGTGCTCGGCAAACTCGGCGCGCTCGACCGCACCCAGGCGGCGCTGCGGGCGCGGGAGTTGGGTCTGATCTGAGGCGCGGTGGCGCCGCAGGCCGAGGCCGCTGGATCTTGGTGCCGGCCCGCCCACGTGGCCCGGTGCTTCAGCCCGGGCCGACGGATCGGAGCGGTCACCACGGCGATGTAGCGCCAGATTAGGCACGGTGGTTCCGGGGGGCGCGGCATCGTAGGGCGGGGGCAGAAGCACCCCGCCACGGCATCCCTGGCATGACTTCCGGCCATGACCTCTGCCACAGGCGCGGCGGCCGAAAACCTGCGAGGATCGCGGCATGAACACCGCCGATCTCTTCTCCGAGTTGCGTACCGCGCTGCGCCACCTGCGGCGCACCCCGGGCTTCGCGTTGCTCGCAATCGGGCTGCTCGCCGCGGGTGTTGGGGCGGTGACCTTGGTCTACTCGGTCGTCAGCGGCATCCTCCTGCGCCCGTTGCCGTTTGCGCGTCCGACGGAACTGGTCGGCTTCCAGGCGGTGAACCTGGCGAAATCGATCGTGCAGCCGGGGATGTCGGCGGCCGACTTCCGCGATTTGCACGGGCGCGTGCGTGCGCTCGCCGCGCTCGGGGCGTACCGGCCCGACTTTGCGACGTGGAAACGGCCCGGCGAACAACCGGTCCAGCTCACTGCGGCGCTGGTGACGGAGGACTTCTTCACCACGCTCGGCGTCGCGCCGCGGCTGGGGCGGCCGTTCGCGCCGGCGGATTTCTCGATGAGCGCGGCGCGCAGCGCGGTGCTCAGCCATGCGGCGTGGATGCGCCGGTTCGACGGCGACCCGGCGGTGGTGGGGCGCACGATTACGCTCAACGACAAACTCTGCACGATCGTCGGGGTGATGCCGGAGGCGGTGCGCGAGCCGGCGTTTGTCGATGTGTGGCTGCCGTTCCCGTCCGAGTCGCCGGAGTATTTCGCGCGCGATTCGCGCTACTGGGTGGCGATCGGGCGGCTCAGAACCGGCGTAGCGGCGGTGCAGGCGCGGGCCGAGGCGGAGGCGATCGCGGCCGACCTCGCACGCCAATTCCCGGATACGAACCGCAACTGGACGCTGCGTGCGAGCCCGCTGCACGAGTTGCGTGTGGCCGGGTTGCGCAATGGTCTGCTCCTGCTGTTGGCGGCCACGGTGCTGCTGCTGCTCGTGGCGTGCAGCAACCTGGCGAATCTGCTGCTCGCCCGCGGCCTGCGCCGGATCGGCGAGATGGCGGTGCGACAGGCGCTCGGGGCGAGCGCGGGGCGCCTGCTCGTGCAGGTGCTGCTCGAGAACGCCGCGCTTGGTCTGGCGGGTGGCTCGCTCGGCGTCGCCGGTGCGGTGGCGGTGGTCAAGCTGGTCGTGAACCGGTTGCCGTCGTTTCTCGTGCCGCGGGCGCATGAGGTGAGCGTCGACGGCGGGGTGCTGCTCGTGGCGGTGGCGGTCTCGCTGGTCGCCGGGCTGCTCGCGGGGGCGTTGCCGGCGTGGCAGGCGGCGCGGGCGGAGATCGGCGCCGTGATGAAGGAGAACGGCGCGCGCACGGGGGCGAGTGTGGGGTTGCGCCGGCTGCAGCGCGGGTTGGTGGCGGCGCAGGTGGCACTGACGTTTGTCGTGCTCGCCGGTGCGGCGCTGCTCGGCCGCAGCCTGAGCCGGTTGCAGGCGGTCGATCCGGGTTTTCGGCCGCAGAACGTGCTCATGCTTCGTGCGGCGCCGCCGCCGGCGCAATTCGAGACGGGTCTCGACCAGGCCCGCTACTTCGAGCGGCTCGTCGAGGCTGTGCGCTCGGTGCCGGGCGTCGAGGCGGCGGCTGGCGATGCCAGCGCACCGCTCGCCGGCGTCACCCTGCGTTTTCCGTACTCCGTGGTCGGCGCTCCGGCCGAGAGCAGCGCGGGCAACGAGGCCGTCCATAATCCGGTGACGGATGAATTCTTCGATACGATCGGACTGCGGCTGGTGGTGGGACGGTTGTTCACTGCCGGCGATGACGAGCGCGGCCAGCCGGTGGTGGTGGTGAACGAGGCGCTCGCCCGGCGGCTTGCGCCCGGCGGCCACGCGCTCGGGGTGCGGTTGCGGCTCGTGCCGTGGCTCTCGCAGAGCGAGCACGAGGTCGTCGGCATCGTGCGCGATGTGCGGCAGGAGAACCTCGGTGATGCGCCTCCGCCGCAGTACTACGTGCCGCAGCGGCAGGCCCCGTGGTTCTTCACCACGCTGCTGGTGCGGGTGCGCGAGGGCCAGCCGGCCCCGTTGGCGGCGCTGCGCGCCGCGCTGGCGAAGGCCGACGCGGGGCTGCCGGCGGAGTTTCGTCCGCTGGAGGAGGCGATCGCGGGCACGGCGCTCTCGGCGCGGATGGCGACGCGGCTGTTCGCGGTGCTCGGCGCGCTGGCGTTCGTGCTCACGATCTTCGGCGTGTATGCGAACCTGGTGTTCGCGGTGGCGCAGCGGACGCGGGAGTTCGGGCTGCGGCTGGCGCTCGGTGCGAGCCCGGTGCGCGTGGTCGCGCAGATGGTCGGGGAGGTCGGACGGCTGGTGGCGGCGGGCCTGGTGCTGGGCGGGGCGGGGGCGTGGGCACTGGGCGGCGTGTTGCGCAACCGCATCCCGGGCGTGGGGACGCACGATCCGCTGCTGCTGCTTGCGGTGGGCGCGGCGCTCGCCGCGGCCGCACTGCTGGCGGCGGCCTGGCCGAGCTGGCGGGCGGCGCTCACCCCTCCCGCGACGGCGTTGCGGCACAGCTGAGGGCGCCCGGGCGCGACGAATTTCGGTAATCATTAGACCCATGAAAACACAGATCCTGATCCGGGCGCTCGGCGCCCTCGTTCTCTGCTCCACAGCTGCTTTGTCGGCCCAGGAGGCCGCGCCGCTCGACCGGGCGACGGCGCTGGCCGAAGCCCGTGCGGGCAAGTGGGAGCACGCCGAGGCGGTGCTCGAGACGGCCGCGGCGGCGACCCCGACCGATGTTGAAGTCTGCGCGCAGCTGGTGTTGCGACGGCTGGACCAGAAACGGAACAAGGAGGCGGTGCTGCTGGCCGAGCGTGCCGCGGAGGCGGCGCCGGACAACGCCGGGTTGCAGTCGTTGCTCGGCCGCGCACTTGGGGCCCGGATCGGCGAGCTGGCGTTTCTCCAGCAGGGCTTTGTGGCGCCACGGATGCTGCGCGCGTTCAAGCGTTCCGTGGAGCTCGATCCGAACCACGTGCCCGGGCTGGTGGGCTTGGCGAACTACTACCTCTACTCGCCTGCGATCGCCGGCGGCAGCTACGAACGGGCGGAGGAGTATGCGCTGCGGGTCGAGAAACTCGACGTGTTCAACGGGGGACTGGTGCGCGCCCAGATTCGGGAGCGGCAGGAGAAGTGGGCGGAGGCGGCGCAGTGCTATCGTGCGGCACTCGTTGCCCAGCCGCAGAATCCGTGGCTGCACACGCAGCTCGGCGGGGCGCTGGCGAAGGCCGGACAAACGCTCGAGGCGAAGGCGGCGTTTGAGGCCGCACTCGGCATCGACCCCGCTCACGTGCGGGCCCGCGAGGGGTTGCGGGCACTGGAGCGCACCGGGGCGGATTGAGCCGGCCGGCGGTGCGCTGGGCGTAATCAGGTGCGGGGTGCAGAGGCCGGGCGGGGCCTCAAAGCTGGAGCGGCAGGCCGATCTCGATGATCTGGTTGGGCGGGATGCGGAAGTAGTCCTTGGCGGGCCGGGCGTTGCGGCTGAGAAAGGCGTAGAGGGATTTCTGCCATTCCCACAGCGGGGTGTCGCCGCCGGTGATCACCATCTCGCGGTTGAAGTAGTAGGTGGTGCTCATGGGGTCGATTCGTACCCCGGCGGCGCGCAGGCGCTCGACCAAGGCGGTGACATCGGGCGACTCCATGTAGCCGTAACGGCCGATGGCCCGCCACGCGCCGTGGCCGAGCTCGGTGATGGTGAGCCGCTCCAGATCGGGAACGTGCGGCTCGGGCTCGGCCGCGATGCTCAACAGCACGACCGTCTTCTGCACGCAGCGGTTGGATTTGAGGTGGTGCAGCAAGGCGAGCGGCGTGCCCCGCGGGGTCGACGCCATAAAGACGGCGGTGCCGCCCACGCGGTGGATCGTATCGTCCGCCAGCACGGTGGATACGTCGATGGACTCGAGCCCGCGGTTGTAGACGCGTTCGACGATGATCTCCCTCCCTCGTTTCCAGACGAACATCAGCGCGAGGATGCCAAGCCCGGTGGCCAGCGGCAGCCAGCCGCCGTGGGGGATCTTCGGGATGTTGGCCATGAACAGCGACACATCGACGGCGAGGAAAGCCGCGCAAAGCGCGCCGGCGAGCCAGGGCGACCAGTGCCAGCGGCGACGGGCGACGAAGTAGAAGGCGATGGTCGTCATCGCCATCGCGCCGGTGACCGCGAGTCCGTAGGCGCCGGCGAGTCGCTCCGAGGAACCGAAGCCGAGCACGATCGCGATCGCCCCGACGGCGAGCATGCGGTTGACCAGCGGCAGGAAGATCTGGCCCTCGATCTCGGCGCTGGTGTGCAGCACGGCCAACCGGGGGAAGAATCCGAGCTGGATCGCCTGGCGGGTGAGGGAGAAGGTGCCGGAGATGAGCGCCTGGCTGGCGATGATCGTCGCGGCGATGGAGAGCAGGACGAGGCCGAGACGGGCCAGTCCGGCCGGGGCGAGCGCGAAGAACGGATTGCCGAGGTCCTCGGGGTGGGCGAGGGCATGGGCGCCTTGTCCGAAGTAGTTCAGCACGAGGCCGGGCAGCACGACCCAGTACCAGGCGCGGGCGATCGCGCGTCGGCCGAAATGGCCCATGTCGGCATAGAGCGCCTCGACGCCGGTGATGGCGAGCACGACCGAACCGAGCAGAAGGGCGATGCCGTGCAGTGGTTGCTGCGCGAGCAGGCGCCAAGCGTGGACCGGGTTGAGGGCGTGGACGACCTCGAGGTTCTCGAACACCCGCCAGGCGCCGAGCAGGCCGATGACGACGAACCACACCAGGATCACCGGACCGAAGAAGTTGCCGATCGCCCGGGTGCCCTTGTGCTGCACCCAGAACAACCCGGCGAGAATCGCGCAGGCGACCAGCGGGATGAGATCGGCGACTCCGGGCGCGACGGTGCGAAACCCCTCCACGGCCGAGAGCACGGAGATGGCCGGCGTGATCATGCCTTCGCCGTAGAGCAGGGCGGCACCGGCGAGGATGACGAAGATCCCGAGCGTCATTTTGCGCGCGGGGGAGTTGTCGCGGCGCACCAAGGCGAGCAGGGCGAAGATGCCGCCCTCGCCGTGATTGTCGGCGCGGGTGATGAAGGAAAGGTATTTGACGCTGACGACGATGGTCAGGGCCCAGAACACCAGGGAGAGCACGCCGAGCACACCGGCGGCGCGGTCGCCGGCCGGCAGATGCTGGAGGCACTCGCGCAGGGTGTAGAGCGGGCTGGTGCCGATGTCGCCGAAGACGACGCCGAGGGCGCCGAGGGTGATGGCCGTGCGGGTGTCCGAGGTGCCTGGATCGGCGGGTTTGCTCATCCGAAGGGCGGCCAGTGTGGGGTCGCGGCGCAAGAGGCCAAGATGTTTTCGCAGGTCGGGGACCTGCGGGTGGCGACGGCGGAATCTGTGCGCGGGACCCGTGCCGGCCGTACCGGGCGGTGTGCGGCGTAGTTGCCCCGCCCCGCTCTCGCCGTCGCAGTCCGGTGCTCGTTCCTCGCGACGCCTCGCTTGTCGGGAGTCGTCGGCTCAGGGCGAGCAGCGCGAAGATGCGGCCCGCGCCGCCATTGTCGGCGCGGGTGATGCACCGGACGTACTTCTCGGTGACCACCAGCGACAGCGCCCAGAGGACCAGCGAGAGCACACCGAGGATCCCGGCGTCGCGTTCGTCCGCCGGGAGGGCGGCGAGGCATTCGCGGAACGTGTGGAGAGGACCGGTACCGATATCGACGAAGACGACTCCGAGCGCGCCGAAGAGGAGGCCGAGCCGTGCCGGCGCGACGGAAGGACGGGTGGTGGGCTGACGCAAGCGGTCGCGGAAACCAGGGCGCCAGCTCCGCAAACCAAGCGGTTTCCCAACGGCGCCGGCCGTGGCGCACCTAGGCTTGGCAAACGGGAGTTGCGCCGTAGCGTCGCCAGCCATGTCGACCCAGTGGCAGACCTGCAAAACCTACGAGGACATTACCTATCAGAAGAGCGGTGGGATCGCGAAGATCACGATCAACCGCCCCGCCAAGCGGAACGCCTTCCGCCCGAAGACCGTCTTTGAACTCTACGACGCGTTTCTCGACGCCCGCGAGGATCTGAAGATCGGTGTCGTCCTGCTCACGGGCGCCGGGCCGCACAGCGACGGCAAGTACGCCTTCTGCGCCGGCGGCGACCAGAGCGTGCGCGGCCACGCCGGCTATGTGGGCGAGGATGGCGTGCCGCGCCTCAACGTGCTCGACCTCCAGAAACTCATCCGCTCGATGCCGAAGGTCGTGATCGCGCTGGTCGCCGGTTATGCGATCGGCGGCGGGCATGTGCTGCACCTCGTGTGCGACCTCACCATCGCGGCCGACAACGGCATCTTCGGCCAGGTCGGCCCGGCGATGGGCAGCTTCGACGGCGGGTTCGGCTCGAGCTACCTCGCCCGGATCGTGGGCCAGAAGAAGGCGCGCGAGATCTGGTACCTGTGTCGTCAGTACAACGCGCAGCAGGCGCTCGAGATGGGGCTGGTCAACGCGATCGTCCCGGTGGCGCAGCTCGAGGCCGAGGGCGTGAAGTGGGCCGAGGAGATCCTCGACAAGAGCCCGATCGCCATCCGCTGCCTGAAGGCGGCGTTCAACTGCGATGTCGACGGCCAGCAGGGCATCCAAGAACTGGCCGGCAATGCCACGATGCTCTACTACATGACCGACGAGGCGAAGGAGTTCCATCGCGCCCAGCGCGAGAAGCGCAAACCCGATGCCCGGAAGTATCCGTGGTTGCCGTGAGGGGGCCGAGTGCGACGTGACCGACCGTGGGCGGGGGGGATGCCGCTGGCACCCGTCTCCGCGGGGCGGGTCTGGTTGAGGAGGAGGGGAGGAGCCGCGATCGGCTCCTCCACGGGTGACAGCCGCGGCTCAGCCCTCGATCGCCTGGATCCGGCGGACGTGGCGCGGGTCGTTGCTGAACGGGGTCTCGAGCCAGAGCTGGACGATCTGCAGCGCGAGTTCGAGGGACACCATGCGCTCGCCGAGGGCGAGGACGTTGCCGTCGTTGTGGTCGCGGTTGGCCACGGCGGTCTCGACGCTCCAGCACAGACCGCAGCGGATGCCCTTGACCTTGTTGGCCACGATAGCCTCGCCGTTGCCCGAACCGCCGAGGACGATGCCGCGGTCGAACTCGCCGCGTGCGACCGCCTCGGCCGTGGGGCGGATGAAGGTGGGATAGTCGCAGGACTCGGCGGAATAGGTGCCGAAATCGCGGACCGTGTACCCCTGGGCGAGGAGCATCTTCTTGATCTCTTCCTTGTAGCGGAAGCCGGCGTGGTCTGAGCCGATGGCGACGGAGAGCTTGGGCATGATGGGAAAGGGCGGACGTTGGGCGGGCGGGTGAACGATGGCAATGCCGGGTTGCAGGCGAACAATAGCGCTGCTTGTCTGTCGGAGTTGGCGCAATGTCCCGAACGCCCCTAACCCCGCTTCCCATGTCCAGACTACCTGCTCTCGCTGTCCTCGCGTGCGCGCTGGCTTTCGCCGGCTGCTCGACCCCCGACTCGCGTATCGAGAAGAACTCCGCGGCCTTCGCCAGCTATGCGCCGGCGGTGCAGGCGAAGATCCGGGCGGGGGAGGTCGATGTCGGATTCACCCCGGAGATGGTGACGATGGCGCTGGGCAAGCCGAACCAGATCCGGCGTCGGCAGTCCGCCGAGGGCGAGACCGAGGTCTGGGTCTACGCGGACAAGTCGCCGGTGTTCAGCATTGGGGTTGGGGTCGGTGGTGGTGGGCATCACTCCGGCGGCGGCGTGGCGGTCGGGACTTCGACTGGCGGGGAGCGTGAAGACCGTCTGCGTGTGATCTTTCAGGCGGGCAAAGTGGCCGCGATCGAGCGCCGAGAGGGGTAAGTGGGTGGCGGAGCCGGCGGAGCGGCTCGAGGGAAACCCGCAGACGCGGCGATCCCTCGGCGCTTGTTGCTACCGGAGTCCGCGGATGAACGCTTGGAACGGTGCAGGATCGGCGAAGTCGCGCACGAGCAGGTCGGGGTTGTGCGCGGCGAGTTCCTCGTAGGTGGACCCGCCGGTGGCCGTGGCCACGGCCTGTGCCCCGACGGCACGGGCGCATGCGATGTCGTGCGGGGTGTCGCCGATGACCACTAGGTCGGTGGGTTGGAGCTCGGCGCGGCCGAGATGGCGGCGTGCGCGTTCGAGGGCGATTGGTCCGAGGCGGTTGCGCTCACCGGAGTCGTCGGCGAAAGCGCCGAACGGGAAATGCTCCCAGAGTCCGAAGTGTTCGAGTTTGGCGCGAGCTCCGGCGAGGATGTTGCCGGTGAGGAGGCCCAGCGCGGTGTCGGGCGTGCGCTGGAAGTGGGCGAGGGTTTCGCGGATGCCGGCACAGACGAAGGCACTGGGGTTGTGGAGTTCGCGACGGAGGCTATCGACGTAGACGGCGTAGAACTGCTCGATGCGAGCGGGTGGGGCGTCGAGGCGGTGTTGCTGGCAAAGCAGGTTGAGCACCCACGGGTCAGTACGCCCGCCGAAGTCGAAATGGGTGAAGGCCTCCTGCAGGCCGAAGACGGCGTGGGCGGCGGCGTTCATGGCCCGGTGGCCGGCGTGGCCGGAGCGGAGGATGGTGCCATCGATGTCCCAGAGCAGGATCTTCATAGCGGCCGGATGAGAAGGACGAGGGAACCGGAAGCGAGTTGAAAAGGTCCCAGCGAGCTGAATCATCCCCTTGTCCGACCTGCATACCCACCATGAAACGTTACCTGCTCCTTCTTGGATGCCTGCTGGGCCTGGCGGTTCTCGCCGGCTGCAGCACGCCGCAAACCCGGATCCGCCAGAACCCGGAACTCTTCAACAATCTAGCCCCCGGGGATCAGGAGCTGATCAAGCAGGGCAAAGTTGCCGTGGGCTTCACGCCCGAGATGGTGAAACTGGCCGTGGGTGATCCGGACCGTGTCTACACGCGCACCGATGCGACCGGGACGAACGAGGCTTGGGTCTACACCAGTTATACTTCGCACGGCGGCACGATGGTCTACTACCGCGGTTTCTACCATCGTCGGCATCCGGGCATGTATGCGTATTTCGCCGACTACAACGACCGCGAGGTGGTCGAGCGTTACCGGGTGACCTTCAAGGAGGGCAAGGTGTCCTCGGTCGAGGAGATGAGCGGCGATTGACTTCCGCGCGCTGCGCCGGACCAGACTGCCGGACGCAAAAAGGGCCCGCACCGATCAAGGTGCGGGCCCTTTGCTTGGATGAGAAGCGAACCGAACTGGAGTCGTGGTCGTTCCGGCGACCGGCGCGTGGGGCGGCGAGGCCTTGGGCGTGTGGTTGCGGGAGCGGGGCGACTTCAGTGAAGGGACACTGCCGGCGGTTCTGACTCGAGCTGTTTGGCGGGGCGTCGCGGCCGAGGCGGTCCGCAGACCGTTCAGCGTTGTGTTGCCCGCCTTGCTGCGCGTGTCGGAAGCGCCGCGATGCGGTGTCGTGGTTCGCCTCAGGCAGCCATCAGCTGCGCAAGGTGTTCACAGAAGACAGCCTCTCCGGCGGCCGCGCGTGCAAGGAGTTCCTCGGCAAGGTCGTCGGGAAGGTCGTCCCAGAGGATGTGGAGAGTTCCCGTCATGGCGTGGTATAGATCGTCACAAACGTTGATAAGTTGCGGACAAAAACCGAAAAACGGCGAAAAAGTTGGGGAGGCCGTTCTGGCCTTTCTCCCGGTCGCTCCATCGCCCTTCGACGGTGCCTTCACCATAGCAGGGATGCCGGTTTTGTCGCGCGCGCGCCGAAGAAGTTTCGGCTTTTTCACGCGGCACTCACGAGGACCGCCGAAGTGCTCTTGCGGGGAGTGGGGGAAACCCTTTGCCTGCGGCCTGCATGAACGACCTCAGGGAGAAGCGTATTTTCGTGAGCGGACACCAGGGAATGGTCGGTTCCGCGTTGGTGCGCCGGCTGCAGGCGGCGGGCTGCGAGCGGCTGCTGCTGCGGCGCCGGAGCGAACTCGACCTCGCCAACCAGGCGGCCGTCGACGCCTTCTTCGCGCGGGAGAAGCCGGAGGTCGTGCTCGTGGGCGCGGCGAAGGTCGGTGGCATCCACGCCAATAATACGTACCCGGGCGAATTCATCTACGACAACCTCATCATCGCGGCCAACCTCATCGAGGCGGCCCGGCGCCACGGCACGGCCCGGCTGCTCTTCCTCGGCAGTTCCTGCATCTATCCGAAGCTCGCGCCCCAGCCGATGACGGAGGAGTGCCTGCTCACCAGCGCGCTCGAGCCGACCAACGAGGCCTACGCGGTGGCGAAGATCGCCGGGCTCAAGCTTTGCCAGTACTATAGAAAACAGTACGGCGTGCTCTTCCACTCGGGCATGCCCACGAATCTCTACGGTCCGAACGACAACTACCACCCGCAGAATTCCCATGTGCTGCCGGCGCTCATCCGCCGTTTCCACGAGGCGAAGGAGCGGGGGCTCGCGGAGGTCGTCGCCTGGGGCACCGGCACCCCGAAGCGCGAGTTCCTCCATGTCGACGATCTGGCGGATGCCTGCTTCTTCCTCCTCGGGCACGACAGCCCGCCGGACCTGATCAACATCGGTTCGGGCACGGACGTGACGATCAAGGAGCTCACCGAGACTGTCGCCGCGGCGGTCGGTTTCGCGGGGCGCATCACCTGGGACGCGAGCAAGCCGGACGGCACGCCCCGCAAGCTCATGGATGTCTCGCGTCTGGCCGCGCTCGGCTGGAAGGCGCGGATCGGGTTGCGCGAGGGCGTCGAACGGACCTATCGCTCGTTCCTCGAGGAGAAGGCGGCCGGGCGCCTGCGCGGCTGAACCCCGCCGGTTTTTCGGTCGACTGGTGCGGGCCCGCGCCCGGACGATCGGGCCGCCCACCCCAGCCGCAACCCCGCTTCGCGCCGCACCGATGAACATCCCGGTATTGACCGTCCAAGGCCAGAGTTTGGCCGAAACCCATGAACGTGCCCTGATCGCGCTGTACCAGCACGGCGCGCGGCAGAACACCCAGTACGACAAGCCTGGCGATCCGCCGAGCCTCGACTGCACGATGAACGCGACCGTGCTCGATCCACTGGCGGAACCGATGATCCACAAGGCGTTCCCGGCGGGCATCGCCGAGTTGCGCGAGTACGTGATGGAGGTCGCGGGCGCGAAGGATCACTGGGTGAAGAACATCAACGACAAGGCGGATACACGCTGGGAGTACACCTACCACGGGCGCCTGGCCGCCTACGGCATCTGGAAGGAGCGGGACGCGCAGGGGGCCTCGGTGGAGAAGGGCCCCTTCAGAATCGACCAAGTCGAGAGCGTCATCGCGAAGCTCACCGCGCAGCCGTTCACGCGCCAGGCGCAGATGATCACCTGGATGCCGAGCCTCGATCTCGACTGCTACGACCCGCCGTGCCTGCAGTCGTTGTGGTACCGGATCTGTGAGGACGAGGCCGGCGTGCGCTGGCTGAACTGCAACGTGCGTTTCCGCAGCAACGACGCCTGGAACGCGAGCTTCATGAACATGTTCGGCTTTGTGCTGTTCAACCGCGATGTCATCGCCGCCGAGGTGGCGCGGCGCTCCGGCCGCGAGGTCCGGCTGGGCCGGATGAACTGGCAGGCGGACTCGTACCACATCTACGGCCGGGATCTCGAGAGTGCGAAGCTGCGGCTGTTCGACCGGCTCGCCACGACCACGTTCGAGGATCGGGTGTACGAGTTCTCGGACCCGATGATCCAGGAGTGGTACAACGAGGCCGAGGCGACCGTGCGCAAGAAGATCGCCGACTACGACGCCAGCCACTGAGCCGATCGCGGCGGCGATCGGATGAGCGCCGCGGAGCCGATGTCTCGGTTCCGGACCAGACGCGCGCGGGGCGGGCAGTTGCGGGCCCTGCGCCTGTGCGATGCTTGCCGGGGCCGCGGAGCGCCCGCAGGCTGCGCGTTCCATGAGTGCTGGAGACTCGAGTGAGAACCTGAGGCCGGGCGCGCGGGAGGCCGCGGTGTTGCCTCCGGCCCAGGCGCTTGCTGCCGCCGAGAGCGGAGGCAGCACACCGCGCGTGGTCGGGGAGGCCGCCTTCATCGAGAAGGGTACCCCCCTGTTCCGGCGCACCGCGCTGGCGATGTTTTCCGCCGGGTTCGCGACTTTTGCGCTGCTCTACTGCGTGCAACCGCTGTTGCCGGTGCTGTCGCGGGAGTTCGAGATGGATGCTGCGCGCGCCAGCCTGGTGTTGTCGGTATCCACGGCGTTGCTGGCGGCCGGGCTGGTCGCAACGGGGCCGCTGTCGGACGCCATCGGGCGCAAACCGGTGATGCTCGTCGGGATGGGCGGTGCGGCGGTGTGCACGCTCGGTGCGGCGGCGATGCCGACCTGGGGCGGGGTGCTGGTGCTGCGTGCGCTGGTCGGCTTGTGCCTGAGCGGCGTGGTCGCCGTGGCGATGACCTACCTGAGCGAGGAGATCGCCCCTCGGGTGCTGGGCTTCGCGATGGGGCTGTACATCGCGGGCAACGCGATCGGTGGGATGCTCGGGCGTTTGGTCGTGGGCGTGATCGTCGACTTCGTCTCCTGGCGTGCGGCGTTGGGCACGCTCGGTGGGCTGGCGCTGGTCGCGGCGTTCGTCTTCTGGCGCAGCGTGCCGCCTTCGCGGCATTTCCGGCCGACCCCGCTGCGGCCGGCGACGGTGCTCGAGGGCTTCCGCCTGCACCTGCGCGACGCGGCGCTGCCGTGGCTGTTTCTCGAAGGCTTTCTGCTGCTCGGCAGCTTCGTGACGTTGTTCAATTACATCTCCTACCGGCTGCTGGCGGCGCCGTACCACCTCAGCCAGGCGATCGTGGGCTCGGTCTCGGCCGTGTATCTTGCGGGCATCTACAGCTCGACGAGCGTGGGCGCGCTGGCCGACCGGCTGGGCCGGCGGCGCGTGCTGTGGGTGGCGATCGCCGTGATGCTCGCCGGGGTGGTGGTGACGCTGGCGGAACCGCTCTGGCTGGTGCTGGTGGGGATGCTGGTCTTCACCGCCGGATTCTTCGGGGCGCATTCTGTCGCCAGCAGTTGGATCGGCCGTCGGGCGCGGCGGGCGCGCGGGCAGGCGTCGTCGCTCTACCTCCTCTGCTACTACCTCGGCTCGAGCATCGCGGGCACGGCGGGCGGGGTCTGCTGGCATCGCTGGGGCTGGGCCGGGGTGGGGTTGTTCATCGCCGGGCTGCTGGGCGTGGCGTTGCTGGTGGCGGTGCGGCTCTCCCGGGTACCTCCGCTGGAGGCGGCCGGCGCGAAGGGGGGCGGGGCGGCGGCGGGAGCCTGCAACACGCGGGGGTGAAAGCACGCGGCCGGTGCAATCCCGGGCTTGCACTTCGGCGGAGTGGGGGAGTTGATCGCCGGCGTTCGCCCGCGCCGCATGCAACTGGAGATCCTCACCCTCTGCCGCGAGGCCCGCTACAACGGGCAGGTGCTCGATATGGCCGGGGCGTTCGACATCTTCGTGACGCCGCGTATGCCGTTGATCGTGCCGAGTTGCTGGTTGGCGGGCCGGGTGCGGTTCGAGCGGATCGAGGAGGGCCCGCATCAGCTCAAGATGATGATCATCGATGCCGACGGCCGGCCGGTCGTGCCCGAGATCGCCGAGGATCTGGCGGTTCACTTCACCCGCGACCTGCCGACGGTGTGCAAGGCGTTCGCGATCCAGTTCAACCAGCTCGTCCTGCCGGAGTTCGGCGAATACGCGATCAAGGTGGCGGTCGACCGCATCAGTCTCGCGTCGGTGCCGCTCTACGTGCTGCCGCCGAAATGAGGAGGCCGCCATGGAGGTGATTTTTCTCGGGACGGGGACCTCGCAGGGGGTGCCCATGATCGCCTGCGACTGCATGGTCTGCCGCTCGGAGGATCCGCGCGACCGTCGCACCCGCACCAGCGTGCATGTCGTGATGGACGGGTTGCATGTGCAGGTCGACGCCGCGCAGGAGTTTCGTCTCCAGTGTCTGGAGAACCGGATCGGGCGCATCGACCAGTTCATCCTCACGCACGGCCATGCCGACCACATTGCCGGCATGGATGATCTCCGGCGGTTCTGCGACCTGCGCGAGGGTGGGGCGCTCACGGTGTGGTCGACCGAGGAGGGCTGCGAGCGGGTGTGCGGGATGTTTCCGTACGCGATCGGCGACAAGCCGATGTACAAGGGCTACCCGGCGTTCCAGCCGCGGCCGATGCCGGCGGCCCTCGAGTTGCCGCAGGGGACGATCCGTTCGACGCTGCTGCCGCACGGCAAGGTCGAGGTGCTCGGGTTGGTCTTCGCGGAGCGCAGCACTGGGGCGAAGTTCACCTACTACACCGACTGCAAGCGCGTCGGGGAGGAACAGCGTGAGTTGGCGAGGGGCTCGGATGTTGTGGTTCTCGATGGACTGCGTCCCGAGCCGCATCCCACGCACATGTGTGTGGCGGAGGCGGTCGAGGTCGCCCAAGCGATCGGGGCGCCGCAGACTTTTCTCACCCACCTGACCCACGCGATTTCGCAACGCCGCGATGAGCCGCAGCTGCCGAGCGGAATCCGTTTCGCCTACGATGGCTTGAAGCTAACCATCAGGTAGGCAGTGAAAAGCTGCCGGTTGGTTTAAAATGACCAAACAAGTAAAGAAACGCTTGCGCGAGCTTCGTTGGTGCGTTTAGGTACACGCATCGCCAATGCACCACTCGACACAACGGGAATACGGACTCCGTGCTCGGCTCGACCGCAGCGCTTTCTCCGCGGTTGAACGGGTCGCGGTGCAGTTCCCTGTTTGGCCGGATCGGGACTCCTGGGCTCGGCCGGGCGCAGGCGCGGCGGTACTCGTGGTGCACGCGCCCTCCGGGCGGTCGGCACGCTGCTAGTGCGGCATCGGCGACCCACTCTTTCCTTCCACCTCTCACCAACAGAACAACTACACTATCACCATGGCACGCATCTACAGCGACATCACCCAGACCATCGGCAACACCCCGCTGGTCCGCCTCAATCGCACCGCCGCCCAGCACGGCGCCAAGGCCGAGATCCTCCTCAAACTCGAATTCTTCAATCCGCTCTCCAGCGTGAAGGACCGGATCGGCGCCGCGATGGTCGAGGACGCACTCGCCTCCGGAAAGATCAACCAGGATACGGTGCTCATCGAGCCCACATCGGGCAACACCGGCATCGCGCTGGCCTTTGTCGCCGCCGCCAAGGGCCTGAAGCTCATCCTCACCATGCCCGAGACCATGAGCCTCGAGCGCCGCAAGCTCCTTAAGATCCTCGGCGCCCGCCTCGTCCTCACCGAGGGGGCCAAGGGCATGAAGGGCGCCATCGCGCGGGCCGAGGAAATGCAGAAGCAGATCCCCAACAGCGCCATCCTCCAGCAGTTCGCCAACCCTTCCAATCCCGCTGTCCACCGCCGGACCACGGCCGAGGAGATCTGGCGCGACACCGACGGCAAGGTCGACTTCGTCGTCGCCGGTATTGGAACCGGTGGTACGATCACCGGCGTCGGAGAGGTGCTCAAGGAGCGCAACCCCGCCGTGAAGATCGTCGCCGTCGAGCCCGACTCCTCCCCGGTGCTCTCCGGCGGCAACCCCGGCCCGCACAAGCTTCAGGGCATCGGCGCCGGTTTCGTGCCCGGCGTGCTCAACACGAAGATCTACGACGAGATCATCCGCGTGAAGGAGACTGATTCGGGCCCGGTCTCCAAGCAGGTCACCACGCTCGACGGTATCCCGGTCGGCATCTCCTCCGGCGCCGCCATCTGGGCCGCTCTCCAGCTCGCCCAGCGTCCCGAGAACGCCGGCAAGCAGATCGTCGTCATCGTTCCGTCGAGCACGGAGCGTTACCTTTCGACTTGGCTGTTCGCCGATGTGAACACCGACACCGACAGCATCGACGACCTGCTCGCGAAGTGAGCGGAGGCGGGTGGCTGCGGCCGCTCTGCTACTCACCGCGCCACGGTTTCCCCCACGCCCGCCAGACTTCGTGCCTGGCGGGCGCTTTGTTGGGCGCTTGTGGCTGTGGTTGGCGCGAAAACTCGGATTGCGCCGGCCGACCGCTCGGGCGGAATGGATGGAGTCGTTCTGATGCCGCACGCCAACCTCCACGCGCCCAAAGCCGCTCCGATCGCTCCGACCGGAGTCCGCCTCGACAAGTGGCTTTGGTGCGTGCGCGTGTACAAGACGCGTTCCCAGGCGACCGAAGCGTGCCGTGGCGGCAAGGTCATGATCGAAGGGCAGCACGCGCGCCCGGCGCGCGAGGTGCGCACCGGGCAGATCGTCGCCATCAATCTTGGCGGCTGGACCCGCACCCTGCGCGTGGGGCCGTTGCTGGAGAAGCGGGTCGCGCATGCTGAGGTGGCCCCGTACATCGAGGATCTCACACCGCCGGAGGAGCGGGAGCGTGGCCGCGAGCGACACATCCAGAACTTGCTGGCGCGGCCGCACGGGGAGGGCCGACCGACCAAGCGCGAGCGGCGCGCCTTCGAGAGAGCGTTTCGTGGGCCGTACGCGTTCTGATCGCGCACCTCGGCCCAGCGGAGGATTGGGCCCCACGCGGGCCGCACCGTTTTTCCTCTTGCCGACAGGGTGGGGCACTGTGACTTTCCGCCCCTTTCGCGGCTGCAGTCGTCCGTCCGGAGTACGCCGCACGCTCCCTCCGGCCGGTTTGATAGTATAAACATCCAACCCATCCGGCCCCGCCTTGCGGGGCCGTTCGTGGCCGACACCGGTGCCCGGAGCATCACCGCCAAGTTGGCCGCTCTACAGTCCATGAGCAGCGTAATGCAAGAGTTGTTGGCGAACTCCTCCTTCGACAGCCTGAAGGAAGGCGCCATCGTCCCGGGTACCATCACCGAGATTCGCCAGAACGAGGTCGTGGTCGACATCGGCGGCAAGTCCGAGGGCGTCATCCCGGCCCATGAGTTCTTCGACCTTGGCGAGCTTCAGATCGGTTCCTCGATCGAAGTCTTCGTCATGAAGCTCGAGGACAAGGACGGCAGCCCGGTCCTGTCCTACGACATGGCCCAGCAGAAGAAGAACTGGGAGAACATCCTTTTGAAGTGCCAGGAGGGCGCGGTCGTCTCCGGTCGCGTCAAGGGCAAGGTCAAGGGCGGCCTCATCGTCGGCATGGGTGTCGACGCGTTCCTGCCCAGCTCGCACATCGATGTGCAGCCCCCGAAGAACCTCGACCAGTATGTGGGCCAGACCTACGACTTCAAGGTTCTCAAGATCAACCTCGACCGGAAGAACATCGTTCTCTCCCGCCGCGAGCTCATCGAAGAGCAGCGCACCAGCAAGCGTCGCGCGCTCCTCGACTCCATCCAGCCCGGCCAGCTCCGCAAGGGTGTGG
>JAEWNN010000051.1 GCA_023457035.1 Verrucomicrobiota bacterium
CCGCGCAAGGACGCCGTCGCCGCCGCCCGGGCACGCGCCGAGTCCGCCCGCGCCGCGCTCGCCCTCGCCGAGACCCAGCTCGACAACACCCGCCTCGCCGCGCCCTTCGCCGGCACCGTCCTCTCCCACAACATCGAGCCCGGCGAGTTCGTCGCCGCCGGCACGCCCATCGTCACCGTCGCCGACCTCGCCCACGTCTGGGTCCGCGCCTACGTGGGCCAGACCGACCTCGGCCGCCTTCGCCACGGCCAGCCCGTCGAGGTCCGCACCGACACCTTCCCCGGCAAAATCTACCAGGGCACGGTCGGCTTCATCTCCTCCGAGGCCGAGTTCACGCCGAAGACCGTCCAGACCGAGAAGGAGCGCGTGAAGCTCGTCTTCCGCATCAAGGTCGACCTCGCCAACCCACATGACGAGCTCAAGCCCGGCATGCCCGCCGACGTCACGCTGCGCTGAACCGCCCGCCGGCCCCAGTCCTCCGTCATCCGTCGTCCGCCCTCCGCCCTCTCGCCTTTCCCCTCTCGCCTCCCTCCCATGCCCGCCCTCCGCACCCACGGTCTCCGCCGCACCTTCGGCGAACTCGTCGCCGTGGCCGGGCTCGACCTCGAAGTGCAGGCGGGCGAGATCTTCGGCCTCGTCGGCCCCGATGGTGCCGGGAAAACAACGACGATGCGGATGCTCACCGGCATCCTCCCGCCCACCGCCGGCACCGCCACCGTCGCCGGCTGCGATGTCGTCCGCGACTCCGCCCGCCTGAAAGACCATATCGGCTACATGAGCCAGCGCTTCGGCCTGTATCCCGATCTCTCCGTCGCCGAGAACCTCGCCTTCTACGCCGACATCTACGGCGTGCCCCGCCGCGAGCTCGCCGCCCGCACCGAGCGGCTCCTCGGCTTCAGCAACCTCACGCCGTTCAAGCACCGCCTCGCCGGCAACCTCTCCGGCGGCATGAAGCAGAAGCTCGGGCTGGCCTGCGCGCTCATCCACACGCCGCGCGTCCTCTTCCTCGACGAGCCCACCAACGGCGTCGATCCCGTCTCCCGCCGCGATTTCTGGCGCATCCTCTACCAGCTCGTGCGCGACGGCGTCACCCTCTTCGTCTCCACCGCCTACCTCGACGAGGCCGAGCGTTGCAACCGCCTCGCGCTCCTCCACGAGGGTCGTCTCCTAGGCCTGGGCACGCCCGACGAGGTGAAGCGCCTCATGCCCGGCACGCTTCTCGAGGTCCGCACCTCCGCCCCGCGCCGCACCGCCACGCTCCTGCGCGAGCACCTGCTCGACGCCAGCGTCGGCCTCTTCGGCGACCGCGTGCACGTCGCCACCCGCGAGCCCGCCGCTGCCGAGGCCGACACCCGCCGCCTCGTCGCCGGCGCCGGTTTCGAGCTGCTCTCGCTCCACCCCATCGAGCCTTCCCTCGAGGACGTCTTCGTCGCCGTCATCGGCCAGCCCGCCGCCGGCGCCGAGCCACCACAGCCGTTGTCACGTAATACGTGACAAACTCCCCGGTCCGCCACGCCATGCCCATCGTTCCAGCCTCCAGCGCCGCTCCCACCGCCGAGCCCGTCGTCGAGGTGCAGAACCTCGAGAAACGCTTCGGCGCGTTCCGCGCGGTCGCGGGTATCTCGTTCTCGGTCACGCGCGGCGAGATCTTCGGTTTCCTCGGCCCCAACGGCGCGGGCAAGTCCACCACCATCCGCATGCTCTGCGGCCTGCTCACACCCAGCGGCGGCACCGGCCGCGTGGCCGGCTTCGACATCCGCACGCAGACCGAGCTCATCAAGACCCGCATCGGCTACATGAGCCAGAAGTTCTCCCTCTACGACGAGCTCACGGTCGAGGAGAACATCGATTTCTACAGCGGCATCTACCGCATCCCCGCCGCGAAGAAGGCCGCGCGCCGCGACTGGGTGCTCGAGATGGCCGGCCTCACCGCCCACCGCGCCTCGCGCACCGCCACGCTCTCCGGCGGCTGGAAACAGCGCCTCGCCCTCGGCTGCGCCGTGCTCCACGAGCCGCCCATCCTCTTCCTCGACGAACCCACCTCCGGCGTCGACCCCAACAGCCGTCGCCAGTTCTGGGACCTCATCAACACCCTCGCCGGCCAGGGCGTGACCGTGTTCGTGACAACTCACTACATGGAGGAGTCCGAGTACTGCGACCGCCTCGGCATCGTCTACCGCGGCGAGCTCATCGCCCTCGGCCGCCCGCGCGACCTGAAGACCACCCACATGACCGACGCCGTGCTGGAGATCGACTGCGAGCGCCCCAACGACGCCATGTCCGTCCTCGCGCGCCTCCCGTCCGTGAAGGAGACCGCGCTCTTCGGCAAGGGCCTGCACGCCGTCGCCACCGAGGCCGAGCCGGCCATCGCCACCATCCGCGCCGCGCTCGCCGCCGAGCGCATCGCCGTCGCCCGCATCGAGCGAATCGTGCCCACCTTGGAGGACGTCTTCGTCTCCCTCATCGAGGCCCGCGACCGCGCCGCCGGCGCCCAACAGGAGTTCCGCCGATGAACCTCCGCCGCCTCTGGGCCATCGCCCGCAAGGAAGCCCTCCACATCCGCCGCGACCCGCGCAGCCTCGGCCTCGCCGTCGGCGTCCCGCTGCTCATGCTCCTCGCCTTCGGCTACGCGCTCACGCTCGACGTCGACCGCGTGCCCTTCGTCGTCTGGGACCAGAGCGGCACCGCGCAGAGCCGCGAGTTCGTCGCCCGCTTCACCGGCACGCCGTATTTCTCCTTCCGGGGCAGCATCGACGCCTACCCGCAGCTCGAACACGCCATCGACTCCCGCGAGGCCATGCTCGCGCTGGTCATCCCGTCCGGCTTCGGCCGCGACCTCGACGCCGGCCGCACCGCGCCCGTGCAGGCGATCGTCGACGGCTCCGACTCCAACACCGCCGGCATCGTGCTCGGCTACACGCAGGCCATCGCGCTCGCCTTCAACCAGCAGCTCACCCTCGACCAGGTCCGCCGCCGCTCCGGCCTCGCTCCCGGCACCGGGCTCGATCTGCGCACGCGCGTCTGGTTCAACCCCGACCTCGCCAGCCGCAACTTCATCGTCCCCGGTATCCTCGCGGTCATCATGGGCCTCATCTCCGCGCTGCTCACCTCGCTCACCATCGCCCGCGAGTGGGAGACCGGCACGATGGAGCAGCTCATCTCCACGCCCGTGCGCCCGCCCGAGCTCATCCTCGGCAAACTCATCCCCTATCTCGGGATCGGCCTGGTCGACCTCGTCATCGCCGTGTCGATGGCCGTGTTTCTCTTCCATGTCCCGCTGCGCGGCAGCGTCCCACTGCTCTTCGGCGTCGGCACGGTCTTCATCGTCGCCACCCTCGCGCAGGGCATCCTCATCAGCACGATCACCCGCCAGCAGCTGCTCGCCAGCCAGGTCGCGATGATCGCCACGTTCCTGCCCGCGTTCCTGCTCTCCGGCTTCGCCTTCGCCATCGCCAACATGCCCGTCGTCGTCCGCGGCATCACCTACATCGTGCCCGCGCGCTACTTCGTCGCCCTCGTGAAAGGCATCTTCCTGCGCGGCACCGGTCTCACCGTTCTCTGGGGCGACGCCCTGTGCCTGCTCGGTTTCGCCGCCCTCATGCTCGTCGCCGCCATCGCCCGCACGAAACGGAGGCTCGCATGACAACCGCGGCCACCACGCCTGCGCCTGTAGCCGGGGGCGGCGACCCCGGCCAAACCTCCGCCCGCTCGCAGACGCGAAACGCTCACGCGTTCCGCTACGAAAGCCGGCCTCACCGCGGCCGGCTACAACGGACCGCAACGTCCGCCCCCTGACCCGCCATGTGGGAACGCATCCTCACCCTCCTGCGCAAGGAGTTCCGCTCCGTCCTCCGCGACCCGCGCATGCGCCTGGTCATCTTCGGCCTGCCGGTCATCCAGACGTTGATCTTCGGCTACGCCGTCACGCTCGACGTCCGCCACGTGCCACTCGCCATCGTCGACCGCGACAACACCCCCGCCAGCCGCGCGCTCGTCGCACGCTTCACCGGCTCCGCCTGCTTCGACGCCGTCGCCCGCCCCACCACCGACGACGAGGCCCGCGCGCTCATCGACTCCACCACAGCCGCCGCCGTCCTCCAGATCGACGCCGGCTACGAACGCCGCCTCCACGCCGGCCAGCCCGCGCCCGTGCAGCTCGTCGTCGACGGCGCCGACTCGAACACCGCGCGCTACGTCGTCAACTACGCCAACGTCATCGCCGCCACCGAGGCGAACACCCTCGCGCTCGACCAGACGCTCCGTCGCGCCGGCCGCACCGTGCCCGTCGGGAGCGTCGATCTCCAGCCCCGCGCCTGGTTCAACGCCGATCTCGAGAGCCGCCACTTCTACGTGCCCGGCATCATCTCGCTGCTGGTCATGTTGATCAGCCTCATGCTCACCAGCATGGCGATCGTGCGCGAGAAGGAGGTCGGCACGATCGAGCAGGTCATGGTCACGCCGATCCGCCCGGTGGAGTTCATCCTCGGCAAGTCCGCGCCCTTCGCCGTGATCGGGTTCATCGACGTCGTCCTCGTCACCGCCATCGCGCTGTTCTGGTTCGGCATCCCGTTCCGCGGCAACTTCGCGCTGCTCCTGCTCGGCGTCGCGCTGTTCCTGCTCAGCACGCTCGGCATCGGCCTGTTCATCTCGACGGTCTGCCGCACGCAGCAGCAGGCGATGATGACGACGTTCTTCTTCTTCTTCCCCGCGATGCTCTTCTCCGGGTTCATCTTCCCCATCGCGAACATGCCCGCGTTCTTCCAATACCTCAGCCTCGTCGATCCGATCCGCTACATCCTCGTGATCATCCGCGGCGTCTTCCTGAAGGGCGTGGGCTTCGAGATCCTCTGGCCCCAGTGCGCCGCCCTGCTCGCCCTCGGCGTCGCCGTCATGGCCATCGCCGTCTCCCGCTTCCGCAAGACGCTGGCGTGAAACCCCCGGCGCAGCGAAACTACACCGGTCTGGCAGGAATAGCCTGCTACTTGAGCTGAAGAAGCTTCGCGATCTCGGGAAGCGCTTGGATACCCTCTTTGGTCATAATAACAGCAGTGACGATTCTGCCGAGCTCAGCGACCCTTTCATTCAGCGGCCGAAGGTCTTCACCGAACTTACGAGCAACAATACCAGCCTCCGCTATGAAGCCCCAGAACCGGTCAATATCCGAAGTCTTTTTGTGCAACTCAGCCTGCATTGCCTCTAGGCGACGCAACAGCCTGCGCTTGTGATCCTCCGTGACCAAGACCGATTTCTGAATCTCAGTTCGGATCTCGTCTATCAGTTGCTGGATTCGCGCGAACGAATCCTCAGAGAACTCATAGACAGGAGCTTTTGAGAAGAACGCACGGTACTCATCCTCCTTGAATTCGAAGTGAGCTTTAGCATCTCGGGCATATATGCGTTTATTCGCACTGCCCTTCGCATCGTTTAGCACCGCAAAAAGGCTATCCCTGTTGGTTCTTGGCGGCTCAACCTTGGGAAGCTGCAGATTGACCGAACGGGATTCGGAAAAGGCCTGGATGATCGCATATGCCTCAAGAAAATCGTGGTCATGTTCGCCCCCTCCTCCAAGTTGCGAACGCATCCGCGAGTACTCGTCGGCAATCACGACAATCGCCTCATCATTGTCGTCCGGAATGCGCTCAATGAACTCGCGGCTGAAGAATGAGGTTTTCATCGCAGATCGCTAGAGATGGGCCGATGGCTGATTTCCGAACAAAGGTGGAATGTACAGTCGTTGTGCCCTCCCCAACCAAGGATGTCGAGCGTGGTCTCCGTCCTTCCCTGACACAACCTCCACTCCTCAGTACGCCCTGGTCTCGGTCGCCAGCGCCTCGTGCTGGTTCCAGAGGAACGTCTTGATCCGGTAGGCGCGGAGCGCGTCGAGATAGTCGGCGGCGGGGGCGCTCTCGCGATCGTTGATCATCGCGTACGCCACGAAGGCGGATCGCCGGAACGGCCTTGGTCGAGGTAGGGCGAGGCGTCCCCGCCAAGCCGCGGCTCACCCGGAGGGTTCGCCCCACCCAAGGACGCCGTCCGACCCGCGGCCGGCGCCGCTCGTCACAAAACCGCCGGCACGCCGCGCCGCGCTGCGTACGGTCCGCCCATGAACGACTCCGCGCCCGTCTCGCACACGCTTCCGCCCGGCACCCGCAATCCCGCACTCTGGCTCGCCGCGCTCTCGGCGGCAGGCCTGCTGCTGTACGGTGTGCCCACCTTGCTCGCACCGCCGGCAGTCACGCCCGAGATGCTCGTCTCGGGCGACTTCTCGGGCATCGAGGTCTCGCGGCTCTGGGGCGCGGTCCAGACGGGCGGCGCACTGCTCTACGCCTCGGCGCTGCTGCCGCTGGTCGTGCTCTATGCGTTCGCCGAGATCCGGCTCCGCCCGGTCGCGACGGCGGTGATCGCCAGCGCGCTGGCCGTCGCCCTCGTCATCGAGATCACGTCCTACCTGCCCACGCTGGCGCTGCAGCTCCATCCCGTGCCGCCGTCCCCGCCCGAGATCGCCCGCGCGCTCGGGCCGACGAACTGGATCCGCTTTGTCGCGCTCGACATCGCCGGGTTCTCCATCGCCTACGTGGCCGGCGGGGCCATCGCGTGGCTGTACCGCCGCCGCAGCCCGAAGCTCGCATGGACGTTCCTCGCCGGCATCGCGGTGTTTCTGCTCCACCTCCCGCTGCTGCCGGTCGCCCCGCGACTCGCTGGCGCGGTGATGTCCGCCTCGGTCTGCCTCTGCGTCAGCCTGCCGCTGCTGCTCGCCACGTTGGCGGCTCCGATCACCACCCCGGTTCCTTCACCGCGCTGATCCGGTCCTCACCCGAAATACCGCCGGTGCAGCCACCAGCCCAGCCACACGCCAACCATCGCGCCCACGCCGCTGAGCAGAAACGACGTGAAGAAGCCGCACCCGAGCGCATCGGCCCCGAGCCCGACGGCGGTGCTGACGACGATCATTCCGAGAAAGATGCTGAGCTTCATGGTGGGCAGCCCGATGCTGGACTGCGGCAACCGTGGCCGATCCGGCGCCTTTCCGCCACTCCCGATCGTGATTCTCGTTGCCCCGGCACGGCGGATCGGCGCCCTTGTCGGCATGGGACAGAAATACCTGCCGACGATCCGCGACCAGAAACTCGCCCAGCGCTTCCAGTGGCAGCAGCGTGTGCGCATGCAGAAGGAGCAGCCCGTCGTGCCGCCCCAGCCGCCCGCAGAACCCGCCCGACCCGCCGCGCCGGCCGCACCTGCCGCCGCCGTCAAGCCCTCCGCTCCCGTCAAAGCGACCAAGCCGGCCACGCCCGTGAGAACGCCAAAGCCGAAGGCCCCCGCGAAGGCGCGCACACCGGCGAAGCCGAAGCCGCGCACGCCCGCCAAGGCCAAGCCCGCGTCAGCGAAGAAGCCCCGCACTCCGCGCAAGCGCGCGTAGCGCAACCGGCGCCCGGGAGAGGCAAGCCCGGGAAACGCCATCGGGCGCAGCGTGACCAAGCGCCCTCGGCCGCGCGTTTGCGACGCGGCGCCCGCCCTTCGCGTCCCGCATGCCGCGGGCGTGTGGAACAATACTCCGGATACTTGTAACGTAATACGTTACATCGCCGGAACGCCGCTGGCGGCGTGGGAACACCCGCCGCCAAGCGCCTCGCCGCCCAAGACAACGGCGACCGCGTACCGCGGTCGCCGTGCGATCCGTTCAGCCTGGAAACGGCAGTTCGGGCAGGTCACAGCGACAGAGGAGAGACGGAAGGAGGGCACAGAGAAAAACTTGGTGTTGCAGAACCCGGCTTCGGGGTACTCCCCCTGCGAGTGAGTGCCTCTGACGGCCCCTTCCCCTCCGAACTCTCTGTGATCTCTTGCCTTATCTCTGTGCCCTCTGTGTCCAACTGCTTCGTTCAGGTTCAGAGCTTGTCCGCCGTCACCTTCCGGCCGTCGCGCAGGGTGATCGTGATCGCGGCGGCGCCGCGCTCGAGCACGAGCGTCTCGTAGTCCTCGCCGGCCACCGATGTGGGGAGCTCGATACCGGCGGCCAGCAACTCGCCGCCGACCACCAGTTTCTCATCGGGGTGTTGCTGGAAGTAGCCGACCGCAGCCCGCGCGAGCGTGCGGAGGTTTCCCTGGATCGCCGCGGTATCCCTGGGCGGGAGCTCGGCTTCGTACCCCACCGGACCAAGCCCGGGCACCTCGACCGCGAGGCTCGCGCTGCCGCGGCTCAACCGGACGCTGCCGTAATTCTCCCCCGCGACCGCACGCAGTTCCGGCCGCTCGCGCTCCTCGCCGAAAAGCTCGTACCCGCTCACGTAGTCTTCGTCGGGATGAGCGGCTAGATAGTCGCTGGCGACCGAGTAAAACAACGCGAGCTGCTCGCGAATCGCGGCGGTCTGCTGCGCGCGACGCTTGAGCACCGTCCAACGCAGGCCGGGCACGCGCCGGTGGGTCACCGTGGTGCCGCCGGGCGTCCGCAGGGCGATCTCCTTGGCATCGCGCTCGACCGTGAAGTCGTATTCTTCGCCCACCACCGAGCTCGGTGTGCTGTTGAGCGCACCACCGGCCTCGGTCGCCGCGTAGGCCGACAAGGTGTCCTCGTCGGGATGCGCAGCGAAGTGGAGGGCCGCGGCCTCGTCGTAGAGCGCGAGGTTGCGCTCGATCTTCTGTCGCTCCTCGTCCGTGAGCGGCCGGCCGTACGTAGCGGTGGCGCCGTCGGGCGCGGCCAGCTCGATGCTGTCGCGATCTCGGCGCACGGTCACGCTCGCATACTCCTCGCCCGCCACGGGGGCGATCTTCGCCAGCTCCGGCGCGCTCTCGAGCAGGGCCGTGAAGGCGACCTCCTCAGCGTCGGCATGGGCGGCGAAGTGCGCCTGCGCGGCGGCGGAGATCTTCGCAAGATTGTCGCGGATCGCCGCCTCGTGCCGGGCGAGCAGCGCCCGACTCTGGAGTTTGGCCACGTGGGCCGGCAGCGTGAAACGCAGGAGGTTGCCGGCGAGGTCCGGCGTCGCGAGGCCGAGCACCGGCAGCGACTCGCGCAACGACTCCGGCCCGACCGTCTGCACGAGCACGCCCTCGGGCAGGTTGCTCGTCACCGCCACCGCGGGGGCGTCGATCTGGGCGAGGCGTTTCTCGAGCGTCCGGAGCGCGAGGTCGAGGGTGCGGTCGCTGCGGAGGAACGGCGGCAGCGACGCGATCAGGCTGTGTAGCGAGGCGAAGAGCCGGGGCGAGGCGTAGACGAGCGAGTTGCCCTCGGCCGCGGTGGCGGCGAGCGCCGCCCGGAAGGCCGGTGCCTGCGGCAGTCCCGCCTTGCGTGCGCGGCACTCCTGCAGGAACGCCGCGCTGGTGGCGAAGGAGAACGCGGCCCCATCGACCGCGACCACCGGCTGGCACGGCAGACCGCCCGTCTCCTCGCCCAGCAGGTAGAGCGTGCGGCCGTCGGCGGCCGTGGTCTCCTTGAGCTTCGGATACCGAGTGCGGAGATAGTCGAGCAGCTGCGGGCCGCCGCGGTCAAGCGTCACGAGCACGTCGTGCTTGAACTCGGCCTCCGGGCTGAGCGCCGTCTCTCCGTTGAGGCGCACGACCGCGGTGAGCCGAGCCTGCGCTTTCAGGAAGGCCGCCAACGCCGCGCCGGCAGGCTCGGCGGGATCGACGAACTCGGCGCCGGGCAGCTGCTTCGCGGCCGCGGGAGCGAGGCGCGCGAGCAGCTGGTGCACGGTGGTGTAGAGCGCCGCGAGGTCGAACTCCGCCTCGACGAAGAGGTCGGTGTCGGCCGGCGCGAGTTGCGCCGTGGCGAAGGGATGCGCCGCGCCACCGAAGACGCGCAGCAGCCCGCGCCGGTCCTCGGGGATGTGCAGGTAGATCTTGTTGGCGTAGCGGCCCGGGCCGATCATACGCGAGCTCAGGCCCACCGCCTTCAACTGCGCCAGCCCGAGCTCCGCGGCCAGCGCCGCATAGTCCTGTTTCCACACCGCCAGCGCCGGCTCGTCGCCCGCCACGGCCGCGAGCTCGGTCGTGAGATCGCGCCCCAGCTCGGCGAAATAGCCGTCGATGTCGACATAGACGAAGACCTGGCCGCCCTCGCCCACCCGCTCGCGCACGGCGCGATAGTGGGCGCTGTCGCCCGAGCCGGGCGCGGCCAACAGACACGCGGGCAGCAGCGCGCCCAGCGCGAGGATACGGTGGCGAAGATTCATGCGTCCCACTCAGGCGATCCCGGCCGGGCGCGGCCAGAGGGAAGCGCCGCGCGCCGCCGTTTTACGGTCGCTGCACATCCTGTCGGCGCGCCTCCGCCCGCCCTCGGTTCGCGGGCCTACGCGCCGGCCTCACCCCAGCGGCGAGTTGCGCCACTCCGCCGGCAGCAACGAGGCGATGCCGTGGATCGTCATCTGGTAGTACAACCAGAATACGAACACCCCGAGTGCGATCAGGAACACCGCCTCGCCCACGTTGCCCGCGCTCGACTTGCTCGTGCGGTGCAGGGCCTGCACGAGCTTCTCCAGCGCGGGGGAGAGCAGGAACGCCACCACCGTGCCGCCGAAGAGCACCAGCGCGATGACCACCGCCGTACGCACAAACGGCTCGTCGATCACCTCCGCCTTGTAGCTCACCAGGTTGTTCACCAGGTTGAGCAGCAGCAGCAGGCACGGGAGCACGTAGTAGTTCTTGACCGCGGTGGCCTTCTTCATGGGCCCGGCGAGCGTGCCGGGCTCGTCGCCGGATTTCAATCCCGCCGCCGCACCGCCCCGGCTGCCCGCCGCTCACAGGGGCACCGCGTCCAGCTCGCGCCCGAGCGCCCGCGCCTCCGAGTAGATCCGCGCCAACCCCAGCACCAGCGGCACCCAGCCCAGCGGCCCGGCC
>JAEWNN010000052.1 GCA_023457035.1 Verrucomicrobiota bacterium
GCGGACTGTTTCGAGCGCAGCTGCCTGCCCGGGCATCTCACGGGCTCGGCGTGGGTCGTCGATCCGGCCCGCGAACGGGTGGTGCTCACGCATCACCGGAAACTGGATCGCTGGCTGCAGCTCGGCGGGCATGCCGACGGCGAGACCGACCTGCTCGCTGTCGCACTGCGCGAGGCGCGCGAGGAGTCGGGGCTCACCCGCCTCCGCCCGCTGGACACGGCGCCGTTCGATGTCGACGCCCACCGCATCCCCGCGCGCGGCGAGGTGCCGGAGCATTGGCATTTCGACCTGCGGTTCCTGGTCGAGGCCGACCCGGCGGAGCCGCTGGTGGTGAGCGACGAGTCGCATGCCGTGGCGTGGGTGGCGTTGGCCGAGATCGCGTGCCTCAGCCCGCGCGAGTCGATGCTGCGGATGGTGCGGAAGACCATCCGAGGTCCGGCAGAAAACGCGCGGGAATAGTCGGCAAGTCGGCGTTATGAGGACACTTTCGTTGCACCTAACCCCATGAGCGCATCCTCGTTCTCCCTGTTGTCACGTGCCCTCGTCGCGGCCGCCGGCCTTGCGACGCTCACTGCGTTCGGCGGCGTCCAGATTGGCACGCCGGTGCCCTTTCCCAATGAACCGGACCCGCAGGCGATGGCGGACGGCGCCAAATTGCCCAAACTCGTGCGGAGCGTGGAGCCGGTGATGCCGGCGGAAGGCGCGGCCCTGAAACACGACCGGCGGGTCTATGTCTCGTTCGTCGTCAGCTCCGAGGGCAAGGTCCTGAAGGTCTCGGCGATGTTCGAGCCGGCGGCGGCCTTCGCCCAGGCGGCGGTCGACGCGGTGCGCCAATGGGAGTTCGAACCCGGATCGCACTATGCGACTGGCGAGCAACGCATGGTGCCGGTCTACACCCAGATGACGGTGCAGATCACGTTTCCGGCGCCCGTGCCGCGGGCGGCGCCCTGACGGGGGTGGGCGGTTGTACGCCGTGTGGCGGCGGACGAGGCTCGCGGGACGAGCGCACGGTGGCGGCGGTTCGAGTCCCGTCGCGGCTCCCGCGAGGCGCGACGGGGCAATGCTCACGCCGCGGTGCGGCGCAACGGCAGGCGAAGAGTCGCCACGCCGCCGGTACGGCCGGTGCGGTTGGCGAGGGTGAAACTGCCGCCGTGGTTCTCCGCAATCTGGCGACACAGGACCAGCCCGATGCCGGAGCCGCCGGGCTTGGTGGTGAAGAACGGCACGAAGAGGTTCGACGGGTTGGCGATGCCGGGGCCGTCGTCCTCGATGCGGATCTCGGCTTCGTGCGGGTCGGTCGCCCAGCTCACCTGGATGCCACCGCCGGTCTCCAGCGCAGCCTCGGCGGCATTCTTGAAAAGGTTGATGAGCAGTTGCTCGATCTGTGCGGCGTCGATCTCGAGGGTGATCGGCGGACACGAGGCGACCTGCACGGGCACGCGGGCCTCGAGCGAGGCGACGCGGCGCACGATCGCGCACAGGTCGGCCGGCGCGAGGGTGGGCTGCGGGAGGCGGGCCAAGCGGGCGTAGGCCTCCATGAAACGCGAGAGGCCGTCGGCGCGGGCTGCGATGATGTCGAGGCCGCGCTGCATGTCCTCCTCCCAGTCGGCCGGGCGGCGCTTGAGCATCGTGGTGAGGCTGCCGGCGAGGGATTTGATCGGCGCGAGGGAGTTGTTGAGTTCGTGGCCGATCACGCGCACGAGCTTCTGCCAGGCCTTGAGTTCCTCGTCGCGCAGCGCGCGGGTGAGGTCGGCGATGACGACGAGTTGGTGGGGCAGCCCGCGCTCGCGGAAGGAGGTGCGGCGCATGGCCCAGCGGCCCTGCCCGCCGGGGAAGGTGAGCGGAAGAAGCCGGGTCGGCTCGCCGGTGAGACAGAGTTCGAGGCCGAGCTCGGCGGCGCTGCGGCCGATCACACGCTCGGCCGGTTGGGCGAGCAGTTCCTGGCCGGAGCGGTTGATGAGCCGGAGTTGGCCGGTTTCGTCGAAGGCGAAGATGGCGACATCGATCTCGGCCATGACGGTGCGCAGCAGCGCGGTGGCCTCCATGGCGACGAGGCGTTGGTCGCGCAGGATTGTGCCCAAGCTGTTGATCTCGGCGTGCACGCCGCCGAGCGGGTCGTCGGGTGGGAGGCGGCGGGCGCGGATCGAGAAATCGCCCTCGCGCAGCGCGGCGAGGAGGTTGGCGATGGTCTGGAGCGGGCGGACGACTTTCTCGCGGACCAGCAGGGCGCCGAAGAACCAGCAGCCGACGACGAACACACCGAGCGTCCAGCGGGTGCGCGTGGTGAAATCGTCGACACAGAGGAGCGTCATCGCCGTGGCGATGGCGGGCGCGCCCGAGCCAAGCACGAGCCAGAGCAGTCGCTGGTCGAAGGCGATCTCGCGTGTCGGGCGGCGGGGCTGGGGGCTTGAATTCGGAGGGGCCACAAAAGGTAACGAAGGGAAGGAAGGGCGGAAGCTGCGGAGGCAGAACTTGGGGACGAGGTAGGCGCGGAGAGAGACCGCTAATGGACGCTAATTGGCGCTAAGGGCGGAGGAGTCCGGAGGGACGGATTTGTTGAAACCACTGATGCACACTGATGGACACTGATGGCGGAGGGTAGAGTGATGGGCGGTTGAAAGAAGGTGCGACCGTTCGAGGTGAGGAACTAGGTCTTGTCGATTCGCAATTGGTGAACGTCAGTATGGCACTCCAAGACGGCGCGCAGCGTGGATTCGACGGCAGCAAGTTCAGCTTGGGCTTCTTGTGATGCGAAGAACCGTCGGAGCCAGCTACCACGGATATCGACCCCAATTTGGCACTTCTGCCAGCCATCGACGACGGCGGTCAGGCAGGAAAGGCCTCCCGACGACTTGCCGGAGCGGAGGTACGCGAACCAGCCAAAATCCTCGGCGACCGGCTCGTTGACCTGGACGTTGTGGTGTGCCAGCTCCACCTGCAACCAGCGGAGCAAAGCTAGTCCGTAGGTGCCTTCGTTGATAAGCAAATCGTCCTCGTTTTCGAGGGGTGGGAACGATCGGGAGCGAAAGGTGATCGTGAGGTTCATGTTGGGGCCTCCGCTTTACTCCTTTCCGGCGAGGAAGAGAAAATGCGGGCGCATCCAAGCCGGCACATAGCGCAGGTCGGCGCGGAGTTGGCGGCGGTCGGCGGGGCTGAAACGGGTCTTCAGCTCCGCGAGGCGGGCGGGCGTAATGTTGACGCGGCCGATGTTACGCAACGCTTCGGCGACCCATCCGCTGGCGCGGCCGGCGAGCGCCATTGTCTTGGTGGATCGGCGACGGAGGATGACCTCGGATTTGCCGCCGGTGCGGAGCACGCGCGTGCGGCCGGCAACTCCATATGCGGCACGTGCGGCGACCTGCGTGCTGAGGCCGAGGAGATTGGCGGCGTTGGCTCCGGAGGGGAGCAGCTTTAGTGCGTCGCGGCGTGCGATGGCCTCAGTCGCGGCCTGGGCTCCGGCGCCAATGGTACCGATCAACGGGTGTTCGTGCGGCGTCTCATACACACCACGGCTCACACGGCGGATGGTGCCGGCGCGGACGAGGCGGGTGAGAACCACTCCGACGGAGCGTGGATCCCCGAAGTCGGCGAAGTCGCTCGGGGTGAACGCCCAATCCGTTCCCTTGCCGCGAATGCGGCGTGAGACGCGGTCTTGGAGATCGCCGTAGGGGGTCCTCGCTCTCATAATGTTGAAAAAAGGTACACGAACTTTCAACGTATACGAGCTATTTCCAGTTCCCGCTTACATACGGCAGACCCTCCCCACCCACCAATCCGCACAGCCGCTGGTCGAAGGCGATCTCGCGTTTCGGGCGGCGGGGATGGGGGCAGGAGGGCGCGGGGGGCACGGAGAGGGGAGAACGGAGGGACGACAGAAGGAAACGAAGGGAAGGAAGGACGGAAGAGAGAAAGGCCGGAGGCGGTGGGCGGGAGTGACGGAGAGAGGAACCGCTAATGGACGCTAATTGGCGCTAATGACGGCGGAGCGCGGCGACTTTGGCTTGCGTTTGTTAATCACGAAGGCGGCGAATGCGGTGATGATTGGGAGTATCCCGGCAGCAAAACTGAGGGCGAGAAACCGATAGTCGCTCTCCGGATGGACATACACGTCACGGTCCGCGAAGGCGCACTTCAGATTGTTGATCACGTATGCGAAGGAGAGTGCGACCAGCAGAAGGCCGAGGATACGCGCCCATTTGTTCCAGCGGAGCAAGAACCACGTGAGAATTGGTACAGTGAGGCTGATCGCCCAAAGACTGGGGATCGAGTAGAAGTACCACGGCTGGGTGACTCCCTTGTTCATCATGAAGGCGAGGAGGGCCATGACAGAAGGCTGAACCGCTGATGAAGGCTAGTTGCGGAGGTCCGAGGGTAGGGCGGTTTCTCCGAAACCGCCAGGAACTAGGTCCAAGGCGGGCGCGTGCGCGGCGCGGACGTTTCGGAGAAACGTCCCTACCGCGGAGGCACAACGCATCGGGCGTGTTGGCATCGCGTGAAATTGCACGCCCTCATAGCCCGTACCGCTCCAGCCGGCGGTAGAAGGCGCTGCGGCTCAGGCCGAGGGCTTCGGCGGCTTTGCGGGCGTTGCCTTCGTGGCGGGCGAGGGCCTTCTTGATCAGAAACGCCTCCACTTCCTCGAGACTCATGTCGTCGACGCGGGCGGCGGCCTCGGCGCCGGCCTGCAGGCCGAGGTCGGCGGCGCGGATCGCCTTGCCCGGGCACATGAGCACGGCGCGCTCCACGGCGTGGTCGAGTTGGCGGACGTTGCCGGGCCACGGGCAGGCTTTCATGGCGCCGATCGCGCTGTCCTCGAAACCGGTGATGGCCTTGCGGTAGTGCTCGGTGTGCTCCTTGAGAAAGTGGTGCGCGAGCAGCGCGATGTCCTCGGGCCGCTCGCGCAGGGGCGGCAGGTGGATCTCGATCGTGTTGAGCCGGAAGAGCAGATCCTGGCGGAACTTGCCGGCGGCGACCTCGGCGTTGAGGTCGGAGTTGGTGGCGGAGATGATGCGGACGTTGGTGCGCTGGGTCCGCGAGGAGCCGACGCGCTCGAACTCGCCGGTCTCGAGGGTGCGCAGGAGCTTGTTCTGCTGGGCGAGCGGGATGTTGCCGATCTCGTCCATGAAGAGGGAGCCGCCGTCGGCCAGTTCGAAGCGGCCGGCGCGGTCGGCCTTGGCGTCGGTGAAGGCGCCCTTTACGTGGCCGAAGAGTTCGCTCTCGAAGATGCCCTCGGGCAGACCGCCCATGTTGACGGTGAGCAGCGGCTTGCGGGCGCGCGGCGAGACGGCGTGAAGGGCTTCGGCCACGACGCCTTTGCCGGTGCCGTTCTCGCCGGTGATGAGGATGTTGGCGTCGGAGGGACCGACGCGGGAGATCAGCTCGAGGACCGGGCGCATTGCGGGGGAATCGGCGATGAGCTTGGGGCCGCCCTTGCCGCGGAGCACCTCGTTCTCCTGCTCGAGGCGCTGGTAGCGGCGCACGGCCGAGGCGAGCTCGACCTGGGTGGCGACGGTGGCGAGCAGGCGGGCGTTGTCCCAGGGCTTGGTGATGAAGTCGCGCGCGCCGCGGCGCATGGCCTCGACGGCGACATCGACGGTGCCCCAGGCGGTGATGACGACGACGGGCAACGTGGTGTCGAGGTTGCGGATGCGCTGGAGCAGATCGAGCCCCTCCTGCCCGGAGGTGGTGTCGCGGGTGTAGTTGAGGTCCATGACCAGCAGGTCGAAGTCGCGCGACTCGAGCGCCTTGAGGACTCCTTGTGGCGTCTTCACGGTCTCGACCTGGTACCCCTCGCCTTTGAGGAGCAGGCGCAGGGCTTCAAGGATGTCGGGTTGGTCGTCGGCGATGAGGATGCGGGCGGGAGAGGTCATGGGGAGTCGGTGGGCGGTGGACTGTGGCCGGTGGGCGGCGGCGCGGTGTTGGGGCAACGCGACGGCGGACGGGGCGAGCGTGTTGAACGCAGATGGACGAGTCAATCGGTGGGCGCTGGGCTGTCCCCGCGAAGGATGGGGGCGGGGATTCGGGCAAAGGCCCCGCCGCGGCTAGGCCGGCGGCGGGGCGCACAACCCCTATCCTAACCTAACGAAGAGTGGGGCGGCGCCGGTGGGGCGGGGCCGATCAGGCGGCGTGCGCGACCAGGTGCCGTGCGGCGCGGTAGGATCGCCGCGGGCGGGCGGGCGGTTCGGCGGTCGGAGCCGTGTGCTCCGGGCGCTGGCTCGTGCCCTCGCCGAGAAGGAGCATCGTGATCAAACCGACGGTGACCAAGGTGCCCGCGCCGTATTCGAAGAGTGCTGCGGCCGGGAGGCTCAGGTTGAGGAGGACAAAGGCGGCGGCCGAGGGAGCGGCGAGCGCGAGCAGCGCGAAGAGGAGAGCACGAGTGGTTTTCATGTTGGGCGGCTTGTGTTGTGCCCACCGAGTTGCAGCGGCCGTGCCAAGATCGCCGGCGCGCTGCAAGTCGCTGATGGCCAGTGGCGACGCAGGTTTCGCCGCGCCGGTCCGGCTTCGGCTCCGGCACAGCGAAGGGACTCCGGGGTCCCGGAAATGGGACGCGCCCGGGCGGCGGGGCGGAGCATGGGGAGCGACGGGCGGCGGCGGCGCAAAGCGGGGACCGTTTTGTGGCGTTGCCAAGCGGCGGCGTGGGCCGCGAGAGTCGGTGGGCGTGAGCGAGTATCTCCACTTCATCGAGCAATGGGGCGCGTGGGCGCCGCTGGGCTTCCTGGCGGTGTTTGCGGCGGCGTCGGCGCTGACGATCTGGCGGCTCAACGCGATGACCGAGTACGGTTTCCAGGGCACGGCGCTTGGCACGCTGGTGATGCCGTTCTGCTCGGGGCTGGGGAATCTGCTTTTTGTCTATATCGTCGCCGAGCGCGACGGCCCGGCGCAGGAGGTGTTCACCAACGCGCTGGTCAACAACACGACGAACCTCACGCTGCTGATCGGCCTGCCGGCGCTGCTTTGGGGCCTGCACGTGATGCCGGCGGCCGGCGCGAAGGGCGAGAGCAGGAAGGGCGGAGGGGGGAAGGCGCCGGCCAAGAACCAGGAGCACGAGCTCAACCGCCTGTCGCTGCTGCTGACGATCCTCGCGGTCTTCTTCTTCACCGGCACGGTCTGGGCGCTGGCGCAGGACGGGACGTTGGATTTTGGCGACGGACTGGTGCTGGTGGGGCTGTTCGGGTTCTGGCAGGCCGTCCACGTGTTCGAGGTGCTCAAGAACAACGTGCGCCAGAAGCAGTCACCGAACCCGCTGCGGCTCTGCCTGGATCTGGCGCTGCTCGGGGTGGGCGCGTGGCTGCTCTACGCCAGCATCGACTGGCTGGTCGGCTGGGCGGAGAAGCATCCGGTGGCGGTCCTCGGGGCGTCGAGCCTGGGGTGGCTGAGCGGCTGGCTGATGGTGCTGCCCAACGCGTTGTTGGCACTCTACTACGGGTGGAAGCGCCGGCCGGACATCGTCTTCAGCTCGCAGGTGGGCGACGGCCACATCTGCATCCCGCTCTGCCTGGGGCTGGCCGCGCTGATCAAGCCGCTGCCGGTGCCGAAGTTCTTCGAGGCCGCGGCGGTGGTGATCGGGGCCGCCGCGGTGGTGCATTTCCTGTGCGTCGCCACCCTCGGCCGCCTGCCGCGGTTCATGGGAGCGGTGATGATCGCGGGCTATGGGTGGTTCCTGTACGCGGGGCTCGTGCAGTAGGCCGTGTTGCGGGTGCGAGCGGCGCTCGCGCGCCGGTGGTGGGGCTCCGCCGCGAATGCACTTGAGGCACGGGGCAGCGGTCGCCTTGATTCCGATACCCGATGAGAACGTTCCTGGTCCTGTGCCTTGCCTTCTGCCTGTGCCCTCTGCGCGCCGCTCCCGACGAGGCGGAGAACCGGTGGATGAAGAGCTTCTACCGGACGGACGACACCGCGCCGTTCGCCGCCTTCTGGAAGAAGATCGTGGACGAGAAGCTGCTCGAGAACGAGAACGCCGTAGCGCCGACAGTCTCCTTCGTCAGCCAAGTGTTGCACCGCCACCCGGAGTTGCTGAAGGGCCGCCTGGATGATCTGGCGGACGCCCCCGGCGCGCACTTGGCGCACCTTCTCGACATCCTCTGGTTGAGCGACACGCCGGAGGCCCGGGAGATCCTGCGGGCCAGCGGTCATGCCAAGTACCTCGAGCGCAGGCCGCCGGCGATCGGCGCCACGAAGATCGAGAAGGCGGCGGATCTGGATTTCTGCTGGGGCTGGTTCTTCGCGACGGGCGACACGGCGGTGCTGGATCCGATCATCTCGGCTCTGGACTTCGGTGAATACGCGGGGGCGATCAAGCGGTACGAGACGAGCAAGAAGACCGAGGCGGATCGCGCGGCCGCCTACAAGGATGCCATGTTCGGCGCAGCGATGTGGTCGCTCGGGGCGAACGGGCGCGAGGATCCCCGGATTCTGGAGCATCTGGAGGCGGTGTTCGCCGACCCGCGCACGCCGCGGGCGCGCGGCATGTGGCTGGCGGTGGTCCTCAGCAAGCTGAAGCCCGAGAAATACACCGTGGAGTTCGAGAAGGATGCCGACGAGGGGCAACCTGCCATGAAGATCCGGATCGCGAAAACCGAGGCTGCGAGCGCGGTGCCGAAGGCGGTATCCGAGTGGGCGGAGTTCGATGCGGTGCTCGACCGCGTGGCGTCGCACGCCAAGTACTACCCGCCGACCTTCACGGATGCGGCCGAGCGGAAGAAGATCGAGGCTGAGCTGAAGACGTTGCTCCGGAATCTTGCGAAGGCGCTGAAGAAACTCCCGGACGAGCCGGCGCTGTTGTTCCGCGACGGCTTCGCCAACGCGATGGGCCACAATCTCGACCTGCGCGGCTGCCCGGAGCGAGCGATCCAGTCCTACCAGCGGCTGCTCGAGCTTCAGCCGGAGAACGGCAACGCGCACTTCTACTTCGGCGGCTTCCTCGCCAGCACGGCCGCGCACCAGAAGGCGAGCATCGGCCACCTGCGGAAGGCGCTGGAGTTGGGCGTGACCGATGCGCACTATGCGCTCGGCTTTGCGCTGCTCACGCAGGGCGACAAGGATGGCGCGCTGGAGCAATTCCGGGAGTATTCGCGGCTCAATCCCGGCGATGCGAAGGCGAAGGAGATGATAGAGCGCATCGCCAAGGGCGAGTTTCGGGTCATCAAGACTGGCGACGCCCCGCCGCAGGGCGCGAAGTAGATCACGTCGGGTACGAGAGTCGGGGGTTGGTTGCTCGCAAGGCAGCGCTTCCGTGCTGCGGGCGGAAGGGGCTTGCGCGA
Source organism: Verrucomicrobiota bacterium (assembly GCA_023457035.1). Lineage (GTDB taxonomy): Bacteria > Verrucomicrobiota > Verrucomicrobiia > Opitutales > Opitutaceae > CAJCBL01. Next base: position 9,258 of record JAEWNN010000052.1, read on the forward strand.
CACGATTCCGTTGCGATCTCGGTACGCGGTGTGTGTGGCTGCGGCGTTGCTGATTCCGGCGGGGGCGGATCGGGGCGGCGACGGTGCCGCGCTTGAGGGCAAGCACGTCCACCCGCAGGCGGCGGGCGGACGTTTGTCACGTATTACGTGACAAACTCGGGGGGCGCTTGGCGGGGGCGAGCCGGGTGACGGGCGGTGGCACACGGGTCTGGAGACCCGTGCCACGACGAGCGCATCCATCCGGCGCTTGGCACTCGACGCTCGCCCCGCGTCCGCAGCAGCGACGCTCATCTCACCAGCTCGATCGAGACGGCCGCGTGGCGGGCGATGGGGGGCGTGGGCAGGTGATAGCTGCCGCCAATTTGATCGAACTCGGCGGCTGGTTGTTGCTCGCCTCTGTCAAGGTCCCACCAGATCACGCGCCAGCGGCCGGCGGGAAGATTGTCGAGCACGACGGTGCCGGAGATCGGGGCGGATCCGTCGTTCCGGTACACGCCTTCGCGGTGCCAGACCCAGAGGCAGATGCGATCCGCGGCGCGACGGCCGACGGCGGCGAGTGGCGAGCAGGTGAGACCGGTGTCGAGGCCTTCGAACTCGAACCAGTCCTTCCCGTGCGGGTTCTCGATCGTGAGCGTGTGCGGGCCGGCAGTGAGCGGCAGCTCGAAAGCGGCGGCCGTTGTGTTCGCCTGCCCGTCGGTCGTCGCCGGGCAGAGGCGCTCAGCGAGGACCTTGCCGTCGAGCGTGAGGCGGAACGAGGCGCCTTCGGCCCCGTGGCCGGCGAGCCGAACCGCGGCGGTGGCGTCGCGCGGGTAATCGAGCATGAACGTGGCGCGGCCGGGATACTTCTGGCCGGAGTCGGGGGCGCCGTTGACGAAATGGCGCGGGATGGCGGCGAGTTCGGGCACCTCGCGGCCATCGAGCGGCACGGTCACGGTCGGGCCGGCGCACTGGCGCCAGTTGAGCGCGGCCTGGATCACGAGCGGGACCTGCTCGGCGGACTCGACGACGGCGGTGAACGGCGCGAGGTCGGCGCGGCGATCGAGGCCGGTGGCGGCGCGGAAACGGGCGAGGGTGGCGAACTGCGGGAGCAGGCCGTGGTCCATCGCTTCCCAGGAGTACCAATACTGGGCGGGCGCGGCGGCGTCGGCCATCACGCTGGACCAGATCAGCGGCACGGAGAGCGGGCCGCCGTGGCGTTCCTGGCCCGCGAGGCGCGGCTCGTTGTCCTCGCCGCACTCGCCGTAGAAGACGGGGCGGTCGAGCGCGGCGGCGGCCGGCTCGAACCAGCGGGCGGAGGGCAGGAGGTGGCACGCGTAGAGGTGCGGCTGGTAGAAATCCATCTTCGCGTAGAGCGGCTCGTGCAGGTAGTCGTCGCTGGTGGTGACGAGGTGGCGGTGCACGTCGACGCTGCGCACGTAGTCGGCCATCTCGCCGTGCCAGGCGGCGATGGCGGCGTTGTCGGCGGCGGTGCCGTTGCGGGCGTCGGTCCACATGGCTTCGTTGAAGAGTTCCCAGGCCATGATCGCGGAGGAGTAGCCCCAGCGGGCGACGATGTAGCGGAACTTCTGTTTCGTGAGGGCGCGCGCCGTGGCGTCGGAGAAGAAGGCGACGGGGGAGGCAAGGAAGCCGCCGTTGGCGACGTTCCACGGGTTGACCTGCCAGTTGGCGTTGGCGCCGGTGCTGAACTGGCCGTGGTGCTGGAACACCAACTGGAAGCGGATGCCGTGCTGCTCGGCGGCGGCGACGATGGAGTCCCAGAATTTGGCGACGCGCAGGTCGAGCGTGCCGGGGTTGGGCGAGGTGCCGAGGTCGTCGGGCAGCCAGTCGAGGTTGGTGCCGCCCCAGTGGCACATCCAGATGCGGGCCCAATCGAGGCCGGCCCGCCGGAACTGGGCGAAGGCGGCCGGGAAGAACTGCGCCCGGTCGCCGGTGGCCCACGCCAGGTTCATCCCGAAGGGCACGTAGGGCGAGCCGTCGGCGAAGGCGAAGCGGCGCGGGTTCTTCGGATCGATGACGACGTTGCCGCGCGAGTCGTCGATCTCGCGGACGGTGACCGCGGCGGCGCCGCGGCGTTTGGCGGCGAGGATGACGACGCCGGCGGGCGTGGTTTCCTGCACGGCGCCGAGACGGTACTCCCCGGTGAGGGCGGCGCGGGTGCGCACCGACCAGGTGTTTGCGGCGGAGAGGAAAGCGGGGAGCCGGAGCGTCTGTCCGGAAGGCATGGTGACGTCGGCCCAGATCTCGCGGGCGAAGGGGTTGCCGGCGGTGCGCTCGAGCTTGAAGGAGAACTCGACGGGCGCGGCGGTGGCGAACAGGGGGAGGGCGGCGAGGAGGAGGGACAGGGCGGCGCGGAGTCGCTTCATGGCGGGCAGTGTTGGCGGGAGGGCAGGGCGCACAACCCCGGAGCGGCGTTTCCTCACCGCCAAAGCGCGATTGATGAATCGGCGGTGGGGACGGGTTGCGTGGGTCCCGGGCCCGCGTAGACCAAGGCGCTTCGCCAATGAAAACTCTCCCGCTCGCCTCCGCCCAATGGTCGTTTCGCGATGCCACCCGCCGCTCGCAGTGGCGCGCCGCGGTGGTCCCCGGCTGCGTGCACACCGACCTGCTGCGCCACGGGCTGATCCCGGACCCGTTCTGGGGCAACAACGA
>JAEWNN010000053.1 GCA_023457035.1 Verrucomicrobiota bacterium
CGACGCGCGGCGGGATCATCTTCGAGTTGTTCTGCACCTTCTTGATGAAGTAGCGCAGCATGGCCTCGGTGATGTCGAAGTCGGCGATGACGCCGTCCTTCATGGGGCGGATGGCGTTGATGTTGCCGGGGGTGCGGCCGAGCATGCGCTTGGCCTCGTCGCCCACGGCGAGCACGCGGCGGGAGGCGGCGTCGATGGCGACGACGGAGGGCTCGCGCAGGACGATGCCCTTGCCTTTCACATACACGAGGGTGTTGGCGGTACCGAGATCGATGCCGATGTCGTTGGAAAGGACGCCGAAGAGATTGCCGATCATGGTCGCGATAGGGACTGCGGGCCGGTTGGGCAGGTGATTCTGGCGCAAGAATTTGTCCGCGCTGGGGGAAGTCAAAAGAAAAGCCGGTTGCGGTGCGATGCGGCCTTGCCGTCGGAACGGGTTTTCCGGAGTTTGCGCGCATGACCGGACTCGAATTCGTGCGCGATCTGGGAATCGTGGTTTTTGTGGCGGCGCTGGCCGGCTGGGGCTGCAAGCGCATCGGGCTGTCGCCGGTGGTCGGCTACCTGCTGGCGGGGCTGGTCGTGGGGCCGTACACGCCGCCCGCCTCGCTGGTGACGGACACCGATCGTATCCAGACACTGGCGCAACTGGGCCTGGTGTTCCTGATGTTCGCGATCGGCATGCAGCTGAGCCTGCGGCGGCTGAAGGCGCTGGGCCTGCCGCTGCTGGTGGCCACCGGCCTGGGGGCGGTGGCGGTGGTGACGATGGCGCGCGTGTTGGCGCCGGCGCTGGGGCTGGACGGGATGCAGGGGCTGTTCCTGGCCGGGATGCTGGTGAGCTCGAGCTCGGCGATCGTGGGCAAGTCGCTGCTGGAGGCGGGGCGGCTGCACTCGCCCAGCGGGCAGTTCGCCGGGGCGATCACGGTGCTGGAGGACGTGGTGGCGGTGGTGATGCTCGCGCTGCTGACCTCGTACGTGAAGATCGGCGGGGAGGGGCAGATGGGGCTGGGGTCGGCACTGGTCGAGATGGGGGCGTTCGTGGCGCTGCTCGGCGTGGGCGGGCTGCTGCTGATGCCCTGGCTGCTGCGGCGGATGGACCACAGCGGTACCGACGAGTTGCGCACGCTGATGGTCGCGGGACTGCTGTGCCTGTTGGCGTTCGGGGCGCAGAGCGCCGGCTACTCGCTGGCGCTGGGGGCGTTCCTGCTCGGGGTGGTGGTGGCGGACACGCCGCAGCGCGGGGCGCTCGAACGGGCGTTCGGCGGGTTGCGGGACGTGTTCAGCGCGGTGTTTTTCGTGGCGATCGGGATGATGATCGACCTGCGCGGCTTCGCGGAGATCTGGTGGCAGGTGCTGGCGGTCTCGGCGTTCGCGCTGATGGCGCGGCCGGTGGCGTGTTCGCTGGCGTTGCTGGCGACGGGCCAGCCGCCCCGGGTGGCGCTGGAGGGCGGGTTGTCGCTCACGCCCCTGGGAGAGTTCGGCTTCATCGCGGCCCAACTGGGCGTCACGGCGGGTATCCTGCCGAAGGAGTACCAACCGCTCTCGGTGGGCGCCGCGCTGATCACGGCGCTGGTGGCCCCGTTGCTGACCGCCCGGGCGGAGGGCATGGCCGGGGCGATTCTGCGGGTGCAACCGCGGCTGATCACTCGTCTGCTCGATGAATACCGCGGGTGGCTCGATCGGGTGCAGGGGCGCGGGGCCGCCAGCGTGCTCTGGCAACTGAGCCGCAAACGTGTGCTCCAGATCGCGGTGGGCGTGGCGTTCGCCTCGGGGCTGTTGCTGTTCGCGCCGCCGCTGGAGCGGGCCGTGCGGGAGTTCGCCGGGTTGGATGCGGTGCTGCCGCGGTTCTCCCAAGTGGTTTTCTGGAGCGCGCTGGCGTTGGTGGTGCTGGCCGTGTGCGTGGCGATCTGGCGCAACCTCGCCGTGTTGGCGATGATGCTGGCCGAGGTCACCACCCGCGATCTGCCCAACGCCGCGTTGCTGCGGCCGGTGGCGGAGGCGGGGCTGAAGATCGCCGGCGGCGCGGCGCTCTTCTTCTGGCTGGCCGCCGTGGCGCCGGCCCATCCCCGCGTGTGGTGGGGGCCGTTGGCGGTGGCGGCGGTGGCGGCGGTGGTGCTGGCGCTGCTCTGGCGCCGGCTGATCTATTGGCATAGCGACATGGAGGTGCGCCTCCGGGAGAGCGTGGCCGCGTCGAACACGGGGGCCGCCGCCCTGCTCGCCCAGACGCCCCAGGAGTGGGAGCTGCACATCGAGGAGGTGGCGCTGCCCGAACATTCCGGCGCGGCGGGGCGCAGCCTGCGCGAGCTGGACCTGCGGCGCCGGCACGGTTGCACGGTCGTGGGCGTGGACCGGCACGGCGCCGGGTTGGTCAACCCCGACGGGGCGACGGTGCTGTATCCGTTGGACAACGTGCTGCTGCTGGGCGCCCGCGAGCAGCTGGCGGCGGCGCGGGGCGAGCTGGAGGAGCCGACGGAGCGGACTCCGGCGCCGGCGCTGGGCGACCTGCTGGTCCACCGCGTGCGGGTGCCCGAGTCCTCGCCGCAGGCGGGCCGCACGCTCGAGGAGCTGGACCTGCGGCGCGTGGCGGGCGTGCAGATCGCCGGCATCCAGCGCGGCGGCGCACGGCTGCTCAATCCCTCGGGAGCGGAGAAGATGCTGCCGCGGGACGAACTGCTGGTGCTCGGCACGCCGGACCAGCTGCGCACGTTCCGCCGCTGGCTGGCGGGGCGGGAGTAGCCCGCGGCTCGGCGGATGACCCGCGACGGCTTGCCGGGCGGGAACAAAAGGCCCGGCGCGCGGCGCCGGGCCCGGGAAGCGGATACGCTGGGCGGCGCGGACCTACTGCAGCGCGGCGAGCTTGGCGAAGTCGAAGGCCTTGGCGAAGGTGCGCAGGTCGTCGACGGTGACGCTGTCGCCCTCGAACTCCACGAGGTAACGGCCGTCGACGACGGCCTTGATGGTGCCGTTGTCGGCGCCGCTCTTGAACTCGACGGTGACCCGCTGCCCCTTGATGGTCTCCATCTTGGCGCCGGAGGCGGAGAGCATCATCGGGTTACTGAACATGGCCGCGTACTGCATCACGGCGGAGTCGGACTGGATCTTGATCGTGACGTTGCTGCTCTCGCGGGTGTAGGTGCGCTTGACGGTGACGCCGCCGCCGAGCAGCGAGGAGGCGGCCACCTCGGACTCGGGTTCGCCGGCTTCCCAGCCCTTCGGGGCGGCGGGGAGCAGCTTCACGACCCCCTCGGCCTTCTTCTGGCGGATGAACTGGTTGGCGGTGTCGAGGGCGGTGAGCGCCTCGGAGTAATTGCCGGCCTCGTAGGCGGCCTTGGCGGCGTCGATGTTGTCGGTCGCGTCGTCGGCGCCCAAGGGCGAAACGGTGGCGGCGAGCGCGAGCGCGGGAAGCAGACGAAGCACGGATTTCATGGGCGGAGGTGAAGTGGCTGGAGGTGGTTTCCGTGGGGGGTGGCCGGGCAGCATGGCAGTCGTCTCCGCGGGCTCAATGCCGAAGAATGGGCGGAGCGGCCGCGCCGCGTGGCGGCGGTGTCCTGCTTCAACCGGCCGGCGGGTCGCCGAAGTGGGCGCGGTGCGTGGCGTAGGCCGCGGTGTCGGCGAGCATGGCCTCGAGGGTGGCGACCAAGGGTTCGAGGCGTACGAGGCCACTGAAGACGGCGCGGTCGCCGATGGGGTCGTCGAGCACGAAGGCGGGCCGTTGCGTGATCTGGAGGGAGTGGAACTCCGCGGTGGAGGCATCGACGGCGGCGCGGGTTTCCGGCGCGGTGGCGCGGGCGCGGAGTTGCGCGGGGTCGAGTTGCCCGGCCGCGGCCGCGATGGCCACGGCCTCCTCGAGGCGGGCGACCTTGCGCCCCTCGCGGACGGCGGCGTGGGTGAGGGCGAGACGCACGGTATCGCCGGTGGCGCCGAGCGAGCGGGCGGCTTCGGCGACGAGGTTGGCGGTGGCGTAGTCGCAGCCCGGAGCCTCGAACCAGCCGTTGTTCAGCATGTAGGGCGAGCGCGCGATCATGCCGCTGCGGCGGTAGAACCAGTCGGCCTGCTCGGGCGAGGCGGGGAAGTCCTGCGGGCGCATGAGCGCGATCTTCCAGTCGAACTGCACGCGGCCGGCGTAGCGGGCCTGGAGCTCCGCCCAGGTCGGTTCGGCCCAGTGGCACCAGGAGGAGAGGATTTCGAGGTAGTAGGTGACCTTCATGATTTCCGATTTGGGATTTCCGATTGTCCGGAAGACGGAGATTGGGACGAATGGGCTGCCTGCAACACGCGTTGCCGGTCTCGTGTTACCGCACCTCTTCGGCGGGCTGCAGGTACGTCTTGCCGCGGTAGAACGACGCGATGACGGCGAAGATCAAGGCGGCGACCGTCATCAGCGCGGCGAAGGTCCAGAAGAACGTCGTCAGGGAGAGCGTTTGCAGCGGGGCGAGGAAGGCGACGAGCACGTTGCCCAGCGTGACCGAGAGCAGCCAGAAGCCCATGATGGTCGACTTCATCGCCCGCGGGGCCTGAGTGTAGGCGAACTCGAGGCCGGTGATCGAGACGAGCACCTCGGAGGTGGTGATGATCACGTACGGGATGATCTGCCAGAGCACGTGGACGCGGCCCGGCCCGGCGGCCTCGATCTGTGCCTGGATGATGGCGACGGCGGCGAAGGACATGGCGGCGAGGAACATGCCCGCCGTCATGCGGTGGAGCGGTTTGAGCGGGCGGCCGCGGCGTTCGAGCGGGCGGTACACGCCGAGGCTGAGCAGCGGGATGATGATCATCACCAGCAGCGGATTGAGCGCCGAGATCTGGGCCGGCAGGAGGTCGAGCGTGGTCGAGGTCGGCGCGCGGAAGTGAAGCCCGGCGGCGCCGGCGCCCCAGGCTGCGATCAGGCCGACCAGCGCGAAGGAAACCGCGCGGGGGATCCGGACGTTCGAGACCCAGAGGAAGAGCCAGAGCGCACCGAACACGGCGCCGACGATCGTGCCGGGCACGACCCAGCCGGACCAGAGGGGGGTCGGCAACACGAGACGCAGGTTCATGGCCTTTGCCTGCTCAACCCAGGTGGAGGAGTGCTGGTCGAAGAGCGCCCAGAAGACACTGACCATCGAGAACACCACGAGGATGCGCAGCACGGCCGGCGGGCCGTCGGCCGGTTCGTCGCCGAAGTGGCGGCGGGCGGGTTCCCAGAAGCTCTCGCCGGCGGCGCGTTCGCCGCGGTGGCGCCAGCAGTAGAGGATCACGGCGAGGAAGCCGTTGTCCTCCTGCAGGGCTTGGCGCCGGTGGGCGAGCGCAAGCCCGGCGCCGAGCGAGACGAGGCCCGCGGCGGCGAGGTACCAGTAGGCCAGCGCGGTGTCGGCCAGCGCGGGCACGAGGCCTCCTGAACCATTTGCCATCACCGCCTGGACGATGGTCTCGGACTTCTCGACCGCCACGTAGATGGCCAACAGCAGCGGCACCGCCAGGAGCGCCGAGGCGGCGAAGTCGATCCTCCCGAGGGTGCCGCCCGGCTTCGGGGGCACGCGGATGAAGCGTCGGCGACCGAGCCAGAAGACGAAGGCGGCGACCGCCATCAGTACGCCCGGCACACCGAAGGCGATTTCGGGGCCGTACCGCTTGTAGAGGACTGGCGTGAGCACGCTGGCGAAGAAGGAGCCGAAATTGATCGTGAAGTAGAAGATCTGGAAGATCCTCGGCACGAGGTGCCCGTTGGCCGCGGTGAACTGGTCGCCCACGTTGGCCGACACGCAGGGCTTGATGCCGCCCGAACCGATCGCGATCAGACCGAGGCCGACGAACATCGCCGTCTCGGCGCTGCCGAGTTGCCCGATCACGCCGAACCGCCCGGCGACGGCGAGCGCCGCATGGCCGGCCACGTAGACCAACGAGACCCAGAAGATCACCCGATACTTGCCGAGCAGGCGATCGGCGAGGATCGCGCCGATCATCGGGAAGAGGTAGACGCCCGCCATGAATACGTGCACCGCCTGTGTCGCGCGCACCTTGGCCTCGGCGAGTTCGGCGGCGGGCACGGTCTGCTCCGCCGCGAAGCCGGTGAACAGGCCGACGAGGTAGATATAGAGGATCTGCCTCATCCCGTAGTAGCTGAAACGCTCGGCGGCTTCGTTGCCGACGATGTAGGGGATGCCGGAGGGGAACCGGTCGTCGCGGGTCGGGGGGGCGGCCGGATCGGACGAGGACACAGGCGGGACGCTCATGCACGACAAGTAAGCGGGAAACGCGCCGGAGCCGCGAGGGAAAAGGCCGAATCCGGTGGCTGCGCTCGACGGGGGCCGGTCCGCGCGTGAGTCCTCCTTCGGGAAGGACAGTTCCGCCGGATTTCAGCACTTTTTCGCGAGAAAAACACCGGGGCGCCTCGCAATCGGCACGGGGCCCATTTATATCCTCCGCACCGACTATGAACTCTCTAACTGCTTTCTTCTGGGATCACCTCACCGAAGCGCTCGCAGACGAGCTCCTGGCCCGCGTCTCCGCGGGGGAGGCTGTGTTCTGCGAACATCTCGAGGCGCTCGCCGCCGCCTGATCGCCGCTTCGTCGCCAATCGCCACCCGCGTCCTCGGCTCCGGCCGGGACGCGGGTGTTTTTTTGCGGGGTGCGAGGACGGTATCGAGAGATTGGGCATAACGCCGCGACCGGCGGAGGCCCGGCGTCGCTTCCTACCGTGGATCCGGGCCGGGCGCCGGGCTGGCGCGCAGCCGCACGCGGAGGATCTCGCCGGGCGCCCACAGCCGCAGGCGCGGGCCCCAGGTGCCGGCGCCGCGACCGACCAGCACCGCCATGGCACCGACCTCGTAGCGGCCGGCGAAAAGAGGGTAGCGCCTCCGCACCAGCTCGCCAAAGGGCCAGATCTGGCCGCCATGGGTGTGGCCGGAGCACATCAGGCCGACGCCGGCGGCCGCGGCCTCCGCCGCGGTGTGTGTATCCGGAGTGTGGGCCAGCAGGATTGTCGCCCCGGCGGGCGCGGCGCGCAGGGCCTCACGGAGGCGGAGGTCGGCGGTGCCGCCCCGGAGTGCCGCCGGATCGTCGATGCCGGCGAGCCGGAGCCCGGGCGCCAGCTCCACGGAGCGGTTACGCAGCACCTCGATGGCCGCGCCCTCGGCGAAGTCGACGACCCGGCGGGCGCCGGCGTAGAAATCGTGGTTGCCGAGCACGCAGAAGACCCCGCGCGGGGCCTGCAGGCGGCGCAGCACCGGCTGGAGCGCCAGTGCGCCGTCGAGATCGGAGTCGACGAGGTCGCCGGCGATGAGCACAGCGTCGGGCCGGAGCGCATCGATCTGCGCGATGCGCGCGGCCAGCCAGTTCTTCCCGATCAAGGTACCGAGATGCAGGTCGGAGACGACGACCAAGGTCAGCCCGTCGTGTTCGCGCGGCAGGCCGGGCAGAACGACTTCATGCTCGCGCACGACCGGGGCGCGTAGGCCTTGGAATAGCGCGACGCCGCCGAGGAGCAGACCCGCCAACACAGCTCCTGCGCGCAGCTGCGGCACGAGCCGCGGGAGAAGCCAGCCGCCCGCCGTGACCACATCGACCAGCAGCAACGCGGCGAACAGGAGAAACACGACGCCGATCCAGTTTGCGCCGACGAACTCGATCGGCTGCGCGACGCTGTGCAGGCCCCGGGCGGAGAGCAGTCGCGCCACCGGGTAGCTCAGCCAGAGCAGCACGATGCCAAGCGCGGTCCAGCGGGCGCCGAGGTGGGCGGCAATCCACGGCAGGCCGGCGAGGCGCCAGCCGACATAGGCGTTGAGGGCGGTCCAGACGGAGAGGACGATGGCGAAGAACATCGGCGCCAAGAGGTGCGTAGTGCCGTCGCTTTTCAAGCCCGTCGGGATGAGCGGCGTTTTGCCTGGGTCCGGCGCGGCTGCCACACTAGTCGCCGAGGCTGGTGATCTGGACGGGCAGGGCTCGCTCGGCCACGCGGAAGCCGCACCGTTCATAGAACGCCACCTCCTCCCTGTAGGCGATGAGCACCAGCCGCGTGCAGCCGCGGGAGTGGGCGATCATCCGTGCCACGAGCTCGCGTCCGATGCCGCGCGACTGGAACGCGGGCTCCACGAGCAGGTAGTGGAAGTATGCGGTCATCGTGCCGTCGGAGAGGGCGTTCATCAGGGCCACGAGGCGGGTCCCCGACCAGGCGGTCACGACATGGTGCGAGTTGCGGATCGCCTGCTGCAACCGCTCCGGATGGTGGCCGGAGGACCAGTTGACGGAGAGAAACAGCGCCTGCAGCGCATCGCGGTCGAGTTCGCGTTCGGTGTGGTAGGAGATGTCCATGCCACCACCAACGGAACCTGCCGGCACCGGTGGGGCGTCGCGCCGCGGGAAGAAGCTGCCCTGAACCGGTTCCGCTCCGGAGCGGGTGGCGCCAATGGCGCGCGGTCAGCCCTGCAGTTGCGCAGGTGCGGCGCCGGCCAATTGCGCGGCAAGGGCGGCGAGCCGGCCATCGGGGTCGGCCGCGCGGTTCCAGGCGGCGTGCATCTCGATCACGATGCATGGCGGCTCGAGGGCGCGGAAGACCACGCCGTCGTGCGGCAGCTTCTTCGACATCGGCAGCACATAGCCGACCGCGTCGCTGGTCGCGACGCGGAGGAAGAGCGAGGAGACGCCGTCGACGTGGCCGACGATGCGGGGCTTGAACCCCGTGGCCGCGGCGGCGCGGGTGAGCAGGTCGCGCCGGCCCGGGAAGGCGGTCTCGTCCCACTCGACCCAGTCGGCCCCGGCCAGGGCGGCGAGCGGGATGCGGCGCCGTTTGGCGAGCGGGTTGGCGGCGCCGAGGGCGATCATGGCGGGCAGCTCGACGAGTCTGCGGGTGGCGAACTCGTGGCCGAGGGCGGAGTCGATCGGGCCGAGCAGGGCGAAGTCGAGTTCGCCGCGGCGCAGGCCGGCGACCAGCTCGGCGGCGGTGCGTTCCTCGGTGTGCAGGCGGACCTCCGGACGGCACCGGGCGAACGCGCGCAGGGCTGTACCGAAGAAGTCGAGCCAGAGCGTGCCGTAGTGGCCGAGCCGGAGTTGGCGGCCGGCCGCGCGCGCCGCGGTCGCGGCCTGTTCCGCCGCGGCGAGGATCTCGCGGGCGCGGGGCTGCAGGGCGGCGCCCGCGGGTGTGAGGTTGATCGTCGTGGCGTGCCGGGAGAACAGCGGTGCGCCGATCTCTCCCTCGAGGTCGCGGATCTGGCGGCTGAGCGCGGGCTGCGTGAGGTGGAGCCGCGCCGCGGCGCGGGAGAAGTGCAGCGTTTCCGCCACGGCGACGAAATACCGGAGATGGCGCAGCTCCATGGCACGAGCCTGGGCCATTACCGAAAGGCAGCGAAGGCGAAAAACACGGCATTGGGCGGAAGGGCGCCGTGTCGGTAAACTCCCGGCACATCGATCCATGAAGAACCCGTTTCTCTCCACCATGAAGACTATCGCCGTGTCCGCCGCCACCACGGTGGCCGTCACCGTCGCCTCCGCCGAGCCGAAGACGCTCCTCGATCACGCCGGCGCGCGCTGGGCGCCGGCGCGGCTGTCCGCCGCTGTGCTCGTGATCGTCGACGCGCAACGCGAGTACGCGGACGGCAAGTTGCCGCTGCCCGGCCTCGACGCTGCGGTGGGCGAGATCGCGACGTTGCTAGGCCGGGCACGTGCGGCCGGCACGCCGGTGATCCATGTCGTCCAGCACGGACGCCCGGGGGGCGCGATCATGGACCCGAACGGGCCCATGGTGGAGGTTCTGGCCCCGCTGACGCCGCAACCGGGCGAGACGGTGGTCGTGAAGCATCTGCCGAACTCGTTCGCCGGCACGACGCTCGACGAGGAGCTGAAGCGGCTGGGGAGGAAGGAGCTGATCGTCGTGGGATTCATGACGCACATGTGCGTGAGCGCCACGGTGCGCGCGGCGCTCGACCACGGTTACCGCTGCACGATGGTGGCGGCGGCCTGCGCGAGCCGGGATTTGCCGGACGGCCGCGGCGGCGTGGTGCCGGCGGCCGAGGTGCACCGTGTGGAGCTGGCGGCGCTGGGCGACCGGTTCGCCGCCGTCGTGCCGACGGCGGCGGCGCTTCCCGCGTGGGCGGCGGACTGCGCCCAGCGGGCGGGAGCGTCGCCGTCTTGTCCGTGAGGTAGGGCGGTTTCTCCGAAACCGCCGTGACTGGGGTCCGCGGCCGGCGCGAGGTGCCGAGCCGCGCCGGGCGCGGGCGGTGGTGACGGACGTCTGGGCGAAACATCCGTCACCAAGACGGCCTACTTCTTCGTGTGGGCAACGATGCCGTTGTAGGCCAGCGCGGTGAAGGCCTCCGGCTTGTTCCAGCTCTGGCCCCAGACGGCGTCGTATTCGGCGGTCGGTTTGGCTGCCTGCACTTCTTCGAGCGTCTTGCCGGCTTGCACGAGCGCGGTGACCTTGGCGCTGACGCCCTCGAGCATGGCGACGTAGGCTTCGAGGCGCTTCTTGTCGGTGGTGGGACCGTGGCCGGGGACGACGATTGTCCGCTCGTCGATGCAGGCGAGGATCTCGCGGCAGCCGGCGATCAGGCCGTCGATCCAGCCGCCGGCGGCGACGTCGATGTACGGATAGACGTCGTTGAAGAAGAGATCGCCGGTGTGCACGATGTTGGCACGGCGATAGAAGACGACGGTGTCGCCGTCGGTGTGGACCTGCCCGGCCGCGGGATGGCGCAGCACGATCTGCTCGCCGCCGCTGTGCAGGGTGAGTTCGCGGTCGAAGGTGATCGAGGGAAGCGCGAGCGCGGCGTTCTGGTAGGCGAGGGTCGGGAAGCCGGGGCCGACCTCGCGATTCTTCTCGGCGATCATGCGGGTGCGGACTTCGCGGTGGGCGACGACGGTCGCACCGGCGAGACCGAGGGGCTCGTTGCCGTTGACGTGGTCGAAGTGCCAGTGGGTGTTCACCAGCACGCGGACGGGCTTCGGGGTGAGCGTGGCGATGGCGGCCAGCAATTGCGTGCCTTGTTCGGGGGTGTTGCCGGCGTCGATCAGGATCACGGCTTCGTCGCCGACGATGGCCGTCGAGTTCGAGCCGGTGTTGGTGAAGGTGTAGATCCGGTCGGCGAGCTTGACGGGCTCGATCGGCTTCGGGGTGTCGGCGGCCAGGGCGCACCACGGCGCGAGGGCCAGCAAGGCGGAGAGGGCGAGGAAACGGGCGGACTGTGTTGTCATAGGGAAAACGGACGCCGCGGCGGTGGGTGTGCGGCGGGATGGGTGGTGCGTGGGACGGCGGAAAACCGTGCAATCCCGCGCCCGGTGAGAATACGTCACGCCAGCGCCCTTTTTCGAGCCCGTTGTTCGCGCATGTCACGAGCGTGGAAGCACGCGCGCCTGCGTTGGGCGGATGGCGGGGGAAGCCCGGCGGACTTCGAAGTGCACGGCTGGAGCGGTTTGCGTTCCGCTGTCGCCGGGGTGGCGAACGCGGCCAGCGGTGCCGCCCTTGCCACGGTCGTCTCCAGAATTCCGGAGACGGCGAACGCGGCGCCTACGCGCCGGGAAACAGGGTGGTGGCGGCGGTGCGGACCTGTGCGAGCCAGGCGGCGCGCTGCTCGGGGGTGCTGACGATGACCGGAGTGAAGTAGAGGCGTTCGGTGCGCGGGATGCCGCACATGCCGCCCACGCAGCGTCTCCAGAGGTTGTCGAGCGGGTCGCCGTAGAGCGCGAGCTCGGCCTCGATGGGCGTGTTGCCGGTGTTGATGACGAGTGCGGCATGGAGCTTGTGCAGGGGTATGGGGCCGGGTTTGCCGTTGGGGCCGATGCGGAATTCGTAGGCGACGCCGTTGCGCACGACGCGGTCGAGCCAGCCCTTCAGGATCGCGGGCGGCTGTCCCCACCAGTTGGGGTGCACGACGATCAGGCCGTCGGCGGCGGTGAGCTCAGCGCAGCGGCGCGCGATGTCGGGCGGGAGCGCGGCGTTCTTCGGGAACTCCGACGCTGGCGTGATGGGGTCGAAGCCGTCGGCGTAGAGATCTTGCACGACGATCTCGTGGCCGAGCGTGCGCAGCGACTCGGCGGCGGCGGCGGCGAGGGCGTGGTTGAAACTGGCCGGATTCGGGTGGGCGACGACGAGGAGGATCTTCATGCGGAGCCGCTGATGAAGGATCAGGAGCCGCGACCGGGGCAAGCGCAGGGATGAGGCGTTGGTGGGAGTGAGACGCGTAACGGTGGAGGATGTGCGCGACATGCGCGGCGTGGCCGACTCGACGCCAAACACGCCCGCGGCCGTGGAAGGATCTGGTGGGCAAGGGAACCGGCGGGCTGGTGGGACAGAGGAGCGCGGGCCCGGGCTCACCATGGACTTTGGGTGGCGATGCAAGCCGGTGTAGGCCGCCCCGGACTCCACCGTGGCCGCGAGCGGCTCGCGGTCGCCACCGCTCGGATCCGCGTTGGCGCCTGTATCGCAGAAGTGGTGCCAGGTCCGGCCGTTTACCCTCACGGTCGTGAAGGTAAACGGTCGGGGCCGGAGGGTTCGGTCATGGGGACGACGGGCGCTGTGCGGCGCCCGGGGGCGGCGAAGTAGTGGGCGGCGAGGCCCCGCAACGCCTTGCGGCGGGCGCGACCGGCCTTGCGGCCGAGGTAGTCCGAGGGGAGGAGGCGCTCGGGAAGAAACGGGTCGATGGCGGCGGCCTCCTGCCACGCCTCGCGTTCCGCGGCGAGCCAGAGGCGCCACTGTTGCGACGAGTCGGCGGGGGTGGGGATGGTGTCGTGGATGCGGAGATACTTCCGGTAGGCTTCGTTGATCCGGGCGAAGTTCCATGCTCCGGCGACGATGGCGGCATCGCGTTCGCCGGAGCAGGGACGGCCTTCGATGAAGAGCAATGCCTCGGGGTCGGCGGAGAGCGACGAGATGGTCCGGCGGAGGCCGACGAGAGGATCGGGCGAGACCCACACGCTGCCCTGGAGGTAGCCGAGGCGGGTGGCGGCCAACTCGCGGCGCAGGCGGTCGCGCAGCTTGCGGTCGTGTTCGGCGACGTCGAAGAGGACAAACCGCCAGATGCCGTCCCACGCGCGGGCCCACTGCTGGTCGGGGTCGACGGCAGGGACGATGCTTTGGTGGCCGAGTTCCGTGAGGCGGATGATCCGGCGGTCGGTGGCGCGTGGCAGTTCGATGATGCCGCGGCGGGCGAGTATGCGGAGTTTCCGCTCGAAGTTGTCGTCGCGGCAGCCGTGGCCGGGCGCCAGCTTGCTGAAGGCCGGTCGGAGCAGGAGTTCGGTCGCGTCGAGTGAGGCTTCCGCGAGGCACTCGAGGAAGAACCTGGTTTCGAGCCGCAGATTTCGGGGCATGGAAGGATGGGTTCTCCGACAGTTTACCTTCACGGCCGTGAAGGTAAACTGTCGGAGTGAGATTCAGGTCCGCAGAGGTGAGGTGGCGGATACGGGACGAGAGCGCGCGATGGCGGAAGGGGGGCGAGCCGCGGGAACGACCTCGGCCCCGGGTGCGCGGGGGTGGGCAGGTGTGCGGGCCTCGACAGTTTAGGTTCACGGTCGTGAGGGTGAACTGTCGGGGCGGGGAGGCGGAGGCGAAGAATGGTTTTGTCGTGCGGCGGCGAGGGCGGTGGAGTGGCGGGGTGTTTCCCGGATTCGAAGAACAACTGCGCCGATACGCCGACGTGATCGTGCGGTTCGGCCTGAACCTGCGGCCGGGGCAGCGCGTGCTCCTGGCCGAGCCGTACGAGCTGCAAGGGGTGGACCCGGCAGCGGCCCCGCTGGTCGAGGCGATCGCGGTGGCGGCGCGGGCGGCGGGCGCGGCGGAGGTGGAAACGCTCTGGGGCGACGCGGCGGCCTGGCGCGGGGCGGCGGGCGCCTGGCCCGACCGCGACTTTCTCGAGCGGCTCGAACGGAACACTGCGCGACTGGAACGGGCGATCGCCGCGGGCGAGGCGCTGGTCTTCCCGATGAGCGCGCATCCGGGACTCGCGGACGGCATCGACCCCCGCAGCACGGCGCGGCTGCGGCGCACCTGCGGCGAGTTCTACGGCCGGCTGGCGCCGGCCCTGATGGCCGGCGCGACGAACTGGACCGCGGTGCCGGCGCCGACCCCCGCGTGGGCCGAGGTGGTTTTTGCGGACCTCCCGGCGTCGCAGCGTCTCGCGGCTTTGTGGTCTTCCGTTCTCGCGGCGTGCCGTGCGGACGCGGCGGACCCGGTCGCGACGTGGGAGGATCGCGCGGCGGAGTTGGAGCGCCGGCGCGACGAACTGAATGCCCGCGGTTGGCGCCGGTTGCGGCTCCATGGTCCGGGTACGGATCTCACGGTGGCGCTGCCGGCGGCGCACCGGTGGTGCACGGCGCTGCTGCGGACGCGCGATGGCCGGCGTTTCGCGCCGAACCTGCCGACGGAGGAGGTGTTTACGGCGCCGCACCGCGACTCGGCCGAGGGCTGGTTGCGCGTGGCGCGGCCGGTCTGTCATGGAGGGGCGGTGATGGAGGGCGTGGAACTGGAGTTTCGCGGCGGGCAGGTCGTGTGCGCCCGGGCGCGACGCGGCGCGGAGTTGCTCGAACGTGTGCTGGCGGTCGACCGCGGTGCGGTGCGGTTGGGCGAGGTGGCGCTGGTCGACGGCGTGTCGCCCGTAGCCCGCAGCGGGCGGTGTTTCCGGTCGGCGCTACTCGACGAGAACGCGCTGAACCACGTCGCGCTGGGGGATGCCTACGCGTTCACCGCCGCGGCGGGGGCGCGCGATTCGCTCAACCACAGTGCGCTGCACCTCGATTTGCCGGTCGAGGCCGAGGCGTTGCTGGTGTGAGCGGCGATGGATCCGGCGTGCAGTTGCGCGATTGAAACCGATGCGCGGGCGGTGCACACCGTGGACCTTCCTCCCATGCGCCAGATCATCACCCTGTTCCTGCTCACCATGATTTCCGCCACGACGACTCTTCTTCGCGCCACGGATGCCGCCGCGCCCGAACCGCGCACGGTCGACTACGAGTGGATGTCGGTCGCCACGTGGAAGAATTTCCATGCCGCCGACGTGGCCATCGCGCAGAAGGGCGGGGTGGACGTGCTCTTCGTGGGCGACTCGATCACCGAGGGATGGGAGTGGGGCGAGGGTGAGCACTGGAAGAAGAACTTTGTTCCGCTCGGCGCGGCGAACTTCGGCATCGGCGGCGACACGACGCAGAATCTCCTCTGGCGTCTCGACCATGGCGCGGTCGGCGTGCTGCGACCGAAGGTCGTCGTGGTGCTGATTGGTACCAACAACCTGGGACGCGAAAACGCGGCCGCCGCGGAGGTGGCGCGCGGCGTGGAGGCGGTGGTGCGCAAGCTGCGCGCGGCCTTCCCCGCGGCGAAGATCGTGCTGCACGGCATCTTCCCCTGCGACTACTCGCCGCAGGCCGAGGTGCGGCAGCGCGTGAAGGACGTGAACGCCATGCTCGCACGACTGGACGGTCTCGACGGCCAGGTTGTCTTCCGCGACATCGGCGCGGTCTTCCTAGAGCCGGACGGCTCGATCCCGCCCGCGGTTTCCAACGACGGGCTGCACCTCACGCCCGAGGGCTACCGTCGCTGGGCCGAAGCGTTGGCGCCGCTGGTGCGCGAACTGCTCGCCGCCGAGGTGAAGTAGGCCCGGTTCTGGCACCGTTCTTCGGTTACGAGAAATTGCCGCTTGAAACGCGCGGTGCCGGCGCGCAACCATCGACGCGTTCTTTGGAAGCGCGCCGGGGCAGTCGATCCCGGCGCCGTTATGCTCAGCAACGCAGGGAAGGCCGTGTGAATCGGCCACAGTTGCGCTGCGGTAACAGGTCACAGACCCCTCTCCCGTCCACCGACGGGAAAAGCCAGTCGGGCGCATGCCCGGTGAAGGCGGGGGGCGAGGCGAGGGCGGGCGCGCGAGCGCACGCCCCACAAACCTGAAGTCCGAATACCTGCCTGCCGAGCCTCACCACGCCCCCGCGTGCAGCAATTGCGGGGGCGCTTTCACTTCATCGCAAAAATGAAGGGTGGGAGTAGGAATGCGCTTCCGCTGCGGACCGTCCCGGTCCGTCGGCATGGCGATCGATCGTTTCTGCTCTCCCGCGTCACGATCTCCATGCTCATCCGGCATATCCTCACCTCCACGTCGGCCGTCGCGGCCGGCGCCGTCTCCCTTGCCTTGGCGGCCACCGCCTCGGCCCAGCACTCGCGTTACGACGCTGTCGTCGACCTGCCCGACTATGTCGTCAGCGCCACGCGCACGCCGCAGGACGCCCAGTTCACGACCAGCAGCGTCGACGTCGTTCCGCTGCTCAAGCTCGACCTCGCCCAGGTCGCCGATCTGCGCACCGCGCTCGCAGCGGTCCCCGGTGTGAACATCGTCAACACCGGCGCCCCCGGCGGCCAGACCTCGGTCTTCATCCGTGGCTCGTCCTCGACGCAGACGCTGTTCGTCGTCGACGGCATCCCGATGAACTCGCGGGCGGCGGGCTACAACAACTTCCTCGGTGCCGCCGATCTCGGCGGTATCGACCGCATCGAGGTTCTCCGCGGCCCGCAGAGCACGCTCTACGGCAGCTCCGCGATGGGCGGCGTGATCTTCATCGACTCGACGCGCGGCTGTGGCGCGCCCACCGGCAGCGTCGCCACCACCTTCGGCTCGTTCGACACCTGGGGCGCCTCCGCGGCCGTGTCCGGCGGCACGCGCACGGTCGGCTACAGCGCCTCGCTCGCCCGGTTCTCCACCGACAACGAGCACGCGCACAACGGCTTCGACTCGTGGAGCTACTCGGCGCGCGTCGAGGGGACTCCGACGTCCGCCCTCCTCGTTGGGGCGACCTTCCGTGGCCAACAGGGCGACAGCGAGCAGTACGTCTACGTCTACGGCGACGTGGCCGCCGACAACCACCTCACGACCGTCTACGCCCAGTGGAGCGAGACCAAGGAGTTCGCTTCCCGCCTGACCGCCGGCCAGCACCAGCGGCGCTACTACTACGACGACGGTGCCTTTCCCTCCGACATCCGCGACCGGCGCAACGTAATCGACTGGCAGAACAACTGGTTCGACTTCCACGGCGCCGAGATCGTCGCCGGCGGTACCTACGAGCACGACCGCCACACCGCCGACGGTGTCTCGGCCGAGTCCGACAGCGCGGCTGGGTACTTCTCGACCACTGTCCACCCGTCCAAGAACTCCACCGTCAACGCCGGCCTGCGCTACGACGACTTCGAGACCTTCGGCTCCGCCTGGACCTGGCGCACCGGCGCGGCGTGGCTGCCGGTCGCGGGCACGAAGGTGCACGCCTCCGTGGGCACCGGTTTCAGCGCGCCGTCCGACGAGGACATCGACGGCAACCCCGCCTGGGGCATGCTCGCCAATCCCGATCTGAACGCCGAGAAGTCGACCGGCTGGGACCTCGGCGTCGACCAGAAGCTCTTCGGCGAGGCCCTCACCGCCAGCGTCACCTACTTCCAGACACGCTACAAGGACCGCATCGTCTACGTCTCCGATCCGGTCACGTGGGTCGGGCGTATGGAGAACGTGAGCCGCTCGAAGTCTTCCGGCGTGGAGACGGCCGTGGCCGCCAAGCTCGGGAAGCGGGCCAATGTCCGCCTGGCCTACACCTATCTCGAAGCGCGCGACACCACCGCCGACAAGCGTCTCGCCCGCCAGCCGCGCCACACGCTCGACGCCGAGGTCACGGTGCAACCGTTGGCGGCGTGGACGATCGGCGCCGGCCTGCGCGTCGTCGCATCCCGGGTCGACACCTACGTGCCGCTCGAGGACTTCACCACCGTGCGGCTCTTCACCAGCTACGAGGTCCGCAAGAACCTCCTGCTGAAGGCCCGCATCGAGAACGCGCTCAACGAACAGTACCAGGAGACCGCCGGGTACGACGCCCTGCCGTTCCGCGCCTTCGGCGGCGTCGAGTACAAGTTCTGACCCTTTCTCACCGCTCATGAGAATCCCGCTACGGCTGCCGGTCGCGCTTCTCCTGCTCCTCTGCTCCCTCGTCAGGGTGGCGGAGCTGGCGGGCGCGCCGGCGCCGGTGCGGGTCGTTTCCCAGACGGTCGGGACCGACGAGCTGCTGCTCGCGCTCGCCGAGCCCGGGCAGATCGCCGCGCTCAGTCATCTCGCGCGCAATCCCGTCTTCTCGACCACGGCGCAGCAGGCCGGGGCCTATCCGCAGCTCGTGCTCGGCGATTCCGAGACGATCCTGCGCCACGCGCCCACGCTCGTGCTGGTGACCGACTACAGCCGGGCCGAGCTCGTCGAGCAGATCCGCCGTGCCGGCGTGCGCGTGCTGGTGTTCAGCCGCTACAAGACCCTCGACGATGTCTACGCCAACCTCCGCCTGCTCGCGCGCGAGCTCGACGCGGAGGCGAAGGCCGAGGCGTTGATCGCCGACTGCGAGACGCGCGTGGCCGCGCTGCGCGAGAAGCTGCGCGGCCGCAAGCCGGTGCGCATCCTCGCGCCGTCGATCTATGGCATGCTCGCAGGGACCGAAACGACGTTCCAGGACCTGTGCGACCACGCCGGCGCCGAGAACGTCGCCGCGACCTTCGGCGGGCTGAGCGGGCACGCGAGCGCGCCGAGCGAGCGCATGCTCACCTGGCCGATCGAGGTGCTCGTCGTCTCCGGCGAGGGCCAGGAGTCGGCGCTCGCGCCGTACCGCGAGCTGCTGCCCTACAAACTGATGCCCTCCGTGCGCGAGGGCCGGGCCGTGCTCATGCCGGAAAACCTGCTCGCGTGTGTCTCGCACCACCGCATCGACGGCTACGAGCGTCTCGCGCGGCAGCTCCACCCGGAGGCCTTCCGATGATCCCGTCGCGCTACCTTTCCTGGGCGATGCCGGCCACGCTGCTCGTGCTGCTGGTGCTCGCGGCGTTGTCGCTGATGATCGGCGACATGGCGCTCTCGCCGGCGCGGCTCTGGCAGGGGTTGCTGCGGCAGGAGGAGATGGCGGCGATCGTGGTCTGGCAGATCCGCGTGCCGCGCATGCTCGTGGCGATGCTCGTGGGCGCGGCGCTCTCGGCCAGCGGTCTGGTCATGCAGGCGTATTTCCGCAACAGCCTCGCGAGCCCCGGCCTGCTCGGCGTGAGCAGCGGTGGCGCGGCCGGTGCCGTGGTCGTGCTGGCCTGTGGGCTCACCGCCTATTCCCTCTGGATCCTGCCGGTGGCGGCGGTCGCGGGGGCGTTCGTCGCCACGCTGGCGGTGATCGCGCTCGCGCGCCACGGCACCGGCACCGAGCGGCTCCTGCTCGCCGGCATCGCGCTCAACGCGCTGCTCGGCGCGGTGACCAGCTTCGTGCTCTCGCGGCAGACCGCCGTCTTCAACCGGCAGACCCAGATCCTCTATTGGCTGCTCGGCGGGCTGGAGGATCGTACGTGGGAACATGTGCTGATGGGCGCGCCCATCGTGCTCGCGGCGGCGCTGCTCTGGCCGCTCGGCCGCCCGATGGACCTGCTCAGTCTCGGCGCGGCGGAGGCGCAGAGCCTCGGCGTCGACGTGCGCACGTTGCGGCGACGCTTGCTCGTGCTTTCCACCGTGCTTACCGCCGTGGCCACGGCGGTGGCCGGCACGGTCGGGTTCGTCGGTCTGATCGTGCCGCATGTGTTGCGGCTGCTCGTGGGGCCGGAACACCGCCGGCTTGTGCCGCTGTCGTTGCTCGGTGGAGCCGCCTTCGTGCTCGCCTGCGACCTGATCACGCGGCTCGTGGGCGACATCCGGCTGGGCATCGTCACCGCGCTGGTCGGCGGGCCGTTCTTCCTGTGGTTGCTGCGGAGGCAGGCATGAAGCGGCCGATCCTCGACCACCCAGCCGGACTTCCCGCTCCCGAGGAGCGAGGGAAGATCGCATCCTTCCCGCAGAAGGCCCTCGCGCTGCACAGCGCCACGGTGCCGGGCCGCATCGCCGACGTGAGCTTGGAGATCCCGGCCGGCATGCTCGTCGGGTTGGTCGGCCCCAACGGCGCGGGTAAGTCCACGCTGCTCCAGGTCGCCGCCGGACTGCTCCCGGCCACCGGTGGCACGGTGAGTTGGTCGGGCCGGCCGCTCGACGGGATCGTGGCGCAGGAGCGCGGACGGTGCGCAACCTGGGTGCCGCAGGAGGCTCGCTTCGAATTCGGTTTCTCGGTGCGCTCGGTGGTCGCCCAGGGGCGTTTCGCGCACGGCGACGACGAGCTCGGGGTCGACGCCGCGCTCGCCCGGCTTGACCTGGTCCAGCTCGCGCAGCGGCCGGTCAACCGCCTCTCCGGCGGCGAGCGGCAGCGCGTGCTGCTCGCCCGGGCGCTGGCGACCGCTGCGCCGCTCCAGCTCTGGGACGAACCCCTCGCGCCGCTCGACCCGCGGCACGTGCTCGAGGTGCTCAAACTTGCGCGCGAGCTCGCTGCCGGCGGCGGCTCGGTGCTGATGTCGTTGCACGACCTGCGCGTCGCCAGCCGGCTCGACCTCATTGTGGTGCTGCAGGACGGCCGGTTGCGCGCCGTGGGCCGTCCCGAGGAAGTGCTCACTGCGGAGTTGCTCGCCGACGTCTTCGGCGTGCGCGCGCGGGTGGCGCCCGGCCTCACCCTCGATCTACCATGAAACCCGTTTTCAAGCCGCTCACCGAACCCTCCAACGAAACCGAGTCCGCCCATCGCGCCGCGATGCAGGAGAAGCAGCGCGAGATGCGCGAGCTGATGGCCGCCGCGAAGGACAAGCGCGGGCTGACGATCGTGCACACCGGCAACGGCAAGGGGAAGAGCACCGCGGCCTTCGGCATGGTTACGCGCATGCTCGGCCACGGGAAACGTTGCGTGGTCGTGCAGTTCATCAAGTCCGGCGACGCCGCCACGGAGCGCAACCTGCGTTGCCCGCAACTGGCGTGGCACCGCTGTGGCGAGGGCTTCACGTGGGACACGCAGAACCGCGCGGGCGACATCGAGTCGGTGCGCACCGGCTGGGAGATCGCCGTGCAGGCGATGCAGGACCCCGAGGTGAGCCTCGTGTTGCTCGACGAGCTCAACATCGCGCTGGCCTTCGACTACCTGCCGGTCGACGAGGTGCTCGGCGCGCTGCGCGAGCGGCAGCCGCACCAGCATGTGGTTTTCACCGGGCGCGACGCGCCGGCCGAGCTGATCGAGCAGGCCGACCTCGTGACCGAGATGCGCGAGATCAAGCACCCGTTCCGTGCCGGCATCCAGGCGCAGGCCGGGATCGAGTATTGAACGGCCGGAAACGGGAACCGATCTTGTCGCGATGAAGGCCATCGGCGTTCTCGGCACCGGATCCAGCGTCGGCAAGACTTGGGTCGCGACCGCGCTCTGCGCGTGGCTGCACCGCGAGGGCGTGCGCGTGGCGCCGTGCAAGACGCAGAACATGTCGAACAACGCCTGGGCGCTGCCGACCGGCGGCGAGATGGCGCGGGCGCAGGCGATGCAGGCCGAGGCGTGTGGGCTGGTGCCCACCGCCGAGATGAACCCGGTGCTGCTCAAGCCCAGCGGGCGCGCCGGCTCGCAGGTGATCGTCGGCGGCCGGCCCGAGGGCGTGATCCCGGCGTCCGAGTATTATCGACACCACGAGCGGCTGTGGGCCTTCGCCGCCGGGGTGCTCGACGGTTGGCGCGACCGCTGCGACGTGCTCGTGCTCGAGGGCGCGGGCTCGCCGGTCGAACTCAACCTGATGGACCGCGACTTCGCCAACCTCCGCCCGATCCGTCACCTCGACGGCCGGTGGTTGCTCGTCGGCGACATCGACCGCGGCGGCGTCTTCGCCCAGCTCGCCGGCACTTGGCAGCTCCTGCCCGAGGCGGACCGCGCGCGCGGGCTCGGCGCGATCGTGAACCGGTTCCGCGGCGACCTTTCGCTCTTCGCCGACCCGAACGAACACCTCCGGCCGTTCGCTCCCGGTTTGCCCGTGCTCGGCACGCTGCCGCTGCGCCGCGACCTCCAGCCGGAAACCGAGGACGGTTTCGACACCGCGGACTGGGATCGCGGCACCGGCGACACCATCGCCTGGATTCGCTACCCGCGCGTGGCCAACGTGACCGACTGCCAGCCGTGGTGGGACGACGAAGGCGTGCGCACCCGCTGGGTCGACGACCCGGCGCAGCTCGCCGGCGCGAAGGCGATCGTGCTGCCCGGCTCGAAGAACACGCTCGGCGACCTGCGCTGGCTGCGCGCCAACGGCTGGTTCGAGGCCATCCGCGCCGCGGCGCAGCGCGGCATCCTCGTGATCGGGGTGTGCGGCGGCTACCAGTTGCTCGGCGAACTGCTCGACGATCCGACCGGGCTGGCCGGCGACCGCGGCACGGAGGAGGGGATCGGGTTGTTGCCGATCAAGACCGGTTTCGTACCCGAGAAGTTGGTGCAGCAGGTGACCGCCGAGTGCGACGGCCGCCGCTGGCAGGCATACGAGATTCACATGGGGCGCAGCACGGTCACGCAACCGTGCGAGCCGCTCCAGATGGTGACCGACGCCGCCGGCCCGCGCCCGGAAGGGCTGCGCCGCGGCAACGTCTGGGGTACCTATCTGCACGGCTGGTTCGAGGCGCCGGAGCTGCGGCGCAAGGTCGCCGCCGCCGCCGGCATCGCCGGACATCGCGCGGCCCCGCTGGGCTGGGCCGAGAAACGCCGCGAGATCTACGGGCGGATGGCCGAGCACCTCGCCGCGCACGTCGACCTCGATCCGGTGCGCCGCTACCTCGGGCTCTGACCGCCACCATGATCCACGGACACGGCAACGACGGTTATCGGCTCGGGCGCGCAGTGCGGGCGGACTTCAGCAGCAACGTTCTCCCCGGTGGCCCGCACCCGGCGCTGCGCGAGCGGCTGGTCCGGGCGCTCGGCGACATCGGCGGTTATCCCGATGCCGGCGCGGAGAGCTTCGTGCTCGAACTCGCACGGCGCGAAGGCGTGCCGGCGCTGAACATCGGCGCGACCAGCGGCGCCGTGGCGGCGATCCATATCCTTGCCCAATCGCAGCGAGGCAGGCGCCACGCCATCGCGGTGCCCGCGTTCTCGGAATACGAGGACGCCGTGCGACTGCAGCGCGACGCACCGGTCTTCTTCGCGGCGGAAGAACTGGCGGCCGGAACGGTGCCGCCGGCGGAGGTCGTCTGGCTGGCGAACCCGAACAATCCCACGGGCGCGGTGGTGGCGCGCGAGACGCTGCTTGCGCTCGTCGACGCGCGGCCGGAGACGCTCTTCGTGATCGATCTCGCGTATGCTGGCCTGTGTGCGGCGGAGTCGCTGCGGCCGGCCGATGCGGTGGTGCGGCGGAATCTCGTTCTGGTGCTCTCCTACACGAAACAATTCGCGATCCCCGGGCTGCGGCTCGGCGCGGTCGTCGGGCCGGAGAGACTCGTGGGTGAGGTGGTGACGCGCGGCGGACCGTGGGCGGTGAACACGCTCGCGTTGGCCGCCGGGACGTTTCTCGTCGGCGGCCAGTGCGGTGACGACGAGTCGCGGAGGCTCGGGTGCCTCGCGGAATCGCTGCGGTTACAGGCGGCGCTGGGCGAACTGCCGGGGTTGAGCGTGCGGCCCAGCCCGACCAACTACTTCCTGGTCCACACGGGGCGAGCGACCGGCGCGAAGCTGCGGGAGCACCTGCTGAGCGAGCACGGGCTGCTTGTGCGCGATGCCGCCAACTTCCGCGGGCTCGACGCGCACCAGGTCCGCATCGCCGCGCAGACTCCGCGCGAGAACGCCTGGCTCGAGGAGGCCATGAAGTCATGGGCGAGGCGCAACTGACCGCCGCGGCGCTCGGCGCCGGCTACCTCCTGGATCTGCTGCTCGGCGATCCGGCGTGGCTGCCGCATCCGGTCGTCGGATTCGGCCGCGCGATCGCCCTCGGTGAGCGGGCGCTCAACCGCGGCGGCGCCGCGCGTCGCTTCTTGGGCGGCACGCTCCTCGCGCTCGGGCTGGTCGGGGGCACGTTTGCGCTGACGGCGCTGGCCGTGCGCGCGGCGTGGCGGGCGCACCCGACGGCCGGCACGGCGGCGGTCGCGGTCGGCGTCTTCTTCGGCCTGGCGAACCGCACGCTCATCGACGAGGGCCGGGCGGTGTTCGCCGCGCTGGGCGAGAGCCTCGACGCCGGGCGGCGGCGGCTCTCGCGGATCGTCGGGCGCGACACGGCGCGGCTCGACGCGCAACAGGTGCGCACGGCGGTGGGCGAGACGATGGCGGAGAATCTCAACGACGGCGTGGTGGCGCCGCTGTTCTGGTTCGCGCTGCTCGGGTTGCCCGGGCTCATGGCGTACAAGATGGTCAACACCCTCGACTCGATGATCGCGCACCGCGACGCGCGCTACGAGTGGTTCGGCAAGCCGGCGGCGCGGCTCGACGATGCGGCGAACTTCGTGCCCGCGCGGCTCACGGCGCTGCTCCAGTGCGCGCTGGCCGGCCGCGGCGGCGCGCGGGGGCTGGGTTTTCTCGTGCGGTACGGCCGGGCCCACGCCAGCCCGAACTCCGGATACCCGGAGGCGGCGCTGGCCGGCATCCTCGACGTGCGTTTCGGCGGGCCGCATACCTACGATGGGGAGCTCGTCGAGAAACCGTGGATCGGCCGCAATCCGCGGTTGATCGGCGCGGACGAGATCGAGCGCGTCGTCCGGATCAACCATGCGGTGGCACTGGCAGCGACGCTGCTCACCGGCGCAGTGTGGTGGCAGGCCGGCGATCTGTACGGACACCTCTTACCATGGGCCGATTGATTTTCCTCACCGGACCGGTGCGCTCGGGCAAAAGCGCGCGCGCGGTCGAGCTCGCGCGCCCCTGGGGCGACGACGTGGTTTTCGTCGCCACCTACCGGCCGGCGACGACCGATCCCGAGATGGACGACCGCGTGCGGCGCCACCGCGCCGAGCGGCCGGCGTGGCGCACGCTCGAGGCGGTGGAGGACGCCGCGGCCGAGCTGCGCCGCCTCGACCCGCCGCCGAGCGGCGTGGTGCTCGACTGCCTCACGCTGTGGCTGAGCGACCGGTTCGACCGCGACGACGAGGCGATCCTCGCCGCGTGGGATGCACAGCTGCGCGGCATGCGCGCGGCGCCGTGGCCCACGGTGGTTGTCGGCAACGAGATCGGCTGGAGCCCGGTGCCGGAGTCGGCGCCGCTGCGGCGGTTTCGCGACCTGGCCGGCTGGCTCGCGCAGCGCACGGCCGCCGCCGCGGATGAGGCGTGGCTGCTCGTCGCCGGCTGCCCGGTACGTCTGAAGTAGGCGCATTCCCATTTCTCATGTCCTGGAAAACCCCGACCATCCCGCCCCTCGCCAACGAGCTCGCGCCCGCCCTGCAGGCGCGCATCGACAACAAGACGAAGCCGCCGCGCTCGCTCGGCCGGCTCGAGGAGATCGCGCTGCGGCTCGGCCTGATGCAGGCGACGGTGCAGCCGAAACTCGTCGCACCGCACGTGCTTGTGTTCGCCGGCGACCATGGGCTGGCGCGGGAGGGCGTGAGCCCGTTCCCGCCGGAGGTGACGCCGCAGATGGTGCTCAACTTCCTCGCCGGCGGCGCAGGCATCAACGTGCTCGCCCGCCAGGCCGGGCTGCCGATCAAGGTGATCGACGCCGGCGTGGCCGCGGAGCTGCCCGACCATCCCGACCTGATCAAACGCAAGGTGCGCCTCGGCACGCGCAACGCGCTGCACGAGCCCGCGCTCACGCCCGCCGAGGTGGAGCAGTGCCTGGAGTCCGGCGCGGCGATCGTGCGCGAACTGGCGGAGAAGCACGCCACCAACGCGATCCTGCCCGGCGAACTCGGTATCGGAAACTCGGCTTCGGCGGCGCTGCTCTACAGCGCGTTCACCGGACGGCCGATCGCGGAGTGCACGGGCCGCGGCGCCGGGCACGACGACGCCGGGCTGGCGCGCAAGATCGCCATCCTCGAGCGCGTGCAGGCGAAGCACGGCGCCATCCGCGAGCCGCTCGCGGCGCTGGCGGCCTTCGGCGGCTGCGAGATCGCGATGATGACCGGCGCGATGCTCGAGGCCGCGAGCCGGCGGATGCTGGTGATGGTCGATGGCTTCATCAGCACATCGGCGGCTTTGGCGGCCGCGCGGCTGGCACCGGCGGCGAGCGACTACTTCATCTTCGCGCATGCGTCCGGCGACGGCCCGCACCGTGTGGCGGTGCAGGCGTTGGGCGGCAAGCCGCTGATCGACCTCGGCATGAAGCTCGGCGAGGGCACGGGCGCTGCGATGGCGTGGCCGATCGTGCGCGCGTCCGTGGCGTTCCTGGACGAGATGGCGACGTTCGAGTCGGCCGGCGTGAGCGAGCGCGCGAAGGAGTCGGCGCAGTGAACGCGTTCCGCAACGAGCTGCGCACGCTGGCCGGGGCGGTGTTGTTCTTCACGCGGCTTCCGCTGCCGGCGCGGCTCGGCGTCGAAGCAGCGGATCTGCGGCGGGCGATCACGTATTTCCCATTGTGCGGCGTGCTCGTGGGCGGCTTTGCCGCGCTCGACTGGTGGCTGGCGTCGCTGGTTTTCCCGGCGGCGGTGGCGGCCGGGGTAGCATTGGTCGTGGGCGTGGTGTTCACCGGCGCGATGCACGAGGACGGCTGGGCCGACGTGTGCGACGGTTTCGGCGGCGGGCACACGAAGGAGCGGGTGCTCGAGATCATGAAGGACTCGCACATCGGCGTGTACGGCGTGCTCGGGCTGGTGCTGCTGCTCGGGCTGAAATGGCAGACGCTGGCGGCGCTGCCCGGCGCGCTCGTGCCGGCGGCGCTGGTGGCGGGCCATGCGCTCAGTCGCGGCATGGCGGCGACGCTGATGGCGACGCTCGACTATGCGCGGCCGGAGGGGCCGTCGAAGGCGCGCGCGTTGGTCGTGCGGCTGGGCGGCTGGCGGTTGCTCTTTGTGCTGGCGACGGCGCTGGTGCCCATGGCGTTGCTGCCGTGGCGGGCCTGGTGGACCGTGGCGGCGTTGGTCGCGGTGCGGTTTGCGCTGGCGCGCTGGTTCTGGCGTTGGCTCGGCGGTTACACGGGCGACTGCCTCGGCGCCGCGCAGCAGCTCGGGGAGTTGACGTTCTATCTAGTGCTGGCGGGAGTGGGCACATGAACGGCCTGCTCATCCGGCACACGCGCGTGGCGATACCGCAGGGGCTTTGCTACGGGCGGACGAACGTGCCGCTGGCGGAGACGTTCGAAGCGGAGGCGGCGACGGTGCGCGCGAGCCTGCCGTGGACGCCGCTGGCGGTGTGGTCGAGCCCGGCGGAGCGTTGCCGGCGACTGGCGGCGCGGTTGACGGCGGGCGACGTGAAGATCGAGCCGCGGCTGGCCGAGCTCGACATGGGCGAGTGGGACGGGCGCAAGTGGGACGAACTCTCCGGCGCGGTGCACGAGGCGTGGAAGGCCGATCCGTGGCGGACGCGGCCGCCCGGCGGCGAGTCGGCGGAGGATCTGGTGGCGCGGGTCGGCGCGTTGCGCGCCGAGGTGATGGCGGCGCGGCCGGAGCGGCTGGTGCTGGTGACGCATGCGGGCGTGATCCGGGCGTGGCGCAGCATCGGCGAAGGGCGACCGCTGGCGGAGTTGTTCGCGGAGGCGATCGGCTTCGGCTCGCTCACGCGGCTGTCGCGGTGAGTGCGGCGGCGACACGCGCAGGTCTGGGCTTGTGACTGTGGGGAACGCTGGCATTTCCACCGTCGTCCATGGACTTTGCCACCACCGGAAAACCGCCGCTCACCGAGCCGCAACAGCGCGAAGCCACGCGGCTGTGCGTCGAGACGGGGCTGATCCTGCTGCAGCATGGCGCCGAGAGCGCGCTGGTCGAGAACCTCGCCCGGCGGCTCGCGCTGGCGCTCGGGGTGCCGCGCGCGGAGGTCGCGCTGCTGGCCAACGCCGTGGTCGTGACGACGCTGAGCGAGGGCCACTGCATCACGACGGTGCGCCGCAACGAGGACCGCGGCATCAACATGCACATGGTCACGGAGGTGCAGCGGGCGGTGCTGGCCACCGAGGCCGGTGAGCTCGACCTCGAGGGTTTCCGGGCGCGGTTGGCGACGATCAGGCCGCTGCGGTATCCGCGTTGGCTGACGTCGGTCATGGTCGGGCTGTCCTGCGCGTGTTTCGCGCGGCTGGTGGGGGCCGACTGGACGAGCTGCGCGGTGGCGCTGGTGGCGGCGGGGGTGGCGATGGCGGTGCGCCTCCAGCTGGTCCGGCTGCATTTCAATCCGCTGGTGAACTTCTTCGTGACCGCGTTCGTCGCCACGTCGGTGGCGGGGCAGGGGGCGATCTACGGGATCGGCGACAAGCCGCAGGTGGCGATGGCGAGTTGCGTGCTGTTGCTCGTGCCCGGGTATCCGCTGATCAACTCGATCTCGGACATGGTGAAGGGCTACATCAACACCGGGCTGGCGCGCGGCATGTACGCGGTGCTGCTCTCGGCCGGCGCGTGCGCCGGCATCCTGCTGGCGATGAGCGTGTGGAAAGTGTGGGTGTGGCTATGAATCTTCTCTGGGGAATCCTCCAACAGATGGCGCTGGCGGCCGTGCCGGCCGCGGGGTTCGGGATGCTGTTCAACGTGCCGGCGCGTGTGCTGTGGTACTGCGCCGCGGGTGGGGCGCTCGGCCGCGGGCTGCGCTTCGCCCTGGTCGAGGGGGCGCACCTGCCGGTGGAGTGGAGCACGCTGCTGGCGGCGGCGACGGTGAGCCTGCTCGGCGTCGCGGTCGCGCAACGGCTGCGCGCGCACCCGAAGGTGTTCACGGTGGCGGCGATGATTCCGATGATCCCGGGCGTGCCGCTCTTCAAGACGCTCATCGCGATCGCGCAGATCCAGCAGCGGGGGCTGAGCGACGCGCTGCTGTCGACCGCGATCACGCAGGGCTTGCAGGCGTTGTTCATCGTGGCCGCGCTGGCCGTGGGGCTGGCGGTGCCCGGTTTGCTGTTCTATCGGCGGCGCCCGGTGGTGTGAGCCGGCGGGTTCGCCTGCAGCTTCGGTCTGGCGGTCGGGCGCGCGCCGGCGCAGAGTGTGGGGCGCGATGAACTCGAGCCCTGCCAGCAACGTGGTCCGTCGGATCAAGTGCGACCCGATCGCGGCGTTCATCCAGCTGCCCGAGCGGCCGCTGCGCGTGGTGTCGCTGGTCTCTGGATTCACCGAGGCGATCCATGCGATGGGACTGGGGGACCGACTGGCGGGAGTGTCGCAATATTGTGCGCGCTACGCGCCGGTGGCGGGCATCCCGGTGGTGGGCGACTACCTGCGGATCGACGCGGACAAGCTGCGCGAGGTGCGGCCCGACCTGGTGCTCATGACGAGCGGCGTGCAGCTGGGGCTGGCGCGCAAGCTGGCGCAAGCCGGGGTGCCGGTGTACGTGCTGCACCTGCCCGACAGCTTCGGCGGGATCGTCGAGAATATCCGGAAACTCGGGGCGCTGCTGGGCGAGATGGATGCGGCGCTGGAGCTGGCGGAGCGGATGTCCAACGAGGCGGCGGCGCTGCGGCTCTCGCGGCCGGCGGTGCGGCCGCGGGTGTACGCGGAGCTGTGGTTCGGCCGGCATCCGCGGATGGCGGGCGGACTGAGCTTCGTGCAGGACATCCTCGAGCTGGCCGGCGGCGTGAACATCCTGCGCGGCTCGGCCGCCGGCTACATGGCGCTCAACCTGCCGGCGGTGGCGGCGGCGAAGCCGGAGGCGGTGATCGTGTTCTCGGAGGAGGACGACCATCCGGTCGATGGCGCGGCGCTGCTGGCCGAGCGCGGCTGGACCGGGGCGTGGCCGCATGTGCGAATCGAGAGCGGCATCGCGCGCGGGACGAATCTCATCCACGACGGTCCCTCGATGCTGGAGACGGCGCGCTGGCTGCGCGCCGAACTCATCGCCAGGGGCGTGATGGCGGCGACGTGAGGCGGGGCCCTGGCGGCGCTGACGGTGCCGGAAAACAAGAAACCCGCGGCCGAAGCCGCGGGTTCCAAATGGTCGGGGCGGTGAGATTCGAACTCACGACCTCTACGTCCCGAACGTAGCGCTCTACCAGGCTAAGCTACGCCCCGATTGCTGGGATTCTTCGCGGCCTCGGCCGAAACCTCGGTTGCGAAAGAGGGGCGAGGCTGCGAACCGGCCGGAGGTGAATCAAGGACAAACTTGGGCGAGTTTCGTCCCGCGGCTTGGCGCAGGGCTCGGGGACGCTCAATGCGCGGGCTGGTCGCGGTGGTGGACGCAGACGCTGTTGCCATCGGGGTCGGTGACGACCGCCATGTGGCAGACGGGCGAGGAGTAGGGCTCGGCGAGGAACTTGACCCCGGCGGCGCGGAGCGCGGCGACGGCGGCGTCGAAGTCGGCCACCTCGAGGGCGACGCTCGGGCCTGCGGGCGACGGTTTCCAGTCGGGGACCATGTTGGTGATGCCGAGGGCGGCGCCGGCGATCTCGTACTCGATCCAGTGTTTGCCCTCGTGCTCGAAGGTGGAGGCGGGCTGGAGGCCGAGGAGGCCTTCGTAGAAAGCGCGGGCGCGGGGCATGTCGGTGACGGGGTAGGCGGTGAAGGCGATCTCGGTGACTTTGATCATGATGGGTGCAGTTGGTGGTGAGCAGTCTGGGTGGGGAACGGAAACGGAAGACTGGATGCTGGATCGCCGGCGGGAGTTTGTCAGCACTGGGGGCGGGCAACGGGCGGCCGACGGGATGAACGGGGCAAGCGCGGCTGGAGGTGGGGCGACGCGGTGCTCGGGCCGTCCGGGGAAGGTGGCGGACGACATGTGAATAACTTGTGAGCCAGTCGCTGCTTCCCGAGGGAAGTGGCGGTTCGGCGGAGGGGAGACGTTGGTTGGGGATAGCGACCCCTTGGCTGGGGCTGGAACAGGACGGAGCTGCACCGTGCGGAACCAAACGATAAATGCAGGCAGGCGCGCGGAAGAGAGGTGGCTGCCGGATGGAATCCGCTGCCCTTAGTTGTTGATGGATAAGCTGAAATGATGGTGTCGCGTGAGAGGTCCCGGAGTCGGGCTCATGGCGGGGGAAACAACGTTTGGCTCGGAGGAGCGCCACCCGTGGAAGACTGGCGCGTGGGGCCATGCCGGCGGCTTGGAGCACAGGCGTTTGCACACGTGTCACGCCGAGGTGACGCGGTTGTTGTGAAGAACTTGGCTGCGGCGGGCGGTATGGGGGTGGCGGCGGGTTGACTCGCGCCGGGCAGTGCGGGCAGTTTGACGGCGCCATTCCTGCAATGAAATCGATCGCAATCATCGGCTCGGGTGCCATCGGCGGCTTCTATGGCGCGATGCTCGCGCGGGCCGGCAACGACGTGCGCTTCCTGATGCGCTCGGACCTCGCGACAGTGCAGGCGAGCGGGTTGCGGGTGCGGGCGCCGTTCGGCGAATTTCGGATCGAGCGGCCCACGGTGGCGGCGACGACCGAGGAGCTCGGGCCGGTGGACCTCGTGGTCGTGGCGTGGAAGACCACCTCGAATCGGGAACTGCCGCGCGTGTTGCCGCCGTTGCTGCACGAGCGCACGGCGGTGCTCACCCTCCAGAACGGACTCGGCGCCGAGGAGGAGATCGCAGCGATCGTGGGCGCGGAGCGCACGCTGGGCGGGCTGTGTTTTGTGGGTATCAACCGCACGGAGCCGGGGCTGATCGTGAACCCGGTCGAGGGGGCGATCACGCTGGGCGAGTTCGGGCGGCCGGCGAGCGAACGGTTGCGCGAGATCGTGGCGTTGTTCCAATCGGCCGGCATCAAGGCGCGGGCGACGGACAATCTCGGCGAAGAGCGCTGGAAGAAGCTGGTGTGGAACGTGCCCTTCAACGGGGTGACCATCGCCGCCGGCGGGATCACGACCGACCGCGTGCTGGCCGACGAAGGACTGCGGCAACTCTCGCGCGAGCTGATGTCCGAGGTGTTGCAGGGCGCGGCGGCGCTGGGCTTCACGATCCCGGAGAGCTACGCGGATTTCCAGATGGCGCGCACGCCGCCGCTCGGCGCGTACAAGCCGTCGAGCCTGCTCGACTGGCAGGCGGGGCGGGAACTGGAGGTCGAGAGCATCTGGGGCGAGCCGGTGCGGCGCGCCGCCGCGGCGGGCCGGGCGCTGCCGCGGATGGAGATGCTGTACTTTCTGCTGCGCGCGCTGGCGGCGACGAACCCGAGGCGATGCTGATGGCCGGCGAGAAGAAAGCTCCGCGACTCTGGATGCCGCAGTATTGGCCGGCGTGGTTGCTCCTTGGGTGCCTGCGGCTGCTCGCGCCGCTGCCCTGGGCGCTGCTGCTGTGGGGCGGGCGCTGGCTGGGGCGCGTGATGTTCCATCTCGTGCCGGTGCGGCGCGCGGTGACGCTGCGCAACCTCGAGCTCTGCTTCCCCGCGCTGGCGGCGCAGGAACGCCGGCGGCTGGCGCGGCGCTGCTACGAGTCGTTCGGCATGGGCGCGATGGAGGCGTTGATCTCCTACTACAGCCCGCCGGCGCGTTTCGCCGGTCGCTACACGATCGAGGGGTTGGAGCATCTCGAGGCGGCGCGGGCGGCGGGCCGCGGCGTGCTGCTGCTGAGCGCGCATTTCCACACGATCGAGATATCCGGCCGCATCGCCAACCTCCACCGACCGTTGAGCGCGTTCTACCGCAATCCCAACCATCCGGTGTTCGCGCACGAAATCCTGCGGTTGCGCACGCGCTGGCTGCACCGGATGTTCGCGGCCGACGACCTGAAGGGCGCGGTGCGGGCGCTGCGCGAGGGCGACATGCTCTGGTACGCGCCGGACCAGGGGAAACGGATCAAGGACTCGGTGGTGGCGCCATTCTTCGGCGTGCCCGCCGTGACCAACGTCGCCACGGGCAAGGTGGCGAGACTCGGCCGCGCGCTGGTGATCCCGTGGGGCGCGGTGCGTGAGCGCAAGGACGGTCGCTGGCACTACCGCATCACCATCGGCGCACCGCTGCCGGAGCTGCCGGAGGACCCGGTGGCGGAGGGCACGGCGATCAACGCCGTGATCGAGCGCTTCGTGCGCGCCGCGCCCGAGCAGTACCTCTGGCAGCACAAACGCTTCAAGCGGCGCGGCGACGGGTATCCGGATGTCTACGCCGGGATGAAGTAGGCGTGGTGCCGGGGACGCGAGTCCCCATGGCGGTTCGCGCCCGAGTTGAGGGGGACTGCTCCCTTGGGCCCCTTCTGTCGTCTGCGGAAACGGAGAAAGGGCGACGCCCAGTTTGTGATGGGCGGCTCAGGGGCCCTTGTCGGGCCATGGCGGCAACTCATGCCCGAGCGCCTTGGCAAAGGCGGACCGGCATTCGGAGCAAAGGCCAGCACCTTTCGCATCATGCTCGTTAAGAGAGCTCGAATACGAACGCGCGCAACGGGGGTCCGCGCAGCGCGGCACTCCGACGGCGAAGCCAAACGACGAAAGCAGCTGTTTGGTGGTGCGCTCGACCAACCGCTCACGATTGGGCGGCTCGCCGGTGAAACTCGCGGTGAATCGCTCGTACGAGGCCACGGCATAGTTGCCGTTCTCGAGCGCACTGCCGAAGAGAAAATTCGCCGTCCCCGAATAGAGGTCCATCGGAAGCACCGCCAGATGGACCACCCGGGGCTTCCCCTGGTCCGGGTATTCCCGGGCGAGCACAGCCAGCAAGCGATCGGTGTCCCACTGGAGCCGCCTGTCCGCCTCGGCCAGCGCGGCCGTGAACGCCGCCAGCTTCTCCTTGCCCCCGTCCTGTTGGCACAGCCGTTCCATTACGCCGATGACCTCGTCGTCGCTCAGCTCCTCCGGAGCTGCGCCTTTCCTGCTCGGCAGGAACACCGCAAGCCGCGGATCCGCCCACGGCAGATTCTTGCGCAGGTGCTTGATGAGCCGACTCCGCCCGGTCCGATCGGCGGCGCCCACTCCCAAGTGCGCGGTGGCAACGCCGACGCGGATGCCGAGCCCGGCCGATAAACGCCCGCCTGCCTCGTTCAGCAGCCAGCGGCGGCCCCCGGGGCCGGGTACCAGAATCAGGATCGTCTCTCCTGAGTTGGGCGCGAGATCCGCCGGTGCCGGCAGTTGGGGCGGCGGGATGCCACCGAGCAGTGCGTGACAGGCCTCCTGCAGTTTATCCGTCTCGGCCAAGGCCTGTACCTGTCCGGCCACATCGCGGGCGGCAACAGTCTCCCCGAGCTGCTGCAGCACTTCCGCATAGCGCTCCTTCGCGTCCAGATCCCATGGTCGCACCAGCCCAGCCCGGCGATAGTACTCGCACGCCTGCTCCAGTTTTCCCTCCGACCGGAAGAAGTCGGCCGCACCGACCAGTGCACCGCCCTGCCGACCGGCTTCGATGTTGTCTCCCTTCTCGTAGATCTTCCACACGCGATCCGCCGCGGCTCGAACGGACTCCCCCACGGGCTGGGCGGGGTCGGCCGCCAGCGCATCCCCAACCAGAATAGTCGCCAAAAGAATGAGCCACAGGCCCCGCCCGAACACGAACAGCAACCCCGCCGGTATCGGAATCTTCATGCCGCCACCCATACACCAACGGGATTCCGGAGCAATCACCCGCGTGGGCAGATATCCGACCCGCCCCCCCCCCGGCGCAACGCCCACGGATAGGTGACGGTTGACGGTGGACAGTGGCCGGTGGGCCGTGGGCGGTATCCGGTGGACGGTGGACAGTGGACAGTGGACGGTAACCGGTTGCCAGTTGCCGGTGAGTTGTGGGCGGAAGACGGGGGCTGAGGATGGACGCCAGAGGACGGAAGACGGTGAGCGGACTATCTGCGCTTTGCGAGCTCCGCGGCTCCGCGTGAGGCCGGATCGGGGCCGATGGCGGAAGGGGTGCACGCGGAGACGCAGAGGACGCGGAGGACGGAGAACGGTGGACGGTAACCGGTGGCCGGTGAGTGGAAGACGGAAGACGGAAGACGGAAGCGAGCCTGCCGTCACGGCTCCGTGGCCCCGTAGGTCCTGTCTCCGACTGGGCGCCTGCGATCCACGGCGGCGCCCGAGCTCTCGCCCCAAGCCCGGGCGGTTCCCTGCCGACTTACGCCCGTCGGGGCCGGTCGTAGACCGGCCCTACTCCAGATCGACGCCGATCCGGAAGCCGGCCGCGCCGCAGCCGGCCTCGGGTGGGGGCGCGGGCTATTGGGCGGGCTTGGCGTTCCAGACCTCAAGCAGGTCGGGGGAGCCTTGGGCGCGCACGCCGTTGTCGCCGAGGATCTCCTCGGTGGCGGCGAGCAACTCCTGGCGCTTGAAAACCTGGGCCTCGGCGCCGCGCCGGTCGAAGGCGACGGAGATGAACTCCTCGCGGCTGTCGCGCAGGACCGCGACGAGATGGGCGAGGTTCTTGATGGCGATGCCGTTGACGGTTTTGACGACGCAGGCGATGGGGTTGTCGTAGCCCTTGGCGAGCTTGTGCGGGAAAAACGGGGAACAGACGACCACGAGTTCCTCGCCGGGGAAGGCCGGCCGGTCGCCGAGGCGCAGGAGCAGCGGGTTGGCGGTGAAGCCGAGGGCGAAGCCGATCTGGATCTTGTTGCCGACGACGCCGGAGACGAAGGGCTTGGTGGCGGCGGAGAAGACGTAGGGGCCGTAGATGAAGTACGAGGGATAGGTGCCCTCGAGGTCGGGGACGAGCTGCGGGCGGTCGGCGGGGGCGGGCAGTTCGATGGCGAGCTCCTGGCCGGCGCGAACGAGGGTGAGCGGGATCTTGCCGTCGCGCGCGAGGTGCTGGGCCTTGTAGCCGAAGGAGACGCGGAGGTTGGGCGTGAGGCGGATCATGCCGTCCTCGTCGATCGGGGTGTCGCCGATGTGGGTAACAACATCCCATTCGCGCAACGGGTAGTCGGCCGTGTCGTCGGCGGGTTTGTGGACGA
Source organism: Verrucomicrobiota bacterium (assembly GCA_023457035.1). Lineage (GTDB taxonomy): Bacteria > Verrucomicrobiota > Verrucomicrobiia > Opitutales > Opitutaceae > CAJCBL01. The sequence goes on from JAEWNN010000053.1 coordinate 35,632, forward strand.
CGAGGCCCTTGGTGCCCGGGGGGAGCCGGAGGAAGTCGCGCAGCGCGGGGTTTTGCAGGGTCTGGAACTCGTCGAAGATGCCGGGTTTGCCGTCGTAGCGGCCGTCGGCGATGTCGTGGAGGAACAGTTGGATCTCCTCGGAGGGGATGATGTAGCCGATGTTGTCGGCGCCGCCGAGGTGGCTGAAGGCCAGCCCGATCATGCGGTCGCCGACGACGGCCGGGCCGCCGGAGTTGCCGGGGTTGATGGCGGCGTCGATCTGGATACGCAGGCCTGAGGTGCTGTGGTTGTACCGGCCGAACTCGATGCGGGAGACGATGCCCTTGGTGATGGACAATTCGGTGCCGCCGGTGGGGAACCCGTAGGCCATGACGGCATCCTTCACGGCGGGCATGGTGTCGGCGAAGGCGAGGGGCGGGTGGGTGGCGAAGAGCGCCTCGTCGTCGAGCTTGAGCACGGCCAGATCGATGCCGGGCGCGAGGGCCTCGACGGTGGCGGAAATCTTCTCGGCGGATTGGTTGGCCTGCACCTGCACCTGGCTGGCGTAGAGGACGACGTGGGCGTTGGTGAGGATGCGGTTGCCGGCGATCACGACGCCGCTGCCGGTGGCCTCGTTGGGCGCCTGCTTGGTCCAAGGGCGGAAGGTGTCCGGGTTGCGCTTGGTGGCGAAGATCTTGACCACGGAGTTCTCGACACCGCTGGCCGGGGCGACGGCGGGGTCGCTGGCGGCGGCGGGGGCGGTGGGCACCGCGGCGGCGAGCGGGCCGGCCAGCAGTGTCGCGAGCCCGAGGAGGGTGGCGAGTCGGCGGGGGAGGAGGGGCGGTGTCATGGGCGCAGGGGAAGGAGCTGGTGGAGGAGGCTCCGGTCTCCGGGAGGCCGAAGCCGGCGCGACCCGACTCTGTGGTGACGAGCGGGACGGGACTGGCGGGCGCGGCCGTGGGGGGCGCGGCGCTCAGCGGTCGGGGCGCTTGGACTTCTCGGTGATGAACTCGCGGATGACGGCCATGCGCTCGCGGACGCGACGCTCCTCGTCGATGTCGTCCTTGGTGCGCTGGGTCTCGATGCGGCGCATGGCCTTGCGCATCTTCGAGATCGCGAGGTTCTGGAGTTGGCGGACGCGCTCGCGGGTGACGTTGAAGAGCTTGCCGACCTCCTCGAGGGTCATCTCGTTGTTCCCGTCGATGCCGAAGCGCAGCTTGATGATGCGCGCCTCGCGTTCGTCGAGGGAGTCGAGCAGGTCGCGCAGATCGCCCTGGATGTTCTTCTCGCGGAGGGTCTCGTAGGGGCTGGCGGCGTTCTCGTCGCCGACGATCTCGCCGAAGGGGCTGCCGCCCTCCTCGTCGTTGAGGGGGGCGTCGAGTGAGGCGGGTCGCACGCTCACCGTCTTCATGTGGGCGATCTTGTTGGTCGGGATCTGCATCTCGATCGCGATCTCCTCCTCGGTGGGTTCGCGACCGAACTCCTCGGTGAGGGCGGTGGCGACCTTGCGCATCTTGGAGATCTTGTCGACGAGATGGACGGGCAGGCGGATCGTCTTGGACTGGTTGGCCAGTGCGCGCTTGATCGACTGCTTGATCCACCAAGCGGCGTAGGTGGAGAGCTTGCCACCCTTGGCGGGGTCGAAACGTTCGACGGCCTTGATGAGGCCGATGTTGCCCTCGCTGATAAGGTCGAGCAGCGGGAGGCCGAAATCCTTGTAGTCGTGCGCGATCTTCACGACGAGGCGAAGGTTCGCCTGGATCATGTGGTTGCGGGCCTCGCGGTCGCCGCGCTTGATGCGTTTGGCCAGTGCCACCTCCTCGGCGGGGGTGAGCAGGGGAGTTTTGCCGATCTCGGTGAGGTATTGCTTGATCGTGCTGCGCTCCGGTTGGAGGTCGCGATCGGCGGCCGGGGCCACGCGAGTGCTCGTGGGCGGCAGGGCCGGAGGAGGCGCCCCGTCGTCGTCCGCGGGCGGACGGGGCGGCGGCGCGGCGTTGGTTACAGCAGTGCCTCCGCGGTCGGCGGGGGGGCGAACCTTGGCCTTCGGGCGCGATTTTGCGGTAGTGCGAGTCACGGTCGGTCGGTAGCTGGCTGACGGTGCGCGAGATCCTCCCGCGGGTGAGTAGGTCGCAGGCTAGGTGGTTGCGGAGGGCGCGGCGATCTCTTTTTGCGGCACGGGTGCAGGAAATGTGCGGACAATGAGTCGTGGTGTCCGTGCGGCGTCGCCGGAGCTTGACCTCCGGATACCGCTAGAAGGGCAGCTCGTCGTCGCGGGTGGGGGCGGTGGCGGGCGCCTCGACCTTCTTCTCGGCGAGGCTGTGCACCGCGTGGGCCTTGACCGTGATGGCGCGCACGGGGCGGACGGGGCAGGCGTATTCGCAGGCGCCGCAACCGATGCAGAGCTCCGGGTGCATGGTGGGCAGGCGGAGGTTGTCGCCGTAGGGCACGGTGTTGACGGCCTGCGTGGGGCAGTGTTCGGAGCAGGCGGCGCAGTCGGTGCCATTGGCCTGTACGATGCATTTGCGGTAGTCGATGTGCGCGACGCCGAGGCGGACGAGCTTCTTCTCCTCCAGGGGGAGCGGGAGGATGGCGCCGTCGGGGCAGACCTCGCCGCAGCGGTTGCACTCGAAGTTGCAGAATGAATGGTCGAAATCGAGGCGCGGCTTCATGATGCCGGCGAAGCCGTATTCGAGAAACGCGGGCTGGAGCACGTGGGTGGGGCAGGCGCTCACGCAGAGCTGGCAGGCGGTGCAGCGGTCGAGGAAGCGGGCGACGCCGCCCGAGCCGGGCGGGCTGAGGGGCGCGCGGCCGAAGCGGCGCGGCGGCTCGGGGGGGCGGCTGTCGTCGAGCGGCTCCTCGGCGCCGGGGGGGGCCGCGGCGGCGACGGCGAGCAGCGTGCCGACGCCGGTGGCGGCGGTGAGCGCGGCGGCGGTGCCGGTGATGAAGGCGCGGCGGGAGGCGTCGGGGATGGACGAGGGGGAATGGCCGATGGACGATGGCGGATCAGCGAGGGGCGCGGAGGCGGGCCGGCCGGCGGTGTCCGATGGCCGGTTTTCGGTCGGCGGTGGCCGGTGGCCAGTAGCCGGTTTCCGGTCTCCGGTTTCCGGTTTCCAGCCGAACCGGTGGTGGATGCCGGATTCGTCGCAGGCGCTCACGCAGTTGTAGCAGGCGACGCAGCGGGAGTTGTCGATCGTGCCGGAGCGCAGGTCGATGCACTGGGCTTTGCAGACACGCAGGCAGTCGCCGCACTTGCGGCAGCGATCCTGGTCGATCGCGAGCCGCCACGCGCCGGCGCCGGAGGCCAGACCGAGCAGCGTGCCGACGGGGCAGACGGTGTTGCAGTAGAGCCGGCCGCGGCGGGCGGCGAGGAGCGCGACCAGCAACAGCATCGCCGCGGGCACGGCGAGCGCCCCGGCGGCGGCCCATTGCGGCGGCACGCGGTAGAGCGCATCGAGGCCGACGGCGTTGGCCGGGCCGACGAGCCAGTTGTTGACGACGGTCACGATCGGACGGAAGAGCATCGAGCCGAAGCGGCCGAAGATGCTGTAGGGATCGAGCAACGCCAGCGTGAGCCCGGCCCAGCCGGCCGCGATGCCGGCGACCGTCGCCCAGAGGAACCCCTGGCGCACCCAAGTGGCGGGTTTGGCGTAGCGGAGCAGTTGCGGTTTGCGGCGCAACCAGGCGGCGGTGCGGGCGACAGCGTCCTGGAACAGGCCGAGCGGGCAGAGCACCGAGCAATAGACGCGGCCGAAGGCGAGCGTGGCGACGAGGATGGCGACGGCGGCGACGGAGAGCGAGGCGCCGGTGACCAGCGAGAGCGCCGCGGGCACGAACTGCACGGAGGCGAGTGCGTGGGAGAGTTTCTCGTCGACGAGGCCGCGGAAGTCGACGAAGGCGGCCGTCAGCAGTGCGAGGACGACGATGGCGAGCGTGGCGCGGGTGTATTTGAGCCAGTGACGGCGCATGGGACGGTGGGGAGCTGGAACGCGCGGCGCGCAGGGCGCGGGGCGGGCTGAACGACGTTGCCGTTCAGCTACGGTGGGAGGCGAGGGTGCTGAACGACTTCATCGTCCAGCCACGGTGGTGGGCAAGGAGGCTGAACGGCTGCGCCGTCCAGCCACGGGGGGCTCAGGCGAGCTTGATGCTGCGCACCTCGGCGGCGGAGAGGTCGGTGGTGCCGAGTCGCAGGTCGGCGCCGATCTTCACGTGGGTGACCTTCTCGGGCGTGTAGCCGAGGAGCTTGGTGCACGCGGTGTCGATCAGCACGGGATCGGTGGAGGCGAGGAGGCGCTTCATCTCGACACAGTCCTCGACGGATTTGCCGCGGGGGCCGTTGCGCACCATCGGGTGGTAGGCATCGACGATGTTGAGGTCGGGTTTCCGCAGCGTGAGGAAGTCGGCGATGGTCTGCTGCAGGTCGACGTTGTGGTAGACGCCGCGGTCCCAGACGCAGCCCATGAGGTTTTTCATGGCAGAGGACATCTGCGCACCGCCGTGGTGCTTGAGGACGGGGACGTTGATGAAGACGTCGGAGTCGAGCACGAGCTCGTGGACCTTGGCGCTTTTGAGCTTCACGCCGCCGGGGATGGGGGTCTCGCGGTAGAGGGACTCGTCCTTGCCGTTGACGACGCGGGCGCCGGCGTCGCGCGCCGCCTTCTCGATGCCGCTGTTGGCGTAGCAGCGCTGCCACTGGTCGCAGGTGTTGTCGAAGATGGCGACGGATTTTGCGCCGGCCTGCAGGCAGAGCTCCACGAGGCGGGCGACGAGGGCCGGGTGGGTGTTGGCGCCGCGCTCCGGGGGGGCGTCCCAACCGATGTTGGGCTTGATGAGGACGGTCTGCCCGGGCTTCACGAAGGCGCCGATACCACCGAGGGCCTCGAGCGCCTTGTCGAGCATCGCGACGCGGTCGCCGTCGCGCACGGCGACCAGCAGGGGGCGGGCACCGGGAGGGGCATCAGCCGGGGCGGGGGACCCGGCGGCGGGGTCGAGGGGCGCATCGGCGGCGAAGAGGCGGTCGAAATCGAGGAGGGTGGTGGCGGCCCCGAGGGCGAGACCGGTTTTGAGGAAGGTGCGGCGATCGTTCATGGGATGACTTTCGGTGCGGGCGCGGGCTGGGCTCGCGCGGGTGGGTAGGTGCCGGAGTGTATCCCGGTGAGGGGCGGGTGACCCCGCATGGTTTGCGAAAAGCTCGGCGGAATTTGCGGCGGCGAACGAATCCGACGCGAATTATTGCCTGGAGCGGGTGGAGCGCACCGGCTGGGGTCCGGTGTGCCTGGCCGGGTGCGCGAGCGCCGGGGTGGGCTCCGGGAAAATTCCCCCTTGCGTTCGCCCGGGGCGCTCCTTTTTCTGCCCGGCTCCCATCATGCAGAAGACCAAGAAGTCCATCGCCAAGCGCTTCAAGATTTCCGGCACCGGAAAGCTGATCCGCCGCACTCCGGGCTTCCGTCACCTGCTTGCCTCCAAGAGCACGAAGCAGAAGCGTCGTGCCTCCAAGGACAAGCTCGTGGCTCCCGGCCATGCCGAGGCGCTCCTCCGTGGGCTCCCGCACGGCCTCTAAAACCCGGAACAACCACAACCGATCAGGCGGGTAACTCCTGTAGGCGACCTGCCGATCCTCAACCACCCATCCCAACATGCCTCGTGTCACCAATGGTCCGGCCTCCCGCAAGCGCCGGAAGAAGGTCCTGAAGCAGTCGAAAGGCTACTTCGGCAACAAGTCCAAGCTCTTCCGCTACGCCAAGGAGGCGCTCGATCACGCCCTCCAGTACGCGTACGACGACCGGAAGAAGAAGCGCTCGAACGCGCGCGCCCTCTGGATCGTGCGCCTCAACGCCGCCTGCCGCAATGCCGGCATCAGCTACAGCCGCTTCATCGAGGGTCTGAAGGCCGCCAACATCGAGCTCGACCGCAAGGTCCTCTCCGATCTCGCCGTGCGCGACGAAGCCGGTTTCGCCGTCGTCGTCGAGCAGGCCCGCGCCGCCCTCGCCACCAAGGCTGCCAAGGCCTGAGTTCAGCGAATAGATACCTTTCCGAGGCCGGGCGCACGTCGCCCGGCCTTTTTGTTGTTTCCGCCCGTGGGGCGGCGCTTCAGGCCGCCCTGTTCGGCGCCGTGTTCATGCCCGGTGTCTGCACTCTATCGGCCGGGGCGCCCTGAAGGGCCGCCCCACGGCCTGGCGCAGTTCTCCGCCATTTCCGGCGTTGCCCGGTCTTCGTTCTCCTTCACTCTGCGCCTCTTCAATCATGCAAGCCGCCCTCCAAGCCCTCGTCGAGAAAGCCCGCGGTGAACTGGCCGCGCTCAGCGCCCGTCCCGAGTTCGAAGCCGCCAAGGCCCGTTTTGTCGGTCCCAACGGCGAACTCACCGCGATGATGAAGCAGCTCGGCGCCGCGCCGAAGGAGCAGAAGCCGATCCTCGGCAAGCTCATCAACCAGGCCAAGGGCGAGCTGCAGGGCTTCCTCGACGCCGCGCTCGCCCGTATCGAGCAGGCCGAGATCGCCGCGCAGCTCGGGCCCGCCGTCGACCCGACGCTGCCCTCGCCCGACTCCGGCCCCGGCACCACGCACCCGCTCACGCTCGTGCGCGAGGAGCTCTGCCGCATCTTCCGCAAGGCGGGCTTCGCCGTCGTCGAAGGCCCCGAGGTCGAGACCGAGTGGTTCTGCTTCGACGCGCTCAACACCCCGGCCGACCACCCGGCGCGCGATCTCCAGGACACGTTCTACCTGCCGGAGAACGCGCTCGTGGCCAACGTCTCCCAGCGCACGAAGGAGCGCTACCTCCTGCGCACGCATACCTCGTCGGTGCAGATCCGCACGATGCTCAAGCAGAAGCCGCCGGTGCGCATCATCTCGCCCGGCCGCGTGTTCCGCCGCGACACGATCGACGCCACGCACTCCGCCAACTTCCACCAGCTCGAGGGCCTCTACGTCGACCGCAACGTCACCGTGAAGGACCTCAAGGCGATCCTCGACTACCTCTTCCAGTCGTTGCTCGGCAAAGACATCAAGACCCGCTTCCGCCCGCACTACTTCGGCTACACCGAGCCGAGCTTCGAGGTCGACCTCTCGGCCAAGCACCTCGGCAAGATCGGCAAGGAGTGGGTCGAGATCATGGGCTGCGGCATGGTCGACCCGGCCGTGTTCGAGTCCG
>JAEWNN010000054.1 GCA_023457035.1 Verrucomicrobiota bacterium
CGGTGAAATGGGTGTGGTCGGTCTTGCCGCCGGCCGCCTTGGCGGCGTCGCCAACAAAGAGGCCGAGCGATGCGTCCGGCCCGAGCCCGACAAGGAGCTGCCGCGTGCGCGCCTCCAGCTCCATCAGCGGCATCTTCTCCTCGGCAGCCACGGCGCGCATCGCCACGACGTAGGGGGCGTGCATGTCCTGCAGCGTGCCGTCGGCATCGAACCAGCGGCGGACGACCGGAGTGGCGAGCACGGGGATCGCGCCGCGCTCGCGGATCTCGCGGACAAAGCGGCGGAGGTTGTCCGGAAAACCGGTGACGGGATCGGCGTAGCGCTCCGGGTCGTCCTGCTTCGCGTCGTTGTGGCCGAACTGGAGGATGACGACATCGCCGGCGTGCAGGCGGTCGAGCAGGCGTTGCCAGTGGCCACGGTCGCGGAAGGATTTCGTGCTGCGACCGTTCACGGCGTGGTTGGCGAGATGCCAGGGCGGACGCAGCCACGGGCGGAGGAGCTGGCCCCAGCCGCGTTCGGGGAAAGCAAGGACGGCCTTGTCGGCCATGGTGGAATCGCCGGCCAGATGGAGCGTGGGACCGGGCGGCGGCAGCTCGCGGTGGAGAAACGCAGCGGTGGTGGTGACGACGCCGGCGAACCACGGGTCGAGCAGCCAGAAGGGGTGCGGCGTGTCGGGGACGACGGCGACCTCGGCGCCGATGCCGAGCGAGCGAAGTTTCTTCGCCATCGCCTCGCGCCCAGGCCGGAGCGGCGTGGGCGCGGTGCTGTTCAGGAACAACGTCGGGGCGCTGGCGGGGCCGACGTGGGTGAGCGGTGACGCGGCGCGCCAGGTTTCCGCGCGCTCGGCGAACGATCCGCCGAGGAAGCGAGTGGGTGCGCTGGGCTTGGCGATCTGCTGGGCGACGAGGGCGTCGGCGGTGAAGTCGGCGAGGCCGTCGATGTCGACGACGGCCTGGACGGTGCTGGAGAGGAGCGACAGGCTCGGCTCACCCGGCCGTTCGACAGGCTCAGGCTCTTCGGGCGGGTTCGCCCTACCGTCGGACAGCGGACCCTCGAGGGCGGCGACCCCGTTGGTGGCGCCGAGGAGCGCGGCGAGCTGGCCGCCGGCGGAGCCGCCGACCGCGCCGATGCGGGCGGGGTCGATGCCGTGCGCGGCGGCGTGGGCGCGGAGCCAGCGCACGGCGGCCTTCAGGTCGTGGAGCGCGGCGGGGAAACGGCCGGCTTCGCCGAGTCGGTAGGAAACGGGTACGGCGACGAAGCCCGCGGCGGCGAGGCGTTTGGCGAAGGGGCGCTCCATCTCGCGGCTGCCGGCGTCCCAGCCTCCGCCGTGGATGAGGAGCACGGCCGGGTGCGGGCCGCCGGTGGCGGGGCGGTAGAGATCGAGCGCGAGGGGGACGCCGGCGGGCGAGGCGTAGACGAGGTTCTCCGCGGCAATCACGCCGGCAGGGATCAAGTCGGCCGGGAGCGCGGCGGCGGGATGGGTTTCACGTGCGCGGGCGAGCGCGGAGTCGCGGGTGAAGTCGGCCGCGGCGAGGGGCGATGCGGCGCCGAGGAAAAGGGCGAGCGACGTCGGCAGAATCCACGCAGGGCGACCGTGGCGCAGGCCTCCGCGCCTGCGATATCCGGTAACGCAGGCACGGAGGCCTGCGCCACGAACTGGCGACACAGCGGTGCGCGGTCGGGCGGCTTCTCTCGGAGATTCCTCCGGAGGGAGAACGAAACCCTGGTCGCCTACGGCGCCGCCAAAGGCGGATAAACCGCCGAGGACGTTTCGGAGAAACTTCCCTACCTGTCGAGGCGTGTGCCCGAACGCGTTCATCACGGCTGCAAGGCGCGCGCGGCCTGCTTCTTCTGCCAGCGCGGGTAGTCCCGTTCGAGCAGCTTGGCGGGCTCGTCGGTGAACCAGTTGTAGCCGCCGCGGCGCTCGGGCTCCACCTCGTCCAGGCGGTAGCGGATGATGGTGTCGCGGCCGCCGAAGAGCGGGCGGTTGGTGCCGATCTCGTAGAAACGGGCCCAGAGCGGCGGCGCGGCGGGGTCGGCGACGACGATGCGGTCGTGCTTGTGCGGGAGCGCGGGCGCGGGCGGCGTGTCGATTCGGATACCGGTGAGCTTGGCGGCCTCGAGCCAGGCGACGGCGCCCTCGATGGCGGCGACGATCTCCGGCGCGGGATGGTCGAGGTGCATCAGGAAACGGACGATCTCGACGGTCTCGCTGCCGGAGAGCGAAGTGTGTTCGTAGGCGCGGGCGGGGACGGGTTCGAAGGTGATCTCGTCGTGCTGCGCGCACCAGCCGGTCTTTCTGCCGGCGACGACGATCTGGCAGCGCAGGATGCAGGCGATGCCTTTGTCGACCGCGGCCGCGGCGCGCTGACGGAGCGCGGGCTCGGTCCAGGCGAACGGATCCTTGCCGGCGGCGACCTCGCGGAGGAGCCGGAGCACGTTCACCATCGCATCGTCGTTGAAGGTGATGTGGGTGTAGTAACCGGGGCGGAGCGGATAATACTGGGGCCAGCCGCCGTGCTTGTACTGGGCGGCGAGCAGGTATTCGAGGCCATGGACGGCGGCGGCGCGGTTGGCCGCGGCGTCAGTCGGCTCGTGGGGGGCGACCGACGCGAGGAACCGGATCTGCGTGGTGGTGGCGTCGTTGTCGATCGTGGGCCAGCGGTGGTCGTGCTTCTGGTCGGCGAGAAACGCGGCGTCGGGCGGGGTCGTCATGTCGCGGTTCTTGGGCCAGCCGCCGGACTCCGTCTGGTACTGGCGGACGGAGGCGGCGATGGCGCGGGCCTCGGTCGAGGCGTACCACGGGGCGGGCTGTTCCAGAATCTGGCGCCACGCGACCTTGACGACAGGTGGCTCGGTCCGTGCGCAGGAGGTATAGTTCGTCGGATTCCCGGTCTGCGCCGCGAGGGAGGCGGGGCAGACCGGCAGGAGGGAAGCGAACAGTACCGCGGCGCGGACCATGGCGGACTCAGTCGAGTTGCACCTGTTTGAACTTCGGCACGAGCAGGTGCATGAGGATCCACGCCACGAGGTAGGCGGAACCGCAGACCATGAACATGATGCCGTAGCCGAGCTCGACCTTGCCGAGCTCCGTGTAGTGCTTGAGCAGGAGCCCTGCGGCGCGGGCGATCAGGATGCCACCGAGGGCGCCGGCCATGCCGCCGATGCCGGTGACGGACGCGACGGCCTTTTTCGGGAACATGTCGGAGACCGTCGTGAAGATGTTGGCCGACCACGCCTGGTGGGCGGCGCAGGCGATCGAGATCGTGGCGACGGCGAGCCAGGTGTTGATCTCGCCGAGCTTCGAGGCGAGGAGCACCGTCAGGGGGAAGACGGCGAAGATGAACATCGCGGTCTTGCGGGCCTTGTTGGCGTCCATGCCGCCATTCATGAGGCGTTTCGGGAGCCAGCCGCCGAAGATCGAACCGAAGGTCGAGACCGTGTAGACGACGGCAACGGCGAAGGGCCAGCTGATGATGCCGGGAATGGCGGTGTCGAGCCCGGTGAAGGAGGGGTTGGCCGCCTTGAACTCGGCGATCTTGCGGGCGTTCTCGCCGGCGAGGAAGGCCGGGAGCCAGAAGAGGAAGAACCACCAGATCGGGTCGGTGAGGAATTTGCCGAAGAAGAACGCCCAGGTCTGGCGGAAGGTGAGGAGCTTGAACCAGGAGACCTTGGCGGCGGCGGCGGGGGACTGTGCGACGGCCTGTTCGTCCTGGTCGCTGTGGATGTAGTCGTACTCGGCCTGCTGGAGGTGGCCGGTCTTCAGCTTCTCTGCCGGGGTGGCGTACATCTTGTACCAGAAGACGAGCCAGAGCAGGCCGACGGCACCGGTGAGGATGAAGGCCCACTCCCAACCCCAGGCGCTGGCGATGTAGGGGACGCAGAGCGGGGCGACGATGGCGCCGATGTTGGCGCCGGAGTTGTAGAGGCCGGTCGCAAAGGCGCGTTCCCGCTTCGGGAACCACTCGGCGATGGTCTTGTTGGCGGCCGGGAAGTTGCCGGCCTCGGTGATGCCGAGCATGGCGCGCCAGAATCCGAAGCTCCACGTGTGGTGGCCGAACGCGTGGCCGATCGCGGCGAAGCTCCAGCCGATGAGCGAGTAGGCGTAACCCGACTTCGTGCCCACCTTGTCGATGATGCGGCCGGCCGCGAGCATGCCGAGGGCGTAGGCGAGTTGGAAGCAGATGACGACCGTCGAGTAGTTGAGTTCCTGGTTCGCGGGATCGGCGCCGAAGACTCCGTCATTGGAGAGCGTGGTCTTGAGCAGGCCGAGCACGTTGCGGTCGAGGTAGTTGATGGTCGTGGCGAAGAAGACCAGGGCGCAGATCGTCCAGCGGTAGCGGCCGATCTTCTCGTTGATTTCAGCGAACTTGCTCATCGGGGGTGTGGTGGATTGGGGGGCTGTGGTTGAAAGGCTCAGTGGGCGGCGGGGGCGGGGACCGAGTTGAGGCCCTTGGGTTTCTGCGCGGGCTCGATGGTGACGTTGCGGAAGGTGAGGGTGCCGACGCCGGAAAGCACTTCGGTTTTTTCGACGCCGCGGAAGGTGCAGTCGCGGAAGGTGAGGTTGTCGATCGTGGCGCCGGGGAAACTGGTGATGAAGAGCACGCGCGGGCTGGCGGACGAGCGAACGTTCTGGAGGTGCACGTTGCGCACGGTCGGCATGAACGCGCCCTTCGCGCCCTCCTCGTAGAGCAGGTCGATGGTGAGCACGGCCTCGGCCACGCGGCCGATCGTGACGTTGCGCATGAAGACGTTCTCGAGGAAGCCGCCGCGCACGGCGTTGGTTTTGAAGCGCAGCCCGCGGTCGAGGTTGGGGCTGTCCATCGTGCAGTCCTCGACGAAGAGGTTGCGGATGCTGCCCGAGCACTCGGAGCCGAGCACGACGCCGCCGTGACCGTCCTTCATGACGCAGCGGCGGATGATGAGGTTCTCGCTCGGCACGCCGATGCGGCGGCCGTCGTTGTTGCGCCCGGACTTGATGGCGATGCAGTCGTCGCCGGTGTCGAAGAGGCAGTCCTCGATGAGCACATCGCGGCAGGACTCTGGGTCGCAGCCGTCGTTGTTGGGACCGTGGGAGGAGACGGTCACGCCGCGGACGGTGACGTTGGTGCAGAGCACGGGGTGGATGACCCACATCGGTGAACGAACGATGGTGACGCCCTGGATGAGGACGTTGGTGCAGCGGTAGGGCTGGAGGAAGTTGGGGCGGAGGAAGTCGCCGTCGCCGAAGCGGCGTTGCTCCACGGGTACGCCGGTCTCGCCCATCTCGAGAAGGCGGTTACGCGCGGCGACCTGCCGGGTGGGGTTCTCCTGCTTGTTGTTCCACGCCCACCAGGTTTCCCTGGTGGCGCCGCCGTCGAGCGTGCCTTCGCCGGTGATGGCGATGTCGGTCTGGTCGAGCGCGTAGATGAGGGGCGAGTAGTTGTAGCATTCGAGGCCTTCCCACTTGGTGAGCACGGCGGGGAGATAGGCGGCGGGGTCGGTCTTGAAGCGGAGGGTGGCGTCTTTCGCGACGTGGAGGTTCACGTGGCTGAGGAGGCGGATCGGGCCGGTGATCCATTCGCCGGCGGGCACGACGACGCGGCCGCCGCCGGCCTTCGAGCAGGCGGCGATGGCATCGCGGATCGCGGCGGTGGCGTCGGCACCGGGCTTGGCGCCGAAGTTGACGAGCGGGAAATCCTTCGCGGGAATCGCGGGGTCCTTGATGCGGGCGAGGATGGTGGCGGCGTCATCCCAGCCGCGGGCGTGGGTGAAGGTGGCGGCGGGTTTCGCGGCGAGGAGTTGCTCGACCTCCAGGCCGGCGAGGATGAAGGGGCCGACGCCCTTGAGGTCGTTGTCGACGATCGGCTCGCTGATGTAGTATTCGAAACTTCCGTCGCGGGCGCGGCCGGCGGAGTTGGTGTAGCCGAGGCCGGCGACGGAGCAGCAGCGGGTGAGGCTGACGCGGCCGTCGGCGTCGGTGCGGATGAACTCGCCGATCAACGCCTCGTAGCCGCGGCGGGCGACGGGGAGAAATTTCTCGCGCGGCAGGTAGCCGCGGTTGATCGCCTTCGCCAAGGTGTAGACGAACATCGAGGACGCGGTGGCCTCGAGGTAGTTGCCCTCGCGGCCCCCTTGGTCGACGACCTGCCACCAGGCGCCGGTGGCGGGGTCCTGCCAGCGGGCGATGCCCCCGGCCACGCGGCGCAGGACGGCGTTGATCTCCTCGATTTCGTGCTGGGTGGGCGGGAGGTAGTCGAGCACGTCGACGATCGCCATGCCGTACCAGCCGAGGGAGCGTCCCCAGAAATTGGGGGAGAGCCCGGTGGTCTTGTCGGCCCAATCCTGCTGCCGCGCCTCGTCCCAGGCGTGGTAGTAGAGCCCGGTCTTCGCGTCGTGGAGGTGCTTGTCGATGAGCAGGATCTGTTTGGCGACGTCGTCGAAGGCGGCGGGATCGGCGAAGGCCTTGCCGTAGGCGGCGAGAAACGGCGAGCCCATGTAGAGGCCGTCGAGCCACATCTGGTGCGGGTAACGCAGCTTGTGCCAGAAGCCGCCTTCGCCGGTGCGCGGCTGCTCGGCGAGTTGGCGACGCAGCGTGGCGAGCGCGGTGCGGAAACGCGGTTCGGGCTGGCGGGCGAAGACCTCCAGCAGCGCGCGGCCCGGCGTGACCATGTCGATGTTGAAGTCGTCGAAGCCGTAGGTGGCGATGGCGCCGTCGGCGCCGACGTAGGAGGTGACGATGCGGTCGCCGGCGTTGCGGAGCGTGGTGTCGCCGGTGGCCGCGGCGAGCTGCTGGAGCGAGAGGGCAAAGAGTCCGGAGGTGTAGTCCCAGCGCGAACGCGGCGTGGCGCCGGCCTCGAGCGCGCCGGACTGGCGGTCGAGCTCGGAGCGCGCGAGACGCGTGGACCACTCCAGCGGGGTGGCGCCGGCGAAGGTGGGGACGGGGTCGGTGGCCGGAGCGGTGGCGAAGGTGAGGGTCGCGCCGGCGAGGGCGAGGGCCGTAACGGAGAACTGGCGAAATAGGCGGGTCACGGTTCCAGCCCGCTTGGGGGTTCCGTGGTACGCTAGAGGAGGCACCCGCAAGCGGGTCGGCGATCGCCAGGTAGGGCCGGTCTCCGACCGGCCGCGAGCGGCGACGATGGGTGGTTGGGCGTGGAAAGAGGACACGGGGATGGAGTTGGACGGAGTTGAGGGCGACCGGTCGGAGAC
>JAEWNN010000055.1 GCA_023457035.1 Verrucomicrobiota bacterium
TCGCCAAGTACGAGACCCCCGGCACCCCGGCCAACGCCGAGGAAGTCGGCCGCGTCGGCGTCGACCACCAGGCCGTGCTCATGCAGAACCACGGCGTGATCTGCTGGGGCAAGGACGTCGAGGACGCCTACTGGAAGATGGAGAACATCGACGCCTACTGCCGCACCGTCGGTTTCGCCGCCAGCCTCGGCACCGGTCTCCACCGCTTCGGCCCCGACAAGCTCAAGGACCTCATCGCGCTCCGCCAGAAGCTCGGCATGCCCGACCCGCGCGCCAACATGAAGGAGGCCGAGCTCATCGACACCGCCGACTTCCGCCCCGGCGTCATCTGCCAGCAGTCCGCCGCGCCCGCGCCGGCCGAGCCCGCGCCCGACGCCACCGTCGAGGCCCTCGTCGGCAAGATCACCGAGGAAATCCTCCGCCAGCTGAAGGGCTGATGCTCCGGGGGTACTGACCGGTGTAGGAGCCTGCTTGCAGGCGATCATCAGGTCACCGCACACCACAGATCGCCTGCAAGCAGGCTCCTACCTCCGCCCTCCTCGCCCCGCCTTCTTCGTTCTCTTCGTTTCCTTCTGTCGTCCGCTTCCGTCCTCCCATTCTTCTCCCATGAAAGTCACCATCATCGGCGGCGGCGGCCGCGTCGGCTCCAACGCCGCTTTCGCCCTCCAGTGCGCCGGCATCGTCTCCGAGATCCAGATTCTCGACGCCAACGCCGACCTCGCCGCCGGCGAAGCGCTCGACCTGCTCCACGGCACATCCTGCGTCGGCGGCCAGCGCATCTACGCCGGCGACTACGCCCGCGCCGCGGACAGCGACATCTTCGTCATCACCGCCGGCCTGCGTCGCAAGCCCGACGAGTCCCGCCTCGACCTCATCAACCGCAACGTCGCCCTCTTCGACGGCATCCTCGCCTCGATGAAGCAGGCCGGCTTCCGCAAGGACGCGCTCATCTTCGTCGTCTCCAACCCGGTTGACATCCTCACCCAGCTCGCCGTCTTCCGCCTCGGCCTCCCGTGGCAGCAGGTCCTCGGCCTCGGCACGATGCTCGACGCCGCCCGCTTCCGTTCGCTCATCGCCGAGTCGCTCAAGCTCAACCCGATGCAGGTCAAAGCCCTCATCCTCGGCGAGCACGGCGACACGATGGTCCCGATCTGGTCCAGCGCTACGGCCGCCGGCCTCCCGCTCGACAAGTTCCCCGGCGTGAACGCCAGTTTCCAGACCCAGCTCTTCGACCGCACCAAGACCAGCGGCGCCGAAGTCATCCGCCGCAAGGGCGGCGCCGGCTGGGCCGTCGGCATCACCATCGCCGAGGTCGTACACGCCATCGCCCTCGACAAGCGCGAGCTGCTCCCGGTCTCCTCGCTCCAGCAGGGCAAGTACGGCCTGCGCGAAGTGTCCATCAGCGTTCCGACCGTCGTCGGCCGCGCCGGCGTGCTCGACCAGGTCGAGCTCGCCCTCTGGCCGAAGGAACTCTCCGGCCTCCAGGCCAGCGCCCGCGCCCTTCAGGATATCTGGGCGAAGGTCCGCCCGCGTTGAACCGTGGAGGGGCGACGAGGTCGTTCCCCCTCCTCCGTCCTTCACCGAGACTCGTCGGAGTCTCCAATCACCGTCCCATCCCCTAGGGCGCCGCTCGCGAGAGCGGCGCCTTTTGCCAACCGTACGCGAACAGTCCGCAGGTTTTCCCCATTTCCCCGCCAGCGCATCCCGGCCACGCTGGCCGCAGGTCTCTCGCCCATTCTGCGCCGTCTTTTTCCCGCATGAAACCCCGTCGCTCCTCCTTCCGCACCGTCCACTGCGCCGCCGTCGATCTCGGCGCCACCAGCGGCCGTGTGATCGTCGGCACCTGGGCCGACGAGAAGCTCACGCTCACCGAGGTCCACCGTTTCCCCAACGCATTCCAGTCCCTCGGCGCGCACGACTACTGGAACGTCCCCGGCCTCTGGCACGAGATCCAGACCGGCCTGCGCAAGGCCGCCGCTCCCTTCGCGCCGATCGCCTCCGTGGGCGTCGACACCTGGGGCGTCGACTATGTGCTGCTCGACACCGCCGGCCGCCTCGTCTTCCCCGCGCACGCCTACCGCGACTCGCGCACCCAAGCCGGCCTCCAGCGCCTCGCCAAATCGAAGGCCGACCTCGCGAAGGTCTACGCCGCCACCGGTATCCCCAACGTCTTCTACAACTCCAGTCTCCAGCTCGCCGAGACCGTCGCCAGCTATCCGGAGGTGAAGAAGCTCGCCGCGCGCTGCCTCTTCCTGCCCGACTATTTCAACTACCTGCTCTCCGGCCGCATGGAGAACGAATTCACCATCGCGAGCACCACGCAGTTGCTCGACGTGAACTCCACCGGCTGGTCGGCCACCGCGCTCCGCCACTTCGGCATCCCGGAGCAATGGTTCACCCCGCCCGTCCTCGCCGGCACCCGTCTCGGCAAAGTCACCGCGCTGCCCGAGCTCGCCGGCACGCAGGTCGTCGTCGTCCCGGGCCACGACACCGCCGCCGCCTACGACGCCATGCCCGCCGCGCCCGACGGCAACGACCTCTTCCTCAGCTCCGGCACCTGGTCGCTCGTCGGCTTCGAGAGCGACACGCCCGTGCTCGGCCCCGCCGCGCTCAAGGCCCGCGTGGCCAACGAGCGCATCGGCGACGGCCGCTACCGCCCGCTCACCAACATCATTGGTTTCTGGTTGCTCGAGGGCGTGATGAAGGAATTCCCCCACCGCCCGAAGACCGAGGAGGAACGCACCGCCCTCAACGCCGCCGCCGCCGCCCTCCCCGCGCCGAAGCTCCTCCTCGACACCACCGATCCGGTCTTCGCCAACCCGCCCTCGATGCGCACCGCCATCAACGACCACCTCCGGGCCCGCGGCGCCACGCCGCCGAGGGATCTCGCCGGCTACCTGCGCCTCATCTGCGACTCGCTCGGCCAAGGCCACGCCAACGCCAAGGCCAACTTCGAGAAGATGACCGGCCGGAAGTTCAACCGTTTCCTCGTCGTCGGCGGCGGCTCGCGCAACAAGCTCATGTGCCAGGCCACGGCCGACGCCGCCGGCATCCCGGTCGTCTCGTTCAGCCTCGAGGGCACCGCCGTGGGCAACATCGCCAGCCAGCTCATCGCTCTCGGCGCCGTGAAGGACAAAGCCGCCTTCCGCGCCGCCCTCGCCCGTACCCTCGAATCCACCACCTACACCCCGCGCCGCTGATCGCGCTCTTTCGGTGCACCCAAGGTCGCACCGCCTCCGTCCCTCCTCCGTTCCTGATTCCCTGGTTTCCACATCTCGCCTTCCGGAGATCCGCAATTCCTCCTCCTCCGTTCCTGATTTCCTGAGTTCCAGATTCTCCCCTTCCGGACTCTCCTTCCGTTCCTGTTTCCCTGATTTCCACATTTCCCGTTCCGGAAATCCGCAATCCGCCTTCCGCAATCCGCAATTCCGCCATGCCTACCGCCAAGCAAGTCTCCGCCGCCTACAAGCTCGCCCGCGCCGCCTATGCCGACCTCGGCATCGACACCGAAGCCGCCATCAAGCAGGCGCTCTCCATTCCCGTCTCGCTCCACTGTTGGCAGACCGACGATGTCCGCGGTCTGGAGACGCCGAAGGAAGGCGTCACCGGCGGTGGCATCATGGCCACCGGCGGCTATCCCGGCCGCGCCCGCAACGGCGACGAGATGCGCGCCGACCTCGATGTCGCCCTCTCGCTCCTCCCCGGCAAGCAGCGCCTCAACCTCCACGCCTTCTACGCCGAGACCGGCGCCAAGGTCGTCGACCGCGACGAGATCGCGCCCGAGCACTTCGCCAACTGGCTCGGTTGGGCCAAGTCGCGCAAGATCGGCCTCGACTTCAACCCGACCTACTTCGCGCACCCGAAGGCCGCCTCTGGCTTCACGCTCTCCTCGCCCGATAAATCCATCCGCAAGTTCTGGATCAACCACGGCAAGGCCTGCCGCCACATCGCCCAGCACTTCGCCCAGAAGCTCGGCACCCCCAGCGTCATCAACCACTGGATTCCCGACGGCGCCAAGGACTGCCCGGCCGACCGCTGGTCGCCCCGCGCCCGCCTCGTCGAGTCCTACGACGCCATCTTCGCCGACAAGTCCGTCAACCGGAAGCTCTGCGTCGACGCCGTCGAGGGGAAGCTCTTCGGCCTCGGCAGCGAGGAGTACGTCGTCGGCTCGCAGGAGTTCTACTCGAGCTACGCGCAGAAGCAGGGCCTCGTGCTCTGCCTCGACCTCGGCCACTACCACCCGACCGAGTCCGTCGCCGACAAGGTCTCCGCGCTCATGCAGTTCCACCCGCGCATCCTCCTGCACACCAGCCGTCCAGTCCGCTGGGACAGCGACCACGTCGTCATCCTCGACGACGCCGTGCGCAACCTCTTCCTCGAGATCGCCCGCGGCGACGCCTGGGACCGCGTCTTCGTCGCCCTTGATTTCTTCGACGCCTCGATCAACCGCATCGCCGCCTACGTGATCGGCGCCCGCGCCACCCGCCAGGCGATCCTCGCCGGCCTGCTCGATCCGACCAAGCAGATCCAGGCCGCCGACGCCGCCGGCCGCGGCCACGAACGCCTCGCGCTCATGGAGCTCACCAAGTCGCTCCCGTGGGGCGCGGTCTGGGACGAACTCTGCGCCCGCTCCGGCGTCCCCGCCGGCGCCGACTGGCTCAAGCAGGTCGCCCAATACGAGAAGACCGTCCTCGCCCGCCGCTGAGCTTTTCCGATGGTGGGGCGGGCTTTACGCCCGCCATCCGCCGCCGCCCAGTAGCTGGACGACGAAGTCGTTCAGCCACTCCGCCCGATCACAAATCCCGATGCCAGCTCGCGAACCACTGCTAGCCATTCTGGCCGAAGCGAAGACACTCGTCTCACGCCCGGGGAACGACTTCGCATGGTCGACATGGCGGGATCGGGAGCATGCCCTTTCGGATATCGATGGCTATACTGCGAAAGTAAGGCAGGGGGATCAATCAGCGTCCGCCGAACTAAAGATGCTGTTTGCGCCAACTGGCGACCTGCAAGAAGTCAGCCTTAGCAGTGGATGGGCCAATGAATTCCTGTCGTTAGCGTCGCGTTTTGATGCCGCAATCGACGTCTGATTACGAACCAGTGTTCTCGATGCTTCCGCTCCGCAAACTCCCCGGCCCCGACAAACGTGTCCAGCTCATGGCCACCTGCCTGTGCGACGCCTTCTTCGCCGACGCCGCGCGCGCCACGGTCGAGGTGCTCGAGCATCTCGGCTGCACGGTCGATTTCCCCTCGGCGCAGACGTGCTGCGGCCAGCCCGCCTTCAACGGCGGCAATTGGGCCGCATCGCGCAAGGTCGTGCGCCACGCCGTGAAGACCTTCGCCGGTGACCTGCCAGTCGTCGTCCCGTCGGCCTCCTGCGCCTCAATGCTCTTCCACGGCGCACTGCTTGAGTTCGAGAAGGAGCCCGACCTGCCCGCCGTGCAGCAGCTCGCCGGCCGCACCTGGGAGCTCGCCGATTTCATCGTCAACGCCCTCGGCGTGAAGCAGTGGCCCGGCCGGTACGACGCCAAGCTCGCCTTCCACCGGTCCTGCCACGCCCGCGGCACCGACTCCGGCGCCGCCGCCCTCACGCTGCTCTCCTCGATCGCCGGCGCCACCGTCGCGCCCATCGGCGAGGCCGAGCAGTGCTGCGGTTTCGGCGGCACGTTCTCGGTCGCGTTTCCCCACGTCTCCACCCGCATGGGCGGCTTGAAGCTTGAGCACGTGCGCGCCGTGCAGCCCGATGTCCTCGTCGGCATCGACATGAGCTGCATGATGCACCTCGGCGGCCTCGCCGAGAAGGAGGGCAAGCCGATCGTCACGCGCCACCTCGCGCAGGTCCTGCGCGACGCGCTCAAGAACGGCAAAACCAACTGACGCCATGGCCAAGCAACCACTCGACCAGTTCGTGGCCAAGCTCCCCGCCGCCACGCGGACTGCGGTCTACCAAGCCACCAAGGGCACCCACGAGAAGCGCACCCAGATGCTTCTCGACCAGTTTGCCGACACCGACCAACTCCGCCGCCTCGCCGGCGAGATCAAGCAGCACGTCGTCGAGAATCTCGATACCTACCTCCCGCAGGTCGAAGCCAAGCTGAAAGCCAACGGCGCGCAGGTCCACTGGGCCGCCACCGGAGAGGAAGCCTGCGAGACCGTGCGCCAGATCATGCAGGCCCGCGGCGCCACCAAGATGGTCAAGGCCAAGACCATGGTCAGCGAGGAGATCGAGCTCGCCCACTACCTCGAGAAGTTCGGCATCGAGGCGCTGGAAACGGACCTCGGCGAGTTCATCGTCCAGATCGACCACGACACGCCCAGCCACCTCGTCCGCCCGATCATCCACAAGAACCGCCGCGAGATCGCCCAGAGCTTCGAGCGCGAGGGCCTCGGCGCCTACAACGACGATCCGGAGACGATCACCCGCCGCGCCCGCGCCTTCCTCCGCCACAAGTTTCTCGCGGCCGACGTCGGCCTCACCGGCGCCAACTTCGTCTCGGTCGAGAGCGGCCGCCTCGTCGTCGTGACCAACGAGGGCAACTCGCGCTTCTCCCTCGCCGCGCCCAAGTGCCACATCGCCCTCGTCGGCATCGAGAAACTGGTGCCGCGCGACCGCGACCTCGGCCTCTTCCTCAACCTCCTCGTCCGCTCCGCCACCGCGCAGCAGCTCACCGTCTACACCGAGTTCATCTCCGGGCCGAAGGCGCCCACGCAACCCGACGGCCCCGAGGAGATGCACGTCATCTTCGTCGACAACCGCCGCACCGAGGTCCTCGCCAGCGACTGTCGCGCGATCCTGCGCTGCATCCGTTGCGGCGCCTGCCTCAACGTCTGCCCGGTCTACCGCCAGGCCAGCGGCCACGCCTACCGCAGCGTCTATCCCGGCCCGGTCGGCTCCGTGCTCTCGCCGTTGCTCGCCGCCGAGTTCGCCACGAAGGCCGACCTGCCGAAAGCCTGCTCGGTCTGCGGCGCCTGCAACGAAGCCTGCCCGGTCAACATCCCGCTGCCCGACCTGCTTCTGCGCCTGCGCGACCAGGGCAAGCGCGCGCACGCCGCCCTTGCCTCCGCCGGCACCCCGCCGATGGGCGGTTGGGCGCTGATGGCCTCGAGCCCGAGCATCTGGAAAACCGCGCTCTTCGGCGGCAAGATGATCGACGTCGTCCCGCACAAGCTCGTCCCCGTGCCCGCGCTACAAGCCTGGACCGAGAAACGCACCCTGCCCAAGTGGCAAGGCGGCGAATTCCGCCGCTGGATGAAGAACCGGAAAAAGTCATGAGCGACTCCCGCGAACAGATTCTCAACCGCGTCCACACCGCCCTCGCGCCGCTCACCGAACGCGCGCCGCTGCCCGACTGGGACCGCGACCTCGTGGTCCTGCGCGAGGCCCGCGCCGTCACCGATCTCTGGGCGCACTTCGCCGCGCGCCTGAAGGCCGTCAGCGGCACGCCGTTCGCCACCGTCGCCGAACTCGTCGCCTACCTCGACCAGAACAACTGGCGCCACGGCTACTGCGATCCCGCGCTCTGGCCCCAGCTCCAGTCCGCGTTTCCCGCCAGCTTCACGGTCGAGACCGAGTTCGACCGCACGCGCGTCGACGACTACGCCTTCGGCATCACCGCGGCCACCGGTGCCATCGCCGAGACCGGCACGCTGGTCCTCTCCGACCGCGGCACCTCGCGCCGTCTCGCCGCGCTCGCGCCGTGGGTGCACATCGCCGCGCTCCGCCGCGAGCAGATCTTCGCCGATCTTCCCGCCGCCGTCGCCGCGCTCCCCGCCGACCCGAACGTCATCTGGGTCACCGGCCCCTCGAAGACCGCCGATGTCGAGGGCATCCTCATCGAGGGCGTCCACGGCCCCGGCCGCCAGATCGCGCTACTCGTCGGCGACTGACCGTCCACGCCGGCCCAATGGACGCGGATGAAGTCGTGCCATTGGGTTGGACCGAAAGACCAACAACAACACCGCGGGCACAGCGGTGCATGGGTGAGCCGTCCCCAAACAAAAAAAACCCGGCGACTAGCCGGGGCCTTCCTGCCTACAAGTGGTGGACGTTCTTGCTCGTCACTGAGAGTGGTGCGGGCAGTGGGAATCGAACCCACCTCTCAAGCTTGGGAAGCCGACTCTGTGGTGTTACCAATCAAGGATTTATGTGATTTGGTGCACCTTTCGGTGCACCATTTTCAGCGTAAACTGCTCCGGAGCTGCCGCTCTGCCTCCTGCTCGATCTCGTCGTCCGGCATCTGTGCGCGGTCGAGGATCTCCTCTGCAAGTCGCTCCGGCCGGGGCGTGAATAGCCGCTGGTAGATCTCATTCTGCCGCGGCGTCTTGCCGGCTCTGGGGAACAGTCGGCTCGCGCTGTCGCGCATCCCGCCCATGCGGGTGTAGTAGCGCAGCGCGCGATCGAGCATCCCGCGTTCGTAGGGCGTCAGGCTGCGCACGAAGTCGTCGCGCAGCTCGGTCGGCACACCAGCCAGCGGGTGCTGGCTGCGGATCGAGGCCTTGAAGCGGTCTGCCGTGTAGCCGTAGGCCAGCAAGCGGTCGTACATGCGCACCGCGGTGGGCATGTCGGCCTGGTAGATTGCGCGGCGGAACTGGCGCAGCACCTGCGCCTCGGGCGCATCGTAGGCACCGGGGTCGCGGTTGCGGCCGGTGTGTTGCTGCACGAACTTCTCGGCCTTGTCCTTGACCGCGTAGAAGGCCCAGCTCTCCGGATCGCGACGCCGCACCTGGAGGATCAGTTGGCTGGCCCAGTCGCCCATCGTACGCGGATCAACGAAGTCCTCGTTGATCGCACGCCAGATCATGCTCGCGGTGAACTGGTCGGTCGCAGCCGAGATCACCGCCCGCCAGTAGTCGTAAGCCGGGATCGTGCGCTGGTCGGTCACGTCGGGGAACGTGTTCTTCTTCGCGATCGCGACATAGGGCAGCTTGAAGGCCGGTCCGATCTGGCCGACGATGTTGTTGAGTGCGTCGGGCAGCAGCCGCTGCGTCCAGTCGCCGATGGCGGTGTCCAGTGTCGTGTGTCCGTTGAGCCACTCCATGCCGAGCCGCGCGGCATCGGGGCCACCGAACCATTTCATCACGTCCGAAAACGCCGTGGGGAAATAGATCACCTCCGGCCGGCCGTCGGCGGTGCGGCCGACGATGATGTGGAAGCGGCGGCGATCCTCCTCGCTCAGCTCCTCCTCGATCTTGCGGCGGTCGTCGTCGCCGCTGTTCCACATCGCCACGGCGATATAGGGCAGCGCGAGGCGGGTCAGGAACAGCCCGGCGCCCTTGCGCGTGAGGGTGAAGGCGAACACCGCGGCCGCCCGCCCTCCGGCCTTCGCGGCCTCGGCGGCGGATTGGTCGCCGGCCGCCACCGCGTCGCGCATGTTGCGGAATAGGTTGGCGTGGTATTTGAAGTTCACCTCCGTCCAGCTCCAGAACGGCGCGAGCTTCTTGCGCATCCATGCGCCGTTGACGGAGATGTCCCCATAGTCGCCGAAGGTCTTGTTGCTGATCTCGGCGGCGGCGAGCTCCGGGCGGCTGTCCGGCAGCTGCGCCAAGCGCTGCTCCGCCTCGGCCAGGCGCGAGCCGGCCTTGGCGTTGGCCTGCACCATCGCGTCGCGCGCGGCGCCGGTCTCCGTCTTGGACCTCTGGTTTCGCTCCTCGATCGTGGCGCGCAGCGCGTCGATTTCCCGCTGCAGTGCCTGCACCTCGGGGCGTTGGCCCTCGAGGATGTGGTCGATGTCGCGATGGTAGGCGCCGGCGTACACGGGCCGCGCACCCGCGCGGATCCGCTCAAGGTCGGCCAGATACTTCGCATAGCGGAACGCGCTCTCGTCGAGCCGCGAGAAGGCGATGTTGTTATGGTTCTTGATCCAGGCGAAGAAGCGCTGCCGGTCGGTGGCGAGCCCTTCGAGTTGGTTCAGCTCGGGCAGCTTGCCGAGTTCCTCGGCGGTGATTCCGCCCACCACTCCGTGGCGCGCGGCCGCGCGCACCTCGGGCGTGATCTTCGCCTGGTCGCGCCCATCGAAGTAGGCGCGCACCTCGCGGAAGGCCCGCGGCAGGTAGCGGAAGGCCGCGGGGTCCGCGGAGAACAGCTTCTCGAGGTCGGCCACGCGGTTGTTGAATTCGTAGCGCATCCAATTGTGCGGGGCGAAGAGCATCCAGCGTTTCCACATCCCGACCGCCATGCCCATCGTCTTCTCGATCGCGTTGTCCTGCGCTTCGGCGCGGCGCTTGATCCCCTGCAAGGCATCGGCCACGCGCGCCGGCACCACCCAGTATTCCTTCTCTCCGGCCATCAGGCATTCGCGCACATCATCCGGCAGGATCTGGACCCCCTTCACGCCCAGCTTGGCGAGTTCGCTCTGCAACTCGCCCTCCCCGATCGCCGCGCCGAGGCGCTGCGCGAGGCGGTCGCGGTCGATCGTCACTGCCGGCATGAGGTTGCGGCCGAGGTCGGCGCTCATGAGCACGTAGCCACGGTCTTTGAATTCCTCGTCGAAGGCCTGGCGCCACGAAACCGTTTGCCCACGCTGCCGGCTCAGTTGCTTCGCTCTCGCCGCCACCTCGTTGCGGATGTCGTACGGCTTGAACCACTGGTCGCGCGCGTCCGCCATGGCGTTGTGCGCGCCAACCTGCACCAGGTGGTAGAACATCGCCTTGGTGTAGTCGGTCTCGATCGGGCGGTCGCTGCCCACCGGGTCGAGCAGGTAGCCGCGGAAGGCCTCGCCGGTGTCGACGGCGACGCGCTCCAGCCGCAGGTCCCGCTCGCGCTGGATCACCTTGCCGGTGGTCTTGTCGTGCGAGGTCTGGTTGAGCACCAGGTGCGGGAAGTAGTACGGGTTGCGCAGCGTCTCCTGCGGGAACAGCTCGCGGGTCTCGAGGTCCTGCGCCACCTGCGCCACCAGCTCGGTGTGCGCCTTGAGCGCCTGGGCGATTGCGCTGCCCTGTCCGCTCGCCGCGATCCGCTCGCGCACCTCGGCCAGCCGGGTCTCCACATCGGCGAGGGTCAGCCCCATGGGCAGCGTGATCGGCTGGCCCTGGTCCGTCTTGAGGTTCTGCGCACGCCAGCGCAGGTCCAGGTACATGGCCAGGCGGGAGAAGAGCACATACGGATCGTTTTCGATCCGGCTCTGCAAAGCTTCGATCTCCTGAAGCAGTGCAGCCGGCACGGCCTCGCCGCGGTTCTCTTTGTGCGTCGCCCGGGCCTGTAGCTCGAGCAGGCGCTGGTACTGGGCGGGATCATGCCGCTTGTCGGCGGCCTTTGCGGCGGCGAGCAACGGCCGCACGATCGACGCCAACCGGTCCTCCGCCTCGCGCCGCACCACGGCGTCCATCCGCTGAATCGAGCGGTACCCTTGCTTCAGGTCGTTGTAGAACTCCGGCGTGTCCTTCAGGAAGGGATCGCTGCGGTTCCAGAACGCCCGCGGGAAGGTGGGGATTTCGGGGATGGCGCCCTTGAATCCGCGCAAGATTTCCAGCACCTTGTCCCACGTGCGCGTATACCACGCCGGCGCCACGGCACTCTGCCCCTCCAGCGCCTGCACGCGCTTGCGGCGCTGGGAGGCTTCGCGCTGGGCATCCTCGGTCGCCTGCTCGGGCGACGGCTCGGCCGCGTTGAACGGCGAGGCCTCGGTGTCGGCCGCGAGCGAGTCCGCGGCATCCGTCTTCGCTTGGCCACCTTCACCAGCAGTGTCTGCGGGTTGGGTTTCCACGGATGCCGCGGAAGATCGCTCGAGTCGGCGCCGCTGCTCCTGCAGGTCGCGGATCTCTTCGGAAATATGGTTGTAGGCGGCGATGCTGCCACCTTCGGCGCTCATGCGCTCGCGTTGTCTCTCGAGGTCGGCGATGCGACGGCGCACTGCCACCAGCGGATCCGCCCCCGGGCCGATACCCTCGGCCGCCGCCTGCTCAGGTGTGAGGTTGCGCACCGGTTTCTCGGGCATCTCGCGTGGCGTGGCAAAGTCGGGCCGAGCAAATTCCGCCCGCGCGTAGCTCACGGCGGCGCTCTCCTGCTTGGATCCCCACTGCGCTCCGTTGGCGAGGAAGTCGCGGAAACTCTGTTCCCAGAAATCTGCCGCGAAGTCCTGTCCCCGCGACTGCACAAAGGCCCGTGCCACTTGGCGCGTGAGTTCGCGCAGCGCGTCGGCCGCGTCGTCGATCATCATCCGCAGCCGGCCGGAGAGCGTGCCCGCCTGCACATAGCGCCGCAGTGCCCATTGGCGGTTGCGCCACATCGTGAGCTCGGCGAACCACTCACGCAGGCCGTGGTCAGTGCCATCCTCCACCCCGTCGAGGTCGGAGTTCACGCGCCCCTGAGCATCCCAGAGCGGCCCCACCTCGCGCTGGGCCCGGGCGAGCGCCTCGGCGTCGAGCTGTGTGCCGCCATCGAAATGCTCCTGCAACGCCTTGGCCGCGGCCAGCTGGCGCGCGTATTCACTCTTCAACGCCTTCCTTGTCTCTCTGGGCAGCGTCCAGAAAAAGATATGGGCCGCTTCGTGGAGCAGTCGCTTCACGCCCTTGCGGTCGCTCGTCCACGCTTCGGCGGCAAAGATGATGGCATTGCGCTCAGCCTCGGCGGCCTCCAGGTCCTGCCGCAGTTGGGCGGGGATCGCCACGGCTTCCGAGCCACGCCCCTGCCCCGGGCCGATCTCTCGGTTGAGCGCTTCGCGGTAGGCGCGGCGCGTCAGCGCGATCTTGATCTCCACCTGCTTGGTCAGCTCCGGCAGCATCGCTTGCAACCGCCGCCAGATGCCGTCCTTGCGCGCCTCACTCAGGCGGGCCTGCGCCGGTCGACCGGCGGCGAAGTCGGCCGCGTAGGTGTCATCCTGCTGTGGCTTGACGTTCCGCAGAAGATCGGCCACAGTCAGTCGAACGCCCTCGCCGATCCAGGCAGATTGCCGCTCCGCGGTGTATCGCTGGCTGATACTGTGAGGGCGTTCTGCGTTTTCGAGGTGGTAGAGCGTGCGCCGGCCAGCCTGTTCGCGCACCGTGAATCGTACCGGCATGACTTGCCCATCGATCTCGGCCACAGCCAAGCGACGTTGGATCTTCGTGTCAGCACGTTCGGTCGCTACCTCAGGCCCGATTGGCACCGACGTTTCGAGCAGCTGCTGCAATTGTGCAGCCATACGGAATTCTTCGGGGCCGTTGAGCAGCCGGGCCACATGCTTTAGCCCAGCTCGTGTGATCTCGATTCCGTTGACCACGGAACCGGCCAACGGGTCCAGCATCGTGCGCAACCGTTGGTTGTTCGCTCGGTTATCGGCCGTCCACTGGGGATCCGCCGGCGCCGGGACTACTTGCACTGGCGCGTCGAGCTGGGCCCGCGTGATTCCTTCGGTGTAGGGAGTAGCCCGCCGCGCCGCGGCAAAGTCCACCTTCCGCTCCGGTAGCACCTGTTCGCCCCGCAGCGCGCGCTGCACGTGGTCGATCACATCGGCTGGCGTCTGGATCTGCGTGAAACCGTGGTCCGCGCGCAACTGCTCGGCCACGCTGTCCAGCCCTCCACTGCGGTGGAAGTTCACATACCGTTTCCGCTCGGCTACGGTCATCCCCTCGCCGATGAGCTGCTCCAGTTCGACGCCCAGCGCGCTGTCGCGGTTGGGCAGCTTCACCTGGCGCAACGCCGCGAGCAGGTCGTTGCCCGCTTCGTCGGCCGTGGCCGCCCGGCGTTCCTCGGCCTGCATGCGCCGGCGCAGTTCGGTTTCCACCTGTGCGGCGGTGATTCCCTCGGCTTCAAAGTCCTGCAGCTCGTCGATCCGTTGCAGCTCCTCCACCGGCAGTCGACTCAGGGAGACGATGCGGCCGCTCTCGTCGCGGCCGGTGCGCTCAATCTCGCGCAGCCGGGCCTGCTCGGCTTTGGCGGACGCGGTGCGCTGCGCATCGGCCGCATCCGCTGCCGCTTTGGCCTCCGCCTGCGCCTGGGCACGGCGTGCCTCCTCGGCGCCGCGCAGCTCCTCGCGGCGGCGCGTGAGTTGCAGGCCCACCTGCTCCAACCGTGCGCGCTGCTCCGGATCGAGGCGCAGGCTGTTGTCTCCCTCGTACTGCTCGAGCGTGGCCAGCGCACCCTGCACCTCGGCAAAGGTCGGGGATTCGGCGCCGCTCAGCTGCTCGGCACGCTCGAGGTGCCCCAGCAAGGTCTCCCGGCGTGCGGCCACCTCCGCGGCGCGGCGGGCCCGCTCGGCTTCTGCGGCGGCGGCTGTCTCGCGCTGGCGCTGTTCCTCGGCCTGCATCTGGCCGAGCACGGCGTCGATGTCGGCCGGCGGCGGCACGGGCACACCGCGGCGTGCGTTGTCTGCGGCGATCGAGCGCTGGAGCGCCTCGTTTGCGCCACCGTCTTTCTGCGGCCGTGCCTCGCCCTCCGTGGCGGCGCGCCGGATCGCGCGGTCATGCCGCAGGTTGGTCGCGGTCTCCTGGATTGCCGATGGGCCTTCGCCCACCATCTCCGAAAGGATGTTGCCCGCGTCGAGCGCCTCGCCCGCGGCGAGCTCGCCCGCGGCCTCGCCGAGTCCTCCGGCCGCTGCCTGCGTGGCGCCTTCCGCCACACTGGCCGCCGCCACTTTTCCGAAGCCCTTCCCCATCGCCTTTCCGAGAATCTTCCCGGCAAATCCGCCCGAGATGGCATCGACCACGGCGATCGGCAATCCCTTGCGCAGCGCCAGTTGTTGGGCGTGGGCGAGTCGTTGCGGGTCGGCCATGAAGGCCGCGACCGAATCCGGGTTCTTCAGATCCACGCCCTCGTCCGCCATCACTTCGATGATCTTCCCCTGGTACTCCGGGGCGAGCGAGCCCATGAATGCGCCCACCGCCGTGCCCACCGGGCCGAACTCCGTTCCGAGCACACTGCCAGCCACGATCCCCGGAACCATCGCCGGCGCCGAGTTGAGCGTGATGTCGGCCGGCACTGCCACCGGGTTGCGCAGCACCGCGCCGAGTTTGCCCGCGAAACCCTCGGAGCGCTGGAAATCTGCCATCGCCGCACTCGTCGGAATGGCTTCGATGGCCTTCTGGTGCTCGGTGAAGTCTGCCGCCGCGCGCATCTTGGCGGCCTGGGCCTGCGCGGCCCGCTGCTCTGCCATCCGCCGGGCGGCGGCTCCACGGGCGGCCAGTCCTCCCGGCGTGAGCTTGTCCACCAGCCAGCGCTCCGTCGGATCGAGGTCCCGATTCGGATCGGCCGCCAGCGCCTCCTGCGTGCGCTGCGTATCGGCGGCACCACGCAAGGCGATGCTGTTGACCATCTGGCCGGCACTATGCAGCCCGCGGCGCAGTTCGTCGGCGCGCTGCTGCGGCCAGCTGCGCGGCGCTGCGGGAACCGCCTCCGAGAAGGCGAGGAAGGCATCAGGGGCGAAGTCCGCCGGTGCGGGCGCTGTCGCACTCAGGAACCCGTCGGGATCGAACGGCTTTGGGGGCGCGATGGAGGCCGTGGTTTCGAGGAAGGCGTCGGGATCGAAGGGCATGAGAAGGGCATTTCACCGGGACTGCATGGCCTGGACCCGCTGCATGATGGCCGCGGCGCGAGGATCGTTCGGGTTGGCCTGCGCCCACTTCACAGCCTCGGCCAGCTGTTGATCGAACTGCTGCTGGATCGCCGGGGGGAGTTGGCGCGGGGGCATCGCTGATTGTGCTGTCGGAGCCGGGGCCACGCCGCTCGCCCGGGCCAACGGGGCCAAGCGCTGGATCTCGCCCTGCGCGTCGTCGACGCGCCCCTGCCGGCTGCGCAAGTTGAGGAAGCCGTAACGGTTGTCACCCTGTGCCTGCGCGATGCGATCCTGAGCGATCTGTTGGTCGAGTTCGTTGATGCGGGTCTTGGCCGCCGCGGCCGTCGGGTCGTCCGGGATGCGTACTTGCGCCGGCCCCGCCGGCGGCATCCCGCGGGCCCTCGTGGTGCGTTTGGTGCTGAGCACTTCTCCCGTCTCCGGGTCGAGTTCCTCGGTGGTGGTGGTCATGTCGCCAGTCGGTCCAGTGAGTCCCGCAGCCTTTGCCTGCATCGCCGCGATCTGCGCCTCCACCAGTCGATTCCTGCGGGCAGCTTCCAGCGCGGATGTCAGCTGCGAGGTGATCGCATTGCGTCGCGTATCCGACAGCTGGGAATCCGCGCGCGAGTTGTCACCTGCGAGGTTCTCCCGGCGCATGGTAAGGTCGTCGCGGCGTAGGGCCAGATCATCGCGGCGCAATCCCATGTCGTCGGCGACCTGTTGGGCCCGTTGGTCCGCCAGTTGTTTGTTCAGCGCGAGGTCGTCGGCGGCACTTTGTTTGCGCCAGTCGAGCATTTCGCGGTCGAGCTTGTTGCGCTTGATGTTGTTGCCGAGCTGGAGCCCGGCGGAGAATCCGCTGGAGAAGGCCATGGTCAGAGCGATTGAAGGTTGAAGAACGCGGCCCAGTAGCGCAGGCGGTCCTGCACCACGGCCAAGGGGGTTTCGGTGGAGAGTCGGTCGCCGTGGTTGCCCAGCCGATCGATGGCGGCGCGCACCCGCTCCTCGGTGGCCGCATCGCAGCCCACGGCGAGCTTCTCGCAGCCGGTCGGGTCGCGCAGCACCACCACGCGATCGGCGCTCGCGGGCTTGCGGGGGATTCCGTAGCCGAGCAGGTCGCCCAGCGTATCCTCGCGCACGGCACGGTCGATCTCCGCGGCCGTCACCTCGGGGGTGTGGTAGACTAGGCCGAGCGGCGTCTCGTGTGCCGTGTGCGATCGGTCGCCGCTGCCGGGCTGTGTGTAGGGCACCAGCACGGCGCGCTTGCGCCCCTCCGCCAGCAGCGCGAATTGCGCCACCAGCGCGGGCAGGGGTTCGGGGAATGGCAGCTCGGCGG
Source organism: Verrucomicrobiota bacterium (assembly GCA_023457035.1). Lineage (GTDB taxonomy): Bacteria > Verrucomicrobiota > Verrucomicrobiia > Opitutales > Opitutaceae > CAJCBL01. The sequence goes on from JAEWNN010000055.1 coordinate 16,798, forward strand.
GCATGATCAGATGAAGCTCATCGCGCCGCCGGCGAGCGTCCCGAGCATGTCCATGCCCATCTGCGCCTTCTGCGTCGCCGCCTGCTGTTGCGTGTTGAAAATGTTGGCCTGCGTCCCGTAGCTCTGCTGGGCGAAGTTGGCCGCCTGTTGGCCGGCGTTGGCGTTGAGGTAGTTGAACCCGTTGCTCTGGTTCACGGCGTAGGGCGAGAGGTTCGCGCCGGCGACGGTCGAGGCCGAGAAGGCCGGCGTGGCCGCCGTCTGCATCTGGCCGCTGGAGAAGTTCGGCATCAGCGGATTCACGGCCTGCGCGCTGGTCATCTGCGCGCTGGGCTGCTGCACCTGCACCAGGTTGCTGCCCTGCACGTAGTCCTTGGCCGCCGCCTGGCGCTGCGTGAGCAGTTTCTGGCCCATGTCGAACTTGGCCAGCGCCTCGTTGATCATGGCCGCGTTGCCGAGGATGTTGCCCCGGGCGGCCTGCCCGCTGCGCACGTCATTCTCCACCTGTGCCTGCTGTGCGGCGGTGAGTTTCGAGCCCATGGCCAGCTCGTCCTGCACGCTCTTGCCCCACGCGTCGCGCGTGGGCAGCAGGTTCGCATTGAGCTGGCCCAGCGTCGCCTGGGAGGCGGCAGCGCCCTGGTCGGCCAGCGTCAGTCCCTGGTTGTAGGCGGTCCGCTGGGCGTCGAGGCCGAGCGCGTTCATCTGCGGCAGCAGGTCCTTCTGCCAGTCGGCGTAGTCGTAGGTGGCCTGTTTGCCCTGCTCCATGCTCTGCTGCCACGCGGCCTTCTGCGCCGCCAGTTCGCTCTCGGTGTACTTGGGGCGGTACTGCAGCTCGAGGTCCATCCCCTGCTGCTGGCCCTGTTTCTGGGCCTCGAGGGAGGCCGTGTACGCATCGCGCTGCGACTGGAGGTTGAGCGCGTTGTACTGCGGGGCCAGCTCGAGCTGATCCTGCAGCTGCTGTTTGGCCAGCGTGCGCGAGATGTCCGCCCCACCCTGGGCATACTGGAGCGCCGACTCGATGTTGCGGCGCGCCGCGGCTGCATCGCCGCCGAGCAGCGGCACCGCATCGCCGGCACCACGGCCCGTGGTGTTGTAGTAGTTCTGCGCGAACTGCACCGCGGTCTGTCCGCTGGCGGTGCCGTCGGCCTTGGCCTTCTCGTAGGCGGCGGCCACACCGGGGCTCTTGGCGTAGGCGGCCCAGTCGGTGCCCAGCCCGAAGTCGTAGGTCTTGCCGTCGACCGGGTTGGTCCAGCGGGTGCCGGAGGCGGCGGCCTGCTCGGCGGCGAGCCGGATCGGCAGCGTCTCGATGTCTGCCATGATGCCCTCGCGGTTGGCGGCGGCGTAGTCCGGCGTGGCCGGCGCATCGACTTTAGTGCTCTTGCCCATAGGTTTTCTCCAGTCGGGTTAGGAATTCATGGATCGGGTACACGCGCACACGCTCCCCGCGGCCCAGCCGCGCGAAGGCGATGCGATCGCACTGCGGGAAGCGAACGCGCAACGCGTGGATCATGGCGGCCCACGAACGCGCCCCGCCTTCGTTCACGGAAACGTCGGCGAAGGCGATGCGGCCCGCCTCGTCATGGTAGGCCTGTTCGGCGGCGGCGCGGCCGAGGTCGTCGACCGCCCGCGCCAGCGTCACGCCGAGGATCTTGCCGGCCCCGCGTGCGACCCAGCAGCGGGCATCGGTCCAGTACCAGCCGAACCACGCGCGGCGCGCCTCCTCCGGCCACGCGCAGGGGTAGCGCTGATCCATCCATGCGTACACGTCAGCCCGGGCGATCATCGCTCCACCTCCGCGCTATCGAGGAATGCACTCACCTGCACCCGCCGCAGCGCCAGGGCGCCGGTCGTCTCGGCGATGCGCACCGACACCTCGCGCGCCCGGCCGAAGCGCCGCAGCGAGAACGAGCGCGAGAGCGCCTTGTCGCGCTGGAAGCTCAGCGGGAAGCCGAGGGGAAACTGCGGGTTGGCGGTGGCGCGGAGCGGGCCGGCGACCAGCTCCGGGTCCTTGCCGTCGCGCACCAGGTAGATCTGCGCCGTGGCGCTCGAGCTGTCCCAGAAATCCACCACGAGGTTGACGAGGCTCTTGAAATTGTCCGGGGCACCGAAGTCCCAGCTCTTCGTGCGCAGGTCCTGCACCACGTCCTGTGTCGTCGCGATACCGGCCACGCGGTCCAGCTCGTCGACCACGCTGGTCTGCTCGAAGCGCCGCACGTGGCCCGAGTTGTCGAGCACCACCAGCTCGGGGATGTTCCCGAAGGTCGTCGCGACCATCGCGCCGATGCCCGGCGTGGCGGCCGCGGCGTCCGGGAGGTCGATGCGCCAGTGGCCCACCCAGGCACGCCGCACCACGTCCCACGCGAACACGTCGCGCGGCGCCGCGTCGGCGTCCAGCGGCAAGGCCAGCAGGTAGTATTGGCCCCAGGCCTCGGCCACCACGCGGCCGGCGGCCGGCCAGTTGATCCGGCGGATCGAGGCATCGATCGGGGCGGAGATCACGCTCACCTCGGAGAGCGCGTCGACCGTCGCGAGGCCGGACAGGGAGATCACGCCGGCACGCGCCAGAAACAGCGTGTCGCCGCCGATCTGCACCACAGAGCGCGCCGCGGCGCAGCCGCACTTGTCGGTCAACTGGCCAGTGGACCAGTCGCCCGCGCTGGCGGCGCTCGTGTCGACGCGCCACACGCTCGAGCTTTTCAGCGCCAGCAGGTAGCTGTCCTGTCCGGAGAGCAGCGCCACCAGCGGGTCCGAGTTGCCCTTGCCCACGCGGATCTGCGTGGTCTGGCTCCAGTCGGCCGGTACGGATCCGCCCAGCAGCGTCGAGGCGTAGACTTCATCGGTGCCCGCCTTGGCGGCCAGCAGCCGGTACCCATGGGCGCAGAGCGCGGAAAACACCGGCATGCCCGTGCTGTCGGCCCATTCCGTCACCGTTCCCGTCGTCCAGCCGGAGGCATACTGGGCCCAGATCAGCCCGCCCTCGGGGTGGGCGAAGTAGGCGCGATCGACCAGCGCGGCGGCCGGCATGGGGCCAGTGGGGTAGCTCCTGGCCAGGTTCACCGGGGTGCCTTGCTCGAGGTCGGGGATCACGCTCAGCGATCCCGCCCGCATGTGCAGCAGCGCCTGGTACCCGCCGACACCGAAGAACAGCGCCGCCTGTGTATCGAAGCCGTTGGCCAGCCCGTGCGCCTCGGCGCGCCCACAGTGCCGCAAGCCCGGCCGGGGGCCGATGATCCCGTCGGTCCGGCAGATCGAATCCTTGGCCGCCTGCAGCGCCGTATCCGCCAGGAGCGTCGCCTTGGTGGTCTCGTCCAGGGCCACGAAGCCGTTGGTGCCGGCTTCGAGGATCTGATCGTCGAGTGTGTCGGTGGGCAGCAGCATGGGTCAGGATTTGCTCAGGCCCCAGTCGTCTGCGCCGCCCATGGGTTCGCAGAGCGGCACCAGCCGCCAGCCCTGCTGGCTCTGGCGGTTCTCGAGGTCGCGCATCCGCGCCAGCAGCGCGTTGGCCTCCTCGTAGCAGGCCTGCGCCTTGGAGAATTGGCGGAACACCGAGCGCCACAGATCGCCCTCCACGAAGGCGGCGAGCGTCTCGCTCGCGCCCGGCAGCGGCGGTTCGTCGCTGTCGGCCAGCGTCGGGCACTTACGTTTGCCGAGCACCAGCAGGTCGCCATCCACCTGCGGGATCGGAACCAGCCGCACGCGGCAGATACCGGCCTCCTTGGGTAGGACGATGAATCCCGCCGGCGTGCCGCTGCGCTCCTGCGCCGCGGGGTCGGCCGCGAGCTGCGAGCGCTCGGAGAGCACCGGCAGTTCGATGTCCGCTCCCCAGCGGCAGGCCTGCACCAGTCCGAAATCGGCGTCGAGTGTCACGTCCTGCACGCCGGCGGCCACCGCCACGGTCTGCGCGTGGCGCGCCTGCCGCCAGTCGGAGTCATCCCACAGGTTCGCCCACCGGAAGCGGGTGAACTTGAGCGCCTGGGCGAGCGTGTCCGCATCCTCGAGGCGGATCTTGGCGCAGGCAAACGCGGCGATTTCGGAGGTGAGCATGGCGGGTCAGTCGGCAGCGGGTGCGGGCGGCGTGGCCTTGTCGTCTGCTGTGGGCGGCGTGATGGCGGCGCGCACGGTCGCGAGCGCCTCCTGCACGGCGATGTGGTCGTTGCGGGTCAGGTGGGCCTGTCCCGCGGCATTATCCAGAATCTGGAGAGCTTGTTGTGGTGTCATGGTGGGTCAGAAGGTGGTGGGGCCGTAGATGTCCGAGTCTGTCATTCCGGCTTTGGTCGCGTAGGCGCGCAGGTTCTGGCCGGGCGGAACGAGCACCTGGGTGGCGTAGGCCATCCAGGCGCCGCCATTCACGCTGGTGTAGATCGTCGCCCCCACTGTCGGGCAGGTGAGCGTCACGTATGCGGTCATGTTGCCGGGTGCCCCAGGGAAGGTCACTGAGTAGGTCTGGGGCGTTTCGACTTTCGACGCGGCCGCGCTCTTCCACGCGCCACCCACGCGCACGAAGGCGTTGGCCGCCTTCCACGAGCCGCCCACGCGCACCGAGGGCGTGGCGGTCTTGAAGGCTCCGGAGACTTTCGTCTGGATGGGCATCGCGGGTCAGGCGGTGTACTGCAGCCACACGTCGCCGTCGGCGCCGCCGCTCGGGGCTGCGGTGCTGATCGTGATATTGCGCACGTTGCCCGCCGGGCTGGCACCGCTGTTGACGGTGGCGGTGCCCGGGATCGCGATCGCGCCCGCGGCGCTCACCGTCAGCCGTGCCACGCCACCGGTCACCAGCGCGAGCTGGTCCGCTCCCGGGGAAAATAGCCCGGTGTTGGTGTCGCCGGAGAAGGTCAGGCTCGGCGTGCCCACCGCGCCCAGCGGCGCGGTCAGCGTGCCCGTGAGTGCGTTGCTTGCGATGACATTGCCGGAGGCGTCGGTCACCAGTGTCCCGGCACCGTAGGCGTGCAGCCGGAGCGCACCGGTGGACAACAGTGTCATCCTGGTGTTGACTGTCGCCGCCTCGCCATTGGCGTTTGCGGCTGCCGAGATTCCGATGTTGAGGCCACCAGTAGATCCGTTGAACGCGAGAAACGCGCCGTAGGCGGATCCCGAACCGATGACGTGCTCGTAGCGCGAGTCCGTGCCGTCGTATGTTAAGCCGAAATACAGAACATTGCTCGTCGCCGTATAGGGTGAGCAGAGGCTCAACATGTTCGCACGGGCAACCGCGTTGCCGAAGTCCACATATTTCCCCGAGTTCGACAGGTCCGGGACGAATGCCGTGCCTGCCGCCTTCAGCGCCCCGGGGATCAGCACTTCACCCGCGGCATCCACCGTCAGCCGTGCCACGCCACCGGTCACCAGCGCGAGCTGGTCGGCGCCTGGCGAGTACAGCCCGGTGTTGGTGTCGCCGGAGAAGGTCAGGCTCGGCGTGCCCACCGCGCCCA